>NZ_CP186013.1:0-588150 GCF_049314985.1 Buchnera aphidicola (Pterocomma populeum)
TTAAATATGTAATAATTGTGGACATTGTGCCATATGAATATGTTTTTCATCTGAGAAAACTTTTAATTTTAATAACATAGCACGACCTAAAGATCCTTTAGGTAACATTCCTTTTACAGCATGTTCAATGACACGCTCTGGATAACGAGCTATCATTTCCTCAAATCTTAATTGTTTAATCCCGCCTGTATAACCTGTATGATGATAATAAATTTTATTTTTATTTTTTTTACCTGTTACTAATATTTTTGCAGCATTTAGTACAATAATATAATCCCCTGTATCAAGATGAGGGCTATATTCTACTTTATGCTTTCCTCTTAATCTTATTGATAATGCACTTGCTAGTCTTCCTAACACTTTATTAGTAGCATCAACATAATACCATTTTTTTTTTATATCCGCTAATTTAGTAGAGAAAGTTGTCATATAAAATCCACTTCAAAAATAATTATTTATAATGGGAAATAATACTATGATTATAATGAATAAGATATAGTTAATATATTTTTACTAAAAATATTTATTAAATATTGAAATATCTAAAATTATTGTAAAAAATTTTAGTATTTAATAATATTCATTATAAAAAAATGAAATATGATTTCATAAAAATGATATATAATAAATAATTCATTTTATATTTATAGGTTATTAATTATGAATTCTATGCTTTCTTTATCACATCTTCGAGATAAAATTAATAATATTGATGAAAAAATTATTCAATTATTATTTAAAAGAAAAGAATTAATTTTATCTGTTTCTGAAACTAAAATTAAAAATCATCAAGATGTACGTGATATAGACCGTGAAAAAAAAATGTTAAAAAATTTAATTACTTTAGGAAAAAAATATCATTTTAGTCAAGAATATATAATACAGATTTTTCAATTAATCATTAAAGAATCAGTATTAACACAATATAAATCATTACAAAAACTTTATAATCACGACAAAAATAATATATTAAAAGTTGGTTTTCTAGGACCTAATGGTTCTTATTCACATATTGCCGTTCGTAAATATACAGATATAAATTATAAAAAAATTATTGAAAAATCATTTTTAACATTTCAAGAAATCGTTAACTCAGTTGAAAAAAACGAAATAGATTGTGCATTTTTACCTATTGAAAACAGTTCTTCTGGAGCAATTGATGAAGTATTATATATATTAGAAAAAACTAATTTATCCATTATAGGAGAAATTAATATTCATATTAATCATTGTTTACTAGCAATAGATAATGCTCAGTTTAAAAATATAACAACAGTATATAGTCATCCACAACCACTGAAACAGTGTAGTAAATTTTTAAGTCAATTTAAACATTGGAAGATTAAATACACTAAAAGTACAGCAGATGCAATAAAAAAAGTCATACATTATAATAGCATTACTAACGCAGCTCTTGGCAGTGAAATAGGAGGAAAAATTTATAAACTAAGTACCTTAGCTACTCAATTAACCAATCAAGAAAAAAATATTACAAGATTTGTATTATTAACTAAACATAAAATACAAATTTCTCCACATATTCCTTCTAAAACAACACTAATATTTAGTATAAAAAATAATTCAGAAGATTTGATAAAAATATCCTCAATATTACAACAAGAAAATATAATTATGAGAATCATATCTATTCAAAAAAACATCAATAATTTAAAAGAAGAATTAGTATATATTGATATCTTATTAAACATATCATTATTATCTATGCAAAAAATATTAAACAAAATTAAAAAAAATAGTAATTTTGTAAAAATTTTAGGTTGTTATCCTAATGAAAAAATCACATCTGTTGTCTTATAAAAATATATAATAATTAAACTTTATATATATCATCATCATTATAATAATTTTTATAATTATTATTCACTTTAAAATGAGTAAAAAAAATGTTTGATAACTTAACTGCACGTCTTTCACAAACTTTTCGAAAAATTATTAACAAAGGAAGACTAACAGAAGATAATATCAAAGATACAATCAGAGAAGTACGTAAAGCATTATTAGAAGCAGATGTAGTATTATCAGTTATTAAAATATTTATAAACAATGTAAAACAAAAATCTATTGGACATATAATTAATAAAAGCTTAACACCAGGACAAGAGTTTATAAAAATTGTAAAACAAGAATTGATATTAGCAATGGGAGAATCAAATAATAATTTAAATTTTTCTACTCAACCTCCAGCAATTATTTTAATCACGGGTTTACAAGGAGTAGGAAAAACTACAAGTTTAGCAAAATTAGCAAGATTTATTCAAAATAAATATAAAAAAAAAATACTTACTGTATCTACAGACATATATCGTGCTGCTGCCATTAAACAATTAGAAATATTGTCTAAACAAATAAACATAGATTTTTTTCCATCTTTCCATTATCAAAATCCAATTGAAATTACAAAAAAATCTATTATCTATGCTCAAAAAAAATTATATGATATTTTGTTAATTGATACTGCAGGACGTTTACATATTAATGAAATTTTAATGAATGAAATTAAAGAAATACAAAATTTATCAAAACCGATTGAAACGATTTTAGTTGTTGATTCAATGATGGGTCAAGATTCTATTAATATGGCTAAAATTTTCAAAAATTATATTGATATTTCAGGTATTATTTTAACAAAAACTGATAGTGATGCAAGAGGAGGAATTGCATTATCTCTTAAATATATTATTGAAAAACCAATTAAATTTATTGGCACTGGGGAAAAAATAGAACAATTAGAAATTTTTAATCCTGAAAGAATGGCTAATAGAATTTTAGGAATGGAAGATGTACTCTCCCTGATTGAAAATATAGAAAATAAAATTGATAAATTACAGGTAAAAAAATTAACTAAAAAAATAAAATTAGGTCATAACTTTGATTTAAATGATTTTTTAATACAAATTAAACAAATGAAAAAAATTGGAGGACTAAACTATTTAATAGAAAAATTTTCTCAAAAAAATACATTATCTAAAAATAAAATGTTAAATTATGATGAAAATATACTAACTAAAATAGAAGCAATGATATTTTCTATGACACCAAAAGAAAGAATAACACCAAATATAATAAAAGGTTCTCGAAAAAAAAGAATTGCATTAGGTTCAGGAACAACAATTCAAGATCTTAACAAATTATTAAAAAATTTTGATAATGTAAAAAAAATGATGAAAAAAATTAAAACAGGAGGAATAAGTAAAATAATGAAGGGAATAAAAAATATTTTACCAAAAAAATAATAAATATAATGTATCTAATTATGATTTTTTTCTACTTTGATGTAAAATAAAATTTAATATAATACATATATCAATAAATTATATAATTGATTAAGTGAGATAAACATGGTAAAAATTCGATTAGCTCGACATGGAACAAAAAAACGTCCTTTTTATAAAATGATTATCGCTGATAGTAGATTTTCTAGAAATGGTCGATTTATTGAAAAAATAGGTTATTTTAATCCAATAGCTACAGGTCAATCAAGTAAAATTCAAGTAAATATTCCAAGAATTGAATATTGGATTAAAAAAGGAGCACAAATGTCAGAGAGAGTGAAAAAAATAATCAAAATTGCTAATGAAAAAAAATAATATTATAAAAGAAAAAAATGACAGAATAATAATAGGAAAATTTGGAAAAACATATGGAATATTAGGATGGATAACACTATTTTCCTTTACAGAAAAAAAAGAAAATATTTTTCACTATTCTCCATGGTTTATCATAGAAGATAAATATTTTAAAAAAATTGATTTAAATACTTGGAAAAAACATAAAAATAATTTTATTGTTAATATTAAAAATATTATTAATCGTTCCATCGCAACACAATTTACAAATAAAAATATATTAATTTATGCAAATCAGTTACCTAAATTAAAAAACGACGAATATTATTGGCAAGATATTATTAATTATAAAGTATTTAATACAAAAAATATATACTTAGGTAATGTTATTAATTTAATAAGAACAGCATATAACGATATATTAATTATAAAAAATCAATTTCAATTATTAAATAAAAAAGAAATATTAATTCCTATTATTTATTATAAAATAATTAAAAAAATTGATAATACTAATAAAATAATTTATGTAAATTGGAATTAATTATGAATAATGAAATAAAAAAAAATATAAAAAAAACATAATGTATTTTCATATTGTTACTATTTTTCCAGAAATGTTCCGTGCTATCACAAATTATGGTGTTATTGGAAGAGCATTTAAAAAAAAACGCATAATAATTAATTTTTTTAATCCAAGAGATTTTACAAATAAAAAATATAAATCTATAGATGATCGTCCTTATGGAGGAGGACCTGGTATGTTAATGAGTTTTGAACCATTATATGCAGCTATTCAAAAAGCAAAATCTTTAGAAAAAAATACAAAAGTTATTTATTTATCACCACAAGGTATTAAATTTAAACAAAAGGAAATAAAATACCTATTAAACAACAAAAAAATTATTTTTATATGTGGTCGATATAAAGGTATAGATCAACGTATTATTAATCATCAAGTAGATGAAGAATGGTCTATTGGAGATTATATTTTAACAGGAGGTGAACTAGCAGCAATGAATATTATTGATGCTACATCTCGATTGATTCCAGGGGTAATTGAAAAAACAGAATCTATAGAAGAAGATTCTTTTTCTAATCGATTTTTTGATTACCCTAATTATACCCGTCCACAAACTATAAAAAATATGACAGTACCTTCAATATTATTATCTGGACATCATAAAAATATTCGTATCTGGCGTTTAAAAGAAGCCATTGGAAAAACATGGATGAAACGACCAGATATATTAAAGAATATCTCCTTAACAAAAGAAGAAGAAAATCTTTTAAACGAATTTAAAAATAATTTTTATAATCAAAATAAAAAACCATAAATAATTTAATAAAAATAAATTTCATTTTTAGGAAAAACATGAATAATATCATTCAAACAATAGAAAAAGAACAACTAAAAAATAATATCCCTAAATTTCGTCCTGGAGATACTATTGAAGTAAAAGTATGGGTTATTGAAAGTTCAAAAAAAAGATTACAAGCTTTTGAAGGTACAGTTATATCTATTAGAAATCGTCATTTAAATTCATCTTTTACAGTACGAAAGATATCCAATGGAGAAGGTATAGAAAGAGTCTTTCAAACTCATTCACATAGTATTAATAGTATTGTTATTAAACGAAAAGGATTTGTCAGACAGGCAAAATTATATTATTTAAGAACAAGAACTGGAAAATCTGCAAGAATTAAAGAACGAGTCAAGTAGTGCTCAATAAAAATTAATATGCAGTCATGATATTACAATTGACTGCATCTATATTATAAATACATATATAATTAACTTATTCCACCTATCGTTAATTTATCAATTTTCATAGACGGCTGCCCAATACCTACCGGAATAGTTTGACCATCTTTTCCGCACATTCCTACACCATCATCCATTTTAAAATCATTTCCTACCATTGAGATATTATTCATAACTTCTAAACCTGATCCAATAAGCATAGTATTATGAATAGGAGTAGTAATTTTTCCTTTTTCAATTAAATATGCTTCTGAAGTAGAGAATACAAATTTTCCCGAAGTAATATCTACTTGTCCACCAGAAAAATTTACTGCATATATACCATAATCTACACTGTTAATAATATCATCTATATTAGATTCGCCAGATAACATGTAAGTATTTGTCATTCTAGGCATCGGAACATGAGCATAAGATTCACGCCGTCCATTACCTGTAGATTTTGTTCCCATTAAACGCGCATTTAGTTTATCCTGCATATATTTTTTTAAAATTCCTTTTTCAATTAATATATTATACTGCCCTGGAACACCTTCATCATCTATGTTTAAAGAACCTCTTTTTCCATACATTGTTCCATCATCAATGATAGTACATAATTCTGAAGCTACTTTTTCTCCGATAATATTACTAAATATTGAAGTTCCTTTTCTATTAAAATCACCTTCTAAACCATGACCTACTGCCTCATGTAATAAAACACCTGGCCATCCAGATCCTAATACTACTGGAAAACTACCTGAAGGAGCATTTTTAGATGATAAATTTAACAATGCTATACGAACAGCTTCTTTTGTCCAATAATCAATTCTAATATCACTATGAACATCATCTTGATCATAAAAAAACTGATAACCAGAACGACTACCTCCACCGCTCTTACCAGATTCTCTTTTTCCATCTTCTTCTACTAAAACATGAATAGAAATTTGAACTAATGGTCTAATATCTGTTACTAAATCACCATCTGTAGCAACAACTAATATTTTTTCATAAGAACTAGTTAAATGAGCATTAACTTCGGTTACACGATGATCTATTTTTCTTGCTAGACTATCTATTCTATATAATAAATCTATTTTTTCTCGTGATGAAAGAGTATTCAACGGATTAATGATATTATAAAATGGATTTATTTTTTTTTTTATATATGATATATTTTTATTCTTTTTTTGTATCTTCATAAAACTCTGAGCCATATGCATGGTTTTTCTTAATGAATCTAATGATATTTGATCCGCATATGCAAAACTAGTTGTTTCCCCTTGAATTATTCTAATACCGAGACCTTGATCTGAATGATAATATCCTTCTTTCACTAATTTATTTTCTAAAGACCAAGATTCATTAATATTAGACTGAAAATAAAAATCGCCAAAATCTACATCTTTTATATATAATTCATCTAAAGATGATAAAATATCCTGAATATTTATTTTATTCATCATTAATAAAGATTCAGTAACTGATTCAAATGTCATTTTTACTCACTTATTAGGTAATCATGTTAATAAAATTTATTAAAATGTGTAATAAATGTATAATTATATTACAATAATGAAGTTAATATATTATTATTCAAAAAAATATTTCGAATACATAAAATATATAATATAGTATTCTTTATTTAAAGAATACATTATACAGAATATAATACCATTATTTTTAAAAGTTTATTTTTCATAATATTAAAACAAAGCGATAAAATATGAAACAAAATAAAATAAAAATTTTATTACTTAATGGGCCTAACCTCAATCTTTTAGGAAGTAGAGAAATTAATATTTATGGCAATAATACATTATCTAATTTATTAATAAAACTACAAAAAGAAGCTGAAAAATTAAATATAGAATTAAGTCATATTCAATCCAATGCAGAACATGTTTTAATTGATCATATTCACGCTTCTAAAAATAATATTAATTATATTATTATTAATCCTGCTGCTTTTTCTCATACTAGTATTGCAATTAGAGATGCATTAATAGCAGTAAATATTCCTTTTATCGAAGTGCATATTTCTAATATTTATGCTCGAGAACATTTTCGATCTCATTCATGGCTGTCTGATATTTCTCAAGGTGTAATTTGTGGTTTAGGAATAGATGGATATACATGGGCTTTGAAGACAGCAGCAAAAAGACTATTATTATAAAAAATCATTTCTTAAATAAATTATAGTATTTTAAGTAAAGTAATCATATCTTTTGGTAATGAAATAATCCATTTCATCTTTTTTTTTGTAATAGGATGACAAAAAGAAAGATGATAAGCATGCAATGCTTGACGAGGAAAAAAAATTTTTTGATTTTTCTGTTTTATGTTAGTAATAGGATGATGAAAGTTTCGATTATATACAGAATCTCCAACTATAGGATAACCAATATGTAACATGTGTACACGAATCTGATGTGTTCTCCCAGTTTCTAACTGTACAGAAATATGTGTATATAACGAAAACTTTTTAATAATTTTATAATGTGTAACTGATTTTTTTCCTAAATCATTTACCATCATACATGTTCTTTTAATATGATGACGCATGATAGGCGCGTCTATTATTCCACCTGAAATCATACTACCTTGTACAATAGCTTGATATTTTCGAATAATCTTTCGATTTTTTAATAAATTAAATAAATATGTATAAGAAATAATTGTTTTTGCAATAACCATTAATCCACTAGTATCTTTATCTAATCTATGTACAATACCAGCCCGAGGTAAATTATGAATAGTTATATAACGATAAAGTAAAGCATTTAATAATGTTCCGTTTCTATTACCAGCTCCAGGATGCACAACTAAACCAGCTGGTTTATTAATAACTAATATATCTTCATCTTCATAAACAATATCTAAAAAAATATTTTCAGGAATATCAATCATAGGTTCAATATTAAAAAGTAAAACAACAATTTTTTCACCACCAATCATTTTTTTATCAGGATGATTTTCAATTTTTCCATTAACCAATACCTGATTATTAAGAATACATTTTTTTAAAAAAGAACGAGAATATTCTTGAAAAAAATGTGATAAAATTTGATCTATTCTTTTACCGAAAAACAAAAAATAGGGTAAAATAACACTTAATTTATTTTTTTTCAACGTCATTATCCTAAATATATAAAATTTTTTATTTAAATCTAAATCTTTAATTTTTATATAATATGATATTCTATATTGTATCTATTAAAAACATTAATAAATAAAAATTATTAATTTATACTGATTATATACAAATGAAAAAAATAAAAAATATTATATTTATTACCATTATTATTTTTTTTAGTTTTACATTACAATGTCAACCATTACATAAAAATAATTTTATTAATATTCATGCTTTATATATACAAGCACAAAATAAACTAAAAAATCAAAAATTTATTGATGCTATAACAATATTAAAAAATATAAACAAAATTAATGTAATGAAATTTGATAATGATAAAATTCAAATGAATCTAATTTATGCCTATTATAAAAATTCTAATTTTTATAAAGCACAAGAAAAAATAAAAATATTTAAAAAATTATATCCTCAACATAAAAATATAGATTATATTTTATATATAGAAAGTTTAATTTATATAAAATTAGATCAAAATATATATTTCAAATATATACCTATAAAATATTATCAACAAGATCCAATTTATGCCATGAAAGCATTTTTCCAACTCAAAAATATAATTTTTAATTATCCAAACAGTGTATATTTAATTAATATAAAAAAAGATATAGCATGTGTAAAAAATCGTTTAGCTATGCATTACTTCCAAATACTCAAATATTATTTCTTAAAAAAAGAATATATATCAGTTATTAATCGTGGAGACGATATAATTAAAAAATATCCAGATACATTAATTATACAAAAAACACTATTATTAATGGAAAAATCTTATCGCATATTACATATTATTAAAACTGCCAATACAATATCTAATATTATTAAATCAAACCCTATTTAAAAAAATAATCATTATAATTAATCAACTGATATATTTATAAAATAATATAAAAAATTCAATATTATTGCATTATTATACAATAAATTTAATCTATTTTAAGAGATCATATGAATAAAACAACTAATGAAATACGTAGTAATTTTTTAAATTTTTTTAAAAAAAAAGGACATATAGTATTACCTAGCAGTTCTTTAGTCCCTCATAATGACAATACATTATTATTTACAAATGCAGGAATGAATCAATTTAAAGATATTTTTTTAAATGAAAAAAAAAGACCACATCCACGTGTAACTACTGTACAGCGTTGTTTAAGAACAGGAGGCAAACATAATGATATAGAAAATGTAGGATATACAACACGTCATCATACATTTTTTGAAATGTTAGGAAATTTTAGTTTTAATGATTATTTTAAAAAAGAAGCTATTATGTATGCTTGGGAATTACTAACATCTCCAATATGGTTTAATATCCCTAAAAAAAAACTATGGATTTCTGTCTATAAAGATGATAAAGAAAGTTATGAAATATGGAATAAGATCATTGAAATACCTCCTGATCGAATCATTATAATAGGTGATAAAGATAATATTCAATATAATTCTGATAATTTTTGGCAAATGGGAGATACTGGACCATGCGGTCCATGTACTGAAATATTTTATGATTGCGAACAAAATACATTAAACCATCATCTTGATACATTTGAAAAAAAACAAGATTATTTACTTGAAATTTGGAATATTGTTTTTATAGAATTTAATCGTATTTCTGACACTAAAATTATTCCATTATCAGCTAAGTCTATTGACACTGGAATGGGACTAGAAAGAATTGCTTCTGTTTTACAAAATGTACTATCTAATTATAAAATTGATATATTTCAGGAATTAATTAAATCTATATCTTATTTTAGCCCTATTAAAGATTTAAATCATCCTTCATTTAAAATAATTGCAGATCATATTCGATCTTGTGCATACCTTATTTCTGATAATATTATTCCTTCTAATGAACATCGCGGTTATGTCTTAAGAAGAATTATTCGCAGAGCATTAAGACATGGACATAAAATAGGAATAAAAGAGATATTTTTTTATAAACTAATTCCTTCTGTTATTAAAATTATGGAACCATTTCATAATAAACTAAATTGTAACAAAGAAAAGATTGAAAATATACTAAAAATAGAAGAAATTCAATTTACCAAAACTCTTGATAAAGGGCTAAAATTATTAAAAAAAGAAATTCAAAAAACAAAAAATGGTATATTAAATGGTGATATAGCATTTTATTTATATGATACATTTGGATTTCCCATTGATTTAACAGCTGATGTTTGTTATGAACATAAAATTAAAATAAATTACCAAGAATATAACCAAGAAAAAGAAAAACAAAAAAAAAAATCTAGTCTTAGTAATAAATTTTATAAAAATTATAATGAAGCAATTATTTTAAATAATAATGATACATGCTATTTTCAAGGTTATCAAAAATATAAAACTCATGCAGTAATAAAAACAATTTTTATTCAAAATAAAGAAGTAAAAAAAATTGAAAAAAATCAAATAGGAATAATTTTTCTTAATCAAACATCTTTTTATGCAGAATCAGGCGGTCAAATTGGGGATATCGGTAAATTATATAATACTGAATCTTATTTTAAAGTAGAAGATACAAAAAAATATGGAAATACAATAGGACATATTGGAAAATTAATTATAGGTAAGATGACAATTAATGATCATATTTATAGTAAGATTGATACAGTACATCGAAATAATATTCAATTAAATCATACAGCAACACATTTATTACATGCAGCATTAAGATGCAATTTAGGTGATAATGTTGCTCAGAAAGGCTCATTAGTAACTGATAAATATTTAAGATTTGATTTTTCATATCCTAAACACATTAACTTATCTCAACTACAAAAAATTGAAAAAATAATTAATTTAAAAATTCAAAATAATATTTTAATTACCAGTCAAGAAATATCTTTAAAGGAGGCAAAAAAACGAAAAGCAATTTCTTTATTTGAATATTCATATAAACCTATAGTTCGTGTAATATCTATTAATGATTTCTCTATAGAATTATGTGGAGGTACTCATGCTACAAGAACAGGCGATCTCGGATATTTTAAAATTATATCTTATTCTAGTATAGCATCAGGAATAAAAAGAATAGAAGCTATAACTGGAGAAAGCACTATCGATTATCTACATAAAATAGATCATGATATCCAAGATATTTCTCTTATTTTAAAATCTAACAATTCTAATATTAAAGAAAACATAAATAAATTAATTATTCAAATATATTCTTTAGAAAAACAAGTAAAACAATTACAAGATAAAACAAATAAATATCAAATTAAAAAATTAATAGAAAAAATTGAACATATACAAGACGTAAAAATTTTAATAGAAATATTATATGAAAATCATTTAAAAACATTAAGAACTATTATAAATCAATTAAAAAATAAATTTGAAAAAGGAATTATTTTATTCATTAATAAAAAAGATAAAAATATTACAGCTATATCTTATGTATCAAAAAATTTAATTAATTGCATAACAGCAAAAAAAATTATTCAAGAACTTTTACAAAAAACTCATGGAAAAGGAGGAGGTAATAATGAAATGGCCGAAGGTGGTGGCATCAATATTCAAAAATTACCTTTAGCTTTACAACATATTAAATTATGGATTCATAAAAAAATACTTAATCAATGATTGTAAATAAAATTAAGGATATAAAAAACAGATATTTTTATATCAATATATTATTAATATATTTTTATGGTCTATATTTAATTCTATATTATCATAATAATAGTATAAATAAACTAAACTATTTTACTTCTTCAAGGAATAAAGAATGCTCATTCTTACGCGACGAGTTGGTGAAACACTAATTATTGGTGATGAAATAACTGTAACAGTACTAGGAGTAAAAGGTAATCAAGTTCGTATTGGTGTTAATGCTCCTAAAGAAATTTCAGTACATCGTGAAGAAATTTATCAGCGTATTCAAGCGGAAAAAAAACAATCTAAAAACTCTTGATAAAAACTGCGTCTTACTACAATTAAGTAAGATGCAGTTTATTTTTTTATTTTCTAAAAATATAAAAAATATTTGACTTATAAAGTAAAAAAGTAATATCATAGAAAACAAAAATTTTTAATTTAATATTATATAAAATCAGGTGAGATGGCCGAGAGGATGAAGGCGCTCCCCTGCTAAGGGAGTATGTAGTAAAACTGCATCGAGGGTTCGAATCCCTCTCTCACCGCCACTTATTTTAAAATTGCATCCGTAGCTCAGTTGGATAGAGCACTCGGCTACGAACCGAGAGGTCGGAGGTTCAAATCCTTCCGGATGCAAAATGTAAAAAATAGTCTATTAATATCTCATTACTCAATCACATCTATATTACCTCAAAATTATATAGTTACCATTATTGTAAATTTTAATATTAAATAAATGCATAAAAACATTCTATAAACCAAAAAATTAATATAGGAGAAAAAATTGATATACAATATCTCGAAAAACATTTCCTGGATTAAAAAAAATCCCAAAATATTAAAAGGTATTTTTCGAGGAATTGAACGTGAAACTTTAAGAATACAAAAAAATGGAAATTTTTCTTTAAAAAAACATCCATATGTTTTAGGATCAGCATTAACACATAAATGGATAACAACTGATTTTGCAGAAAATTTACTAGAATTTATTACTCCTAAAAGCAATGATATAGATTATTTAATTTTCTTTTTACACGATCTTCATAAATTTGTAACACATAAGATTAAAAATGAACTTATGTGGCCATTAAGTATTCCATATATAAAAAAAAATTTATATAATATTAAAATAGCGCAATATGGAGATTCTAATCTTGGAAAAATGAAACATATATATAGATTAGGATTAAAAAATAGATACGGAGCATTAGTCAATACTATTTCAGGAGTACACTATAATTTTTCATTACCGATATCATTTTGGAAAAAATGGAATAAAAATAAAAATATAACAAATGAAAAAGAATATATCTCATCAGGATATTTACATTTAATTCGAAATTACTATCGATTTGGATGGATTATTCCTTATCTGTTTGGTGCATCTCCTGCAATATCATCATGTTTTTTAAAAAATAATATTTATAAATTTAAAAAAAATAAAGATAATACACTATATTTACCTTGGTCTACTTCACTCAGATTAAGTGATGTTGGATATACTAGTACATCGATATTAGATTTAAATATTACTTTTAATAACTTAGATACATATATTCAATCTTTAAAAAATGCTATGAAAACAACATCAAAAAAATTTTTTAAAATAGGAGTAAAAGATAAAAATGGAAATTTTCAACAATTAAATACAAATATTTTACAGATGGAAAGCGAATTATATACACAAATACGTCCCAAAAGAAATGTAAAACATGGAGAGCTATTATCTGATGCTCTTAAAAACCGAGGTATTGAATATATTGAAATAAGATCTTTAGATCTTAATCCTTTTTCTCCTATTGGAATTAGTAAAAATCAAATATTATTATTAGATTTATTTTTAATTTGGTGTGCTTTAATAGATTCTCCTAAAATCAATAAAAAAGATTTTCTATTAATTAATCAAAATTGGAAAAGAATTATTTTTGAAGGAAGAAAACCTAATCAAACTATTTATAAAAATATAAAAAAAGAAAAAATAACACTAGTAGAAATTAGCAAAATAATATTTCAAGATTTAGAAGAAATTGCTAAAACACTTGATTATAATACACCATATAAATTATATCAAAATGTATGTCAAAAAAAAATACTATGTTTTCAAAATCCAGAACTTACTTATTCAGCAAAATGTTTAAATCTTTTTATTAATAAAGGAATTGAAAAAACGGGATTATTATTAGCTCAAAAATATTATAATACATTTATCAATACTCCTTTTTCTATTTTAAAGAAAAGTGATTTTAAAAAAGAAGTAATAGAATCACATAATAAGCAAAAAAAAATAAAAAAAGAAGATATTTTATCTTTTGAAGAATATATATATAAATAAAAAAATATTTTTTTATAAAATATAAATATTCATTACATAATTTTATACGTCTATATAAAATATTTTTATTTTAATTAGTTTATTTAATATTATGTCTAAAATAAAAATTTTATTATTAATAACTATATTTATAATATAAAATCTTCAAGATATTATTATGTACTATTAATATAATAAAATATTAATAATAAAATTTTTATTTAAAATATAAATCTATCATGTTAATATTTATTTTTTATCAATCTGAGATAAATATGTTTAAAATAATATGTATAATTATAATAAGTATATTATTTTTTTTTTATATTCAAAAAAACCAGAACAAAGTAAAAAAAATATAAATACTTTTTATCAAGCTAAAATCATAGCTAGTCAAATTCATCAAAAAATACCTGGATCTTTTTATTGTGGATGTAAAATTATATGGAAAAATAAAAAAGGTATACCAGATTTATCATCTTGTGGATACAAAATTAGAAAAAATAAAAATCGTGCAATGAGAATTGAATGGGAACATATAGTTCCAGCATGGCAATTTGGACATATGAAACAATGTTGGAAAAAAGGAGGAAGAAAAGGTTGTGATCATGATAAAAAATACCAAAAAATTGAATCTGATCTTCATAATTTACAACCGGCTATTGGGGAAATTAATGGTGATCGTTCAAATTTCATGTATAGTCAATGGAATGATATTTCTTACCAATATGGAAAATGTAAAATAAAAATAGATTTTAAAAATAAAAGAATAGAACCACCTGATCGATCTAAAGGAATAATAGCTAGAACTTATTTTTATATGCATAAAAAATATTCTATTTCTTTATCTAAAAATCAAAAAAAATTATTTATAATGTGGGATCATAAGTTTCCTGTAACTAAATGGGAATGTTTAAGAGAAAAAGAAATATTTAAAATACAAGGTAATCATAATTATTATGTTTATCATCAATGCTATAATATAAAAAAATGAAAAAAAATACACCACGTATCTTTATAGAATTGTCTTTAAAAATTAATAAAATTGTTATATTGTCTATATCTGAATCTCACTATATTATCAATGTATTAAGAATGAATATTAATGATATTTTAGAAGTATTTAATAATACTAATTATATTTTTTTATCAAAAATATTTAATATTCATAAAAAAACAGTGACTATTTTAATATTTCAAAAAGAATATAAAAATGTAGAATCTGCTTTAGACATTCATCTAGGACAAGTTATTTCAAAAAATGAAAAAATGGATTTTACTATTCAGAAATCTATTGAACTTGGAGTCAATATTATAACACCATTATTTTCTGAAAAATGTAATTTAAAAAAAAATTTTAAACGTATTTCAAAAAAAATGATACATTGGAAAAAAATCGCAATTGCTGCATGTCAACAATGTAAAAGAAATATTATTCCAAAAATTGAAGAACCTATTAGTTTACATTCATGGTGCAAAAAATATCAAATCAATGTAACTAAAGTAGTTTTTCATCCAAAATCAATATTAAAAATACAAAGTTTAAAAAAATCTATAAAAAAAATTCGTATTCTTATTGGATCTGAAAAAGGTTTTTCTGATAATGAGATTGAAAAAATTACTAATGATGGATTTATTTCTCTTTCTTTAGGACCTAGAATTTTAAGAACAGAAACCGCATCTATTACTGCAATTTCTATCTTACAATATAGATTGGGAGATCTCAAATAAAAAATATTTCAAAAAATAAATATTCATATGTTAAAAGTGAAATTACAGTTTATTTTTTTAAAGTTTTTATTCCATTTTTTGCACTAATAATAACAATATCAGATTTTCTTAAAAAAAATAATCCAACAGTTACTACACCAGATAAAGAATTAATTTTTTTTTCCATGGCAATGGGATCTTGAATATTTAAATTATAAACATCTATAATAATATTTCGATTATCTGTAAAAAAATTTTTTCTATATTCTGGATAACCACCTATTTTTATTATTTCTGTTGCAATATAGGATTTAGCCATAGGAATAATTTCAATTGGAAGAGGAAATTTTCCTAATGTTGTTACTTGCTTAGATGCATCAACAATACAAATAAATTTTTTTGACATTGAAGATATAATTTTTTCGCCAGTTAAAGCCCCGCCTCCACCTTTAATCATTTGCATTTTATTATTAATTTCATCAGCACTATCAACATATGTATCTATAGAATGAAAATCATTTACATTAAATACTTTTATTCCTTGTTTTTGTAATAATAAAGTAGAGACATGAGAGCTAGAAACTACTCCAGTAATGAAGTGTTTTATTGTACTTAAGGCTTCAATAAAATAATATATAGTACTTCCCGTTCCTACTCCTACAATTGTATTTGGACGTATATATTTTAACGCTTCCCATGCTGCTTTTTTTTTCAATAAATTTATATTCATATATCAAAAACCTATTTTATTTTAAATAAATACATTAAAATAAAAAATCATATATTTTATTCTATTTGTTTACTATAAATCTCATATTTTTTAAATATAAAAATATTTATTTTAAAAATAACGATTTTTTATTACAGGTAAATTGATTATATAAGAAAAAAAGAAGATAATATCTAGAATGGCTGGGGTACCTGGATTCGAACCAGGGATGCCGGTATCAAAAACCGGTGCCTTACCACTTGGCTATACCCCATTTTTATTTAATTATTTTTAATATTTTATATTTTTAAAAATACGGGAGGCGAGACTTGAACTCGCAAACCTTTCGGTGCCAGATCCTAAATCTGGTGCGTCTACCAATTTCGCCACTCCCGTAAAACTTTATTGGCTATGATGGGAATTGAACCCATGACCTCAGCGTTATGAGTGCTGTGCTCTAACCAACTGAGCTACATAGCCTATATATTTTAAAATATTTTTTATATATTAAAAATTAATAATATATTTTATATGAGATATATTGAATAATCAACAACATTTTTTAATATTATCAATAAATTTTAATAAAATAATGAATTAAATAATATATTATAAAAGAATATTTTTATCAAAATTATATATAGGAAAAAAATGAATACTACAATTAATGAATATAATAATAATTTTATTAGTCATATAATTGATCATGACTTAAAAAAACAAAAAAAAATGTTTTTTCATACACGTTTTCCACCAGAACCGAATGGATATCTTCATATAGGACATGCAAAATCAATTTGTTTAAATTTTGAATTAGCAAAAATATATCAAGGAAAATGTAATTTACGATTTGATGATACAAACCCAATAAAAGAAAATATTAAATATATCAATGCAATTAAGTATGATATCACATGGTTAGGATATCAAAAATATCAAAATATTCACTATGCTTCAGAATATTTTGAAATATTTTATCAATATGCAAAAAAATTAATTAAAAAAGGACTAGCTTATGTTGATGAACTAACAAAAGAAGAAATACATAAATATCGAGGTACATTAAAAAAACCAGGAATAAATAGTCCCTACCGTAATAGAAGTATTGAAGAGAATATAACACTTTTTAAAAAAATGAAAAACGGAGAATTTGCAGAAGGAAAAGCATCTTTAAGAGCAAAAATTAATATGAATTCCGCTTGTATAATTATGCGAGATCCTGTTTTATATCGTATTATATTTTGTCAGCATCATCAAACAAAAAAAAAATGGTGCATCTATCCTATGTATGATTTTGCTCATTGTATTTCAGATGCTATTGAAAAAATCACGCATTCTCTTTGCACATTAGAATTTCAGGATAATAAAAATTTATACAATTGGATTTTAAAAAATATTAATACACCACATCGTCCTAAACAATATGAATTTTCTAGATTAAATTTAGAATATTCTATTTTATCCAAAAGAAAGTTAAAAATACTTGTAGAAAAAAAAATTGTTTCAGGATGGGATGATCCACGTATGCCAACACTTTCAGGAATGCGCAGAAGAGGATATACACCCTCTTCTATTAAAGAATTTTGTAAAAATATTGGAATAACAAAACAAAATAATTTAATAGAATTATCCATGTTAGAATATTCTATTAGAAATGAATTAAATAAAACTGCAATAAGAACTATGGCAATATTAGATCCAATTAAAATATATTTATATAATTTAAATGAAAATCATGAAGAAGTTTTAATTATTCCTAAGCATCCATATAACGATAAATTAGGAACTCAGAAAATTTTTTTTACTAAAATTTTATATATTGAACGAAATGATTTTCAAGAAAAATATAACAATCAATATAAAAAATTAAAAATTGGTTGTGAAATTCGATTACGATACGCTTATATCATTAAAGCAGAAAAAATAAAAAAAGATAAAAATGAAAATATTATTTATATAATATGCTCATGTAATTTAAAAACATTAGGAAAAAAGCCAATTGATAAGAAAAATCCATCAGTTATACACTGGATATCAGTAAAATATTCTTTTCCAGCGCAATTTAGATTATATGAACCTTTATTCAATATTAAAAGTTTAGATAAAAAAGAAGATTTTTTATTAAATTTAAATTCACAATCTTTAGTTACTAAAAAAGGTTTTATTGAAAAGAATATAGCAAAAAAAATACACAAAAAAATTATTCAAAATAATATTAAATTATTTTTTCAATTTGAAAGAATTGGTTATTTTTGTACTGATATTGATACTTTACAAAGAAATTATTTAATATTTAATCGTACTGTTAGCTTAAGAGATACATGGAATGAAAAAAATAAAAAAATTATTAATAATTAATAAAAATATAAAATTTTATAAAATAATATTTAATTTTAAATAAAATATAATTTATATAAAAATTTTATTAGAAATATAAAAATTATTTATTCTCAATTTCTTTAAAAATAAATTTTATATTATTTATACTCCTAAAATATTGAATAAATAAATTCAAAAATAATTTTTATTAACATTTATTTTATAATGAATTATTTATTCATTTTAACTGATATTTTTATTTAGAATGACTAAAAAATATATTTTTATTACTGGTGGAGTAGTATCATCTTTAGGAAAAGGTATTACAGCTGCCTCGTTAGGTGCAATATTAGAAGCACGAAATTTAAAAGTAACTATTATAAAGCTAGATCCATATATAAATGTAGATCCAGGAACAATGAGTCCGATGCAACATGGAGAAGTTTTTGTTACAGAAGATGGTGCTGAAACCGATTTAGATTTAGGACATTATGAGCGCTTTATTAAAACTAAAATGACTCATCTTAATAATTTTACTACAGGTAGTATTTACTCTGAAGTTTTAAAAAAAGAAAGAAGAGGAGACTATTTAGGAGCAACAATTCAAGTAATACCACATATTACCAATGCTATTAAAGAAAGAATTATTTTATGTTCTAAAAATAGTGATATTATTTTAGTAGAAATAGGTGGTACGGTTGGTGACATTGAATCATTACCTTTTTTAGAAGCAATTCGTCAAATGGCAGTCAATATTGGTCGAAAAAATATAATATATATACATTTGACATTAGTTCCATATATTGCTACGGCTGAAGAAATTAAAACTAAACCTACTCAACATTCAGTTAAAGAATTACTTTCTATTGGAATACAACCTGACGTATTAATTTGTCGATCTGAAAAAAATGTTAAAAAAAAAGAACGTAAAAAAATTGCATTATTCTGTAATGTACCAGTGAATGCTGTAATTTCTTTGAAAGATGTTAAATCAATATATACAATACCCAAATTATTAAAAAATCAAAAATTAGATAAATATATTTGTGAATATTTTCAAATAAATGCTCCTGAAGCTAATTTAGAAGAGTGGGAAAAAGTCATTTACAAAGAAAAAAATTCTCATAATACAATTATAATTGGAATTATTGGAAAATATATTACTTTACCTGATGCTTATAAATCAGTTATAGAAGCTCTAAAACATGGAGGATTACAAAATCAAATTAAAGTCAAAATAAAATTAATTAATTCTCAAGATATAGAAAATAAAAAATATATACCACTTCAAAATCTTAATGGTATTTTAATACCAGGAGGTTTTGGTGATAGAGGTATTGAAGGGAAACTATTATCTGT
The DNA here is from genome assembly GCF_049314985.1 of Buchnera aphidicola (Pterocomma populeum). Lineage (GTDB taxonomy): Bacteria > Pseudomonadota > Gammaproteobacteria > Enterobacterales > Enterobacteriaceae > Buchnera > Buchnera aphidicola_BQ. The sequence continues at coordinate 20,509 of NZ_CP186013.1, forward strand.
TCAATATGCACGCGAAAATAATATTCCATATTTTGGTATATGTTTAGGTATGCAAGTAGCTATTATAGAATTTGCAAGAAATGTTATGGGAATTATAGATGCTAATTCTACAGAATTTGATCCAAAATGCAAATTTCCAATTATCAATTTAATTGAAGATACAAAAAATAATACCACACAAAAAAATAAAAATTTTAATGGAAAGATGAGATTAGGAAATAAAATTTGTAAATTAAAAAAAAATAGCTTATCTAGATCTTTATATAAAACAGACATAATTATAGAAAGACATAGACATCGATATGAAGTAAATAATATTTTGCTCAAAAAAATAGAAAAAAATGGATTAATAGTGACAGGTCGTTCAAAAAATCAAAAAACAGTAGAAATTATTGAAATTTTGCACCATCCATGGTTTATAGCTTGTCAATTTCATCCAGAATTTACTTCAACACCACGTGATGGACATCCATTATTCACAGATTTTATAAAATGTATTGCAAAAAATAAAAAATAAAAAATTAATAAGGTTACAAAATGTCAAAAATAAAAAATATTATTGCTCGTGAAATCATAGATTCTCGAGGAAATCCTACTGTAGAAGCTGAAGTTTCTCTACAAGATGGTTCTATAGGAAGATCTTCTGTTCCTTCTGGTGCATCAACAGGATCTAATGAAGCTTTAGAGATGAGAGATCATGATGAAAATAGATTTATGGGAAAAGGTGTTAAAAAAGCCATATCATTAATTAATAATGTAATATTTTCTGCATTACAAAATAAAGATTCATATGATCAAAAAGACATCGATAATATTATGATCAAATTGGATAATACTGAGAATAAATCTATATTAGGATCAAATTCAATTTTAGCTGTTTCTTTAGCTACAGCTAAAGCAGCATCAATATCAAAAAAAATGCCTTTGTATCAACATATTTCAGATATAAATAATACATATAATCTTTTTTCTATGCCATTGCCTATGATAAATATTATTAATGGAGGAAAGCATGCTAATAATAATATTGACTTGCAAGAATTTATGATTCAACCAATTGGAGCGTTAACAATAAAAAATGCTATTCATATAGGATGTGAGATTTTTCATTCTTTAGGAGAAGTATTAAAAGAAAAAAATATGAGTACAACAGTAGGAGATGAAGGAGGATATGCTCCAAATTTACAATCTAATGAAGAAGCTTTTGATTTAATTTTCCATGCTATTAAAAAAACTAAATATAAATTAGGAAAAGATATAACATTGGCCATAGATTGTGCTGCATCAGAAATTTATGATAAAAATAATAAAACATATAAACTAAAAAGTGATAAAAGTAATTTAAATTCTATAGAATTTACACATTATTTAGAAAATTTATCTAATAAATATCCTATTATTTCTATTGAAGATGGGCAAGATGAATCTGATTGGACTGGTTTTTTATACCAAACTAATCATCTAGGTCATAAAATGCAATTAGTTGGTGATGATTTATTTGTTACAAATACAAAATTACTTAAAAAAGGAATAGATCAGGGCATTGCTAATGCAATACTCATTAAACCAAATCAAATTGGTACATTAACAGAAACTTTATCTGCAATTAAAATGGCAAAAAAAGCTAAATATAATATTATTATTTCTCATCGATCTGGTGAAACAGAAGATACATTTATATCTGATTTATCTGTTGGAACATCTGCAGGTCAGATTAAAACTGGATCTATGAGTCGTTCAGATAGAACTGCAAAATATAATCAACTAATTAGAATAGAAGAAATGATAGGCATTAAAAAAGCTCCATTTTGGGGTTTAGAGCAAATTAAAAAAATATCTTTTTAATACTTAATTAATCACGTTTATTAATTTAATCCAAAGAGAATCAGGTATATTTTAAACCTGTTTCTCATAAAAAACATTGATTTTTATTTATTTTTAGATAAATAATGTAATGGATTAACAGGTATTTCTTTATTACGAATTTCAAAATGAAATAAAATTGGGTTTTTTTTAGATGATTTAATCATGGCAATTTTTTGATTTTTTTTTACTTTATCTTTTATTTTAATTAAAAAAGAATTAAAAGAAGAATATATACTAAAATAATTATTTTTATGCTGTAAGATAATTATTTTACCATAATTATTAATAAAATTATCTATATATACTACTTCTCCAGAATTAGAAGCAAAAACAGGTTGATTTTTTAAAGTCAAAATATCTATTCCATTATTACCACCATATTTTAAATTAGAAAAATATTTTACAATAGTTCCATGCATTGGCCATATCCATGGAATAAATATTTTTTCTGATTTATTATGAAAAGTAAGGATATTTTTTAAGATAGAAGATGGAAACCATATTTTTTGTCCAATGACTATTGTATATGGTTTATTAATATGATTTTTTTTTAAAATATCATGATAATTAAAACCATATCGTTTAGCAATAGAATATATTGTATCTTTTGATTGCACAATATAAAAATTGTTATTTTTTTTATGAAAAACTATTTTTTTATTATTTATATTAATAAGATTACTTTTTAAGTAAAAAGAAGAAAACATGTAATCTTTAATAGAAAAAGATAATACTACATTAAAATTCATAAAAATGATAAAAATAAAAAAATAATACAATAAATATTTATATTTCATTAAATAAGACCATGTTATAAAGATAAAAAATTATTTTTTATATCAAATGAAATTTTAAAAATATTTTTATATTAATCAATATATTTATATTTTTTTAATAATTTGTATACAAAAAAAGTAATAGTATTGTATATCAAAAATATATAAAAATACTTAATTTTTTATTTTATTTTTTTCAATTTTTTATTCTACATTATAATTATGAGACTTTAAAACATTATTATTTTTTTTTATAATTTCAATATCATGATATAAATTAATATAATTTAAAATTCCGTTTTTTCCAAACCAAAGAGAATATTGTAGTATACAAAAAATAAATAATAAAAAGATTTTTAATAATTGCATATATTACTCTATATAATTAAAAGATCAAATTACTGTTTTTATTGTTAATAAAATATTTTTTAATATTTATCTATATTAATGAAATAATATTTCGATCATATAATATTTGAATTACTTTTTTTACATTTTTCTCTATAACTAATGTTCCATCTAAATATAAATCTGGTTTATCTGGAATTTCATAAATAGATTGTAAACCAGTAAAATTAGAAATTTTTCCAGACCGTGCTTTTTTATATAACCCTTTAGGATCACGTTTTTCACAAATATTAATTGGAGTATCTATAAAAACTTCTATACAATTTTTTTTTCCTAAAGATCTATAAATCATTTCTCTATGATTTTTACAAGGAGCAATGATAGAAACTAATACTAAAATTCCTGCATCTAACATTAATTTGATTACTTCACCTATTCTTCTAATGTTCTCTTTCCGATCAGAAATATTGAATTTTAAATCAGAACATAAACCGGATCGAATATTATCGCCGTCTAATAAATATGTTTTAATATTAAGATTAAATAAAAAATTTTCTACCGCATTAGAAATAGTTGATTTTCCTGAACCTGACAATCCAGTAAACCATATAGAAATAGACTTATGATTATTATTTTTTTCACGTTTTAAACGTGTAATATTATATTCTTGCCAAATAATATTTTTTTCATTACTTTTAAACATTTTTTAATTCTCATTTTTTATTAATATTCCAATGAGGAAAGTACCGAGATATTAAATTATATAAATCTAATTCAAACTGTTTCATATTATGTAATTTTGTATTATTATTTTTAAATATACTAGAATATATCATACCTGCACCTACTGTATTATTAGTAAAAAAATCAATAAATATCATATTTCCTGTAAATCGATTATCTTTATAACGGTCAAAAACCATGGGTTCATTAAAAATAACTTTTATCCGACCAATATTATTTAAAGATAATGAATTGGTTTTTATTTTAGTTAAATGATTAATATCTATTTTATATAAAATTTCTTGTATGTAAACACCTGTTTTTTTACCAGATAATTTTACATTATATGATTGACCCGGTAATAATATTTCATCAACCATCCAGACAATATCTACAATAGCCTCTTTTGTAGGTTTTAAAGAAGAATCAATATTAACAAAAAAATCTCCGCGACTAATATCTATTTCATCCTCTAAAACTATTGTAATAGCCTGTCCACTATTAGCTACTTGTAAATCTTTATCAAAAGTTACAATTCGTGAAATATAAGAATTAATATTAATAGGTAATATTTTAATCTTTTGACCAACAAAAATTTGACCAGAAAATAACGTTCCAGAATAACCGCGAAAATCTGAATTAGGACGATTAATATATTGAACAGGAAATCTTATTTCTTTTTTATTAATATTTTTTTTAATTTTAATTGTTTCTAAAATATGTAATAACGTTGTATCATTGTACCAAGGCATAAAATCACTCATAGATACTATATTATCACCTATTAATGCAGATATTGGAATAAAAAAAATATTTAAATCACTATCAATTTTTTTAGAAAATGAAAGAAAACTATTTTTTATATCTAAATATACTTTCTCTTTATATCCTATTAAATCCATTTTATTAATAGCAATAATAAAATTTTTAATTCCTAATAATGAAGAAATAAATGCATGCCGATAAGTTTGTTCTGATAAACCTCTTTTAGCATCTACTAATAAAATAGACAAATCACATGTGGATGCACCAGTAACCATATTACGTGTATATTGTTGATGACCAGGAGTATCTGCAATAATAAATTTTCTTTTGCAAGTAGAAAAATAACGATATGCTACATCAATGGTAATACCTTGTTCACGTTCATCTTGTAAACCATCAACCAAAAGTGAAAAATCTATAGTATTATTATTTTGAGTACCATATCGTTTACTATCATTTTGTAAAGAAAACAATTGATCATCATAAATCTGTTTTGTATCATGTAATAAACGACCAATTAATGTACTTTTACCATCATCTACACTTCCACAAGTTAAGCACTTTAACAAAGGATTATTATCTAAATCTTCTCCAGATATAAAATTATCTTTTTTTTCTATTTTCTTTTTATTATTCATATTCATTTTATATTATTGACCTAATATTAAAAATAACCTTGTCTTTTTTTAAATTCCATTGAATTTTTTTGATCATGATCAATTAATCGACCAGTACGTTCACTAGTAGTTACAATTGATGTTTCTTTAATAATATCTAAAATATTTATAGCCTGTGATTCAATTGCACTAGTTAAAGGCCAGCAACCCAATGTACGAAATCTTACCATTTTTTCTTCAATTATTTCACCAGGCTGAATATTAATACGATCATCATTAACCATAATTAACATACCATTTCTTTTTAATACTGGCCTGACTGCAGCAAAATAAAGAGAAACAATTTCAATATTTTCTAAAAAAATATATTGCCAAATATCTAATTCAGTCCAATTAGAAAGAGGAAAAACACGAATATTTTCACCTTTATTTATTTTTCCATTATAATTAGACCATAATTCTGGTCTTTGTTTTTTAGGATCCCATTGATGTAATGAATCTCGAAAAGAATAAATACGCTCTTTAGCACGTGATTTTTCTTCATCTCTTCTTGCTCCTCCAAATGCTGCATCAAACTGATATTTATTTATTGCTTCTTTTAATCCTTCTGTTTTTAAAATATCTGTATATTTAGAACTTCCATGTATAAAAGGATTTAATTTTAATAACGTTCCTTGTACATGTGAGTGTACAATTAATTCAATCTGCATGTTTTTAGAAATAGAATCTCTAAAATCATACATTTCTTTAAACTTCCATCCAGTATCAATGTGCAATAAAGGAAAAGGAATATTTCCAGGATAAAAAGCTTTTTTAGCAAGATGTAACATTACTGAAGAATCCTTTCCAATAGAATATAACATAACAGGATAATCAAAATCAGACATTACTTCTCTCATTATGTAAATACTTTCCGATTCTAATTCACGAAGATGTGTAAAATTTTTTTTAAACATATTTTATCCTTATAACAAATTTACTATAGAAGATTTATAATTAACTATATCAAATGTATTTTCACTACAAAACCATTTTAATTTTTTATGTAAATTAACAACATCACCTATAATTAGTAAAGATGGCTGAATATTTAATGTAATAATTTTATTCATCTCATCTAATCTTCCAATGATAACTTTTTGATCTAATGTTGTACCTTTTCCAATTAGAGCCACTGGAGTAGACTGTAAACGACCATAAAAAATGAGTTTATTAGCAATCTCTACTGCTTTTACACTACCCATATATATTGCTAAAGTATAAATCGACTCAGATAAAAGCAACCAATTATTTTTACTAAAATTAGAACATTTATGTCCAGTAATAAATATAACACCTGAAGTATATTTACGATGTGTCAATGGAATTCCTGAGTAAGCTGAAACACCAATAGCAGATGTAATACCAGGTACAATTTGTACATCAATACCATATTTTTTTGCTATTTCTAATTCTTCACCACCACGACCAAAAATAAAAGGATCACCCCCTTTTAGACGAACTACTATTTTTCCTTTAGATGCTAATGAAACCAACAAATGATTAATTTCATCTTGAGAAATACTTTTTATACCTGCACGCTTACCTACACAAATACGTTGTGCATCACGACGAACTAAATCTAAAATATCAGAAGTAACTAAATAATCATATAAAACAATATCAGCTTTTTGTAAAACTTGTAATCCTCTTAAAGTTAAAAGACCACTATCTCCAGGTCCAGCTCCTACTATAATAATTTGACCTATAGATTTAATATAATTAGTACTATATTTTCTAAAAGTATTTATTGCCTTTTTAATTTGTCCATTAATTATTTGATCTATAAATACGCTTTTAAAAAGTTTTTCCCAAAAACGACGTCTTTCAAAAGTATTTGTAAACCTTTTTTTAATAAATTGTCTTAACTTACCTGATATTCTTGCAATATTACCTAATTTCATAGGTAAAATAGATTCAATTTTCTCTCGTAATAAACGCAATAAAACCGGCGCAGTTCCACCAGAAGAAATCGCCATAATAATTGGAGAACGATCAATAATAGAAGGAAAAATAAAAGAACATTTAGACTGGTCATCTACTATATTAACAAATAAAAAAAGATCATTACAAATTTGAAATATTCTATTATTTAAATCAGTATCACCTGTAGCAGAGATAACTAAAAATATTTCTTTTAAATATTTTTTATTGAACTCTTTAGCTATAAACATTACTTTTTCTTCATATAATAAACATTTTACTTCTTTAGAAATATTTTTAGCAATAATTTTAATATTTGCTCCAGCACGTAGTAATAATGTAATTTTATTAAAAGCTACTAATCCAGCGCCTATGACTAATACATTTTTAGATTTTAAATTAAAAAAAAGAGGGAGATAATTCACATTGACCTTATATAAATAAAATATTTTAGAATAATATAAAAATCATAAATAAAAATTCAATAATTCTATTTTTATGAATTAAAATATTGTTTTTTAAAAAAATAATATTTATGTTTCATGTAAACCACATTCACGTTTTAATCCAAAAAAACGAGTATCTTCTTCTAACATTCCTTTTTTATATATTTTTGTTGTATGAATATCTCCTATAGAAATATAACCTTCTTGAGATAAAGGATGATGATCTAAATTATTATCTAATATATATTCATCTACTTGATAATTAGACCAATCTAAAATAGGTAAAATTTTAATAATATTATTTTGAATAGAAATGTATTGTAAAAAATTACGACTTTTAGATTGAACACGGCGTAATCCTGAAAACCATGTTTTAACTGATAGTTCTTGAAAAGCACGCTTCATAGGTTCAACTTTATTAATATTATTAAATAAGTTGATTCCATTAATACCTTGTTCCCATAATTTTCCATATCTTGCTTCTTGCCATGCTGGTGATATATCTGAACGAAAAATTTTTAAATTTATTTTAAATTTTTTACTTAATGTATCAATAAAATGATATGTTTGTGGAAATAAATAACCAGTATCAATTAAAATAACAGGAATGTTTGGTTTATTTTTAATAATAAGATGTAAAAGAACAGCAGACTGAATACCAAAACTAGATGACATAATGTGTACACTAGGAAGATTTTTTAATGACCAGGTAATTCTCTGTTCTGCAGAAAAATTTTCTAAAAGAATATTAAATTTTAACAATATTAAATTTTTTTCATAATCATTTAATAAGTGAATATCTTCAAAATCAAATAAAGACATTTTTTATTCTCCCCAAAAATCATTAATGGGATTAATTACTTCTTGTATAATTCCATAACGAATAATAAAATCTCCAAAATCTTCATTTTTTTTACGATGACACGACCATATTTTTATAAAATTTTCTAAATAAATTAATATTTGGTTTTCATTAATATTTTCTTTGTACATTTTCGCAATACGATTACCAATTTTATTACCACCTAAATATAAATTATATTTTCCAATAGATTTTCCAATTAAACCAATTTCTGCCAATAAAGATCTACCACAACCATTAGGACAACCGGATATTCGAATAATAATAGATTGATCATCTACTTGATACTGCTTCATTATGTTTTCTATTTTTACAATAAAATTAGATATCATCCGTTCCGCCTCAGCCATGGCTAAAGGACATGTAGGAAAAGATACACAAGCCATAGAATTTTTGCGTATATTACTAAAATTTTTCATTAATCCATATTTTATAGCAATCTTTTCTATTTTATCCTTGTTCTTATATTCTATTTCAGATATGATTATATTCTGATTTGATGTTAATCTAAAATTTCCATCATGTATGCTAGCAATTTTTAACAATCCTGTTTTTAATAACTGATCTTCATTATCACATATACGTCCATTTTTAATAAAAATAGTTAAACTCCAATAATTATCAATCCCTTTAATCCAACCAAATCTATCTCCTCTACTAAGAAAATGATAAGGACGAATTGATTGAAAATTTATATTAGCCCTTTTTTCAATTTCTTTTTTAAAAACAGATAAACCAAAATTATTTATTGTATATCGAGTTTTAGCCTGCTTTCTATTACAACGATTACCCCAATCACGTTGTGTTGTAACAATGGCTTCTGCAACAGATAAAGTATCTTTTACTGAAATATAACCGAGTTCTACCGCAGGAAAAGGCCATGTCATTTTATTACCATGTTCAATAGATAAACCTCCGCCTACTAATATATTAAATCCAATCACATGATTATTTTCTACAATAGATATAAAATTCATATCATTCGCATATAAATCAACATCATTATATGGAGGAATTACTACTGTTGTTTTAAATTTTCTAGGCAAATAACTTTTACCTAAAATAGGCTCTTCATCACTATTTTTAATATCAATTTTTTTATTATCTAACCAAATTTCTGCATAAGCTTTAGTTTTTGGTAATAAATGTTCTGATATTTTTTTTGCCCATATATAAGATTCATAATGTATAATAGATTCCATAGGGTTAGATGTACATAAAACATTTCTATTAACATCATTAGCAGTACCTAAAGAATCTAAATTTATATCATGTAACATTTTATGAACATTTTTTAAATGCTTTTTTAAAATACCATGAAATTGAAAAGTTTGACGATTTGTTAATCGAATGGTTTTATATAATGTATAATTACTCGCAAAAAAATCAATTTTTAACCATTTTTTTGCTTGAATGATACCACCAGGTAATCTGCATCGCAACATCATTGCATAACGTGGTTCTAATTTTTGCTGATTACGTTCTAAACGCAAATCGCGATCATCTTGCTGATACATTCCATGAAACCGAATTAATGAAAAATTATCTCCACTAAATCCATTAGTTATATTATTTTTTAAATCTTCAGCAATTGTACCTCTTAAATAATTACTTTCTATTTTAATACGTTCAGCATCAGTCATTTTTTTTTTTAATATTTTTATATCACTATCTTTTTTTTTCATTAATATACATCTCTTTGATAACGTCGCTTGCCACGTAAATTATTTAAAAATTCACAAGAATTTTGATGATTCATACCAGTATTTTCACAAATAATCTCTATTAAACATTGTTCTACATCTTTAGCCATTTTAGATGCATTACCACACACATATATATATGCACCACTTTGTATCCATGACCATATATCTTTGGAATGATTTCGCATTATATCTTGTATATATATTTTTTCTTTTTGATCTCGTGACCATGCTGCAGTAAATTTAGTTAACACTCCTTTTTTTATATAATTTTGCCATTCTATTTGATATAAAAAATCTTCAGTAAAATTTGGATTTCCAAAAAAAATCCAATTTTTTCCCTTGGATCTATGAATATCTCTATGCTGAATAAAAGAACGAAATGGAGCAATACCTGTACCAGGTCCAATCATAATAATAGAAATATTATCATCTAAAGGTAAACGAAAATTATTATTTTGTTCAATAAAAATTTTTATTTTATCATCTTCTTTTAAAAAATGTGATAAATAACCTGAAGAACCTCCTAAATGAAATTGACCATTAAATAAATTTTTTACAACACCTACTGTAATATGAACTTCATTTTCACAATCGTCTTGAGATGAAGAAATAGAGTATAATCGAGGTGTTAAAGGACGCAATAAACCAATTAAGTCTTTTGGTAAAATTGTAGATGGATAATTACGAATCATATTAATAAAAGGAGTGTCAATAACATATTTTTTTAATGTTTTTTTATTATATATAATATTTTTTAAAAAATTATTATCAATTAAAGAAGCATATTTTTTCACAATAGATTCAGTATTATTAGTTAATTCAAAATAATTTTCTAAAGCATATAGAATAGTTATAGAATTATTATTTAAAATAACTTTATCCGAATAGTTGATTGATAATAAATCTAATATTTCTTTAACTAAGCTTAAATCATTTTTATACCATACTCCTAATGCATCTCCAGGTTGATACGTAATATTTAAACCAGTAATATCAATTTCAATATGATGAATATCTTTTATTGAATAACGACCGGTGATTTTTTGATTAGTTAATATAGAAGCTATAGCAGGGTTATCTTTTGTAAAAAGAAGATTTGATTTAGTATTTTTTTGGATATTATCAGATACTTTTGAAGATGTACTAAAACATGTATCTATTTCACCAAGATGCATCAATAATTTTTTAGACCATTTTTCAAAAACATCTTGATATTCAATATCAGCATCTATTCGATCTAATAAAGGTTTACCTCCTAATAATTTTAATCTCATATCAAAATCTTTACCTGCTTGACAAAATAAATCATAGGATGTATCTCCCAATGCAAATACACTATAATTTAAATTATTCAATTTTGGAGCTTTTTTTGACATAATAAAACGATGAAAAGACCATGCTTCTTCTGGTGGTTCTCCTTCACCTTGTGTAGAAATAATTAAAATTAATATTTTTTCGTTTCCAATTTTTTTAAAATTATAATCATTAGCATTTACTACATGACTGAAAATCCCACTATTGGTTAAATAATCATTTAATTTTTTAGATAATAATCTAGCATTTCCAGTTTGTGAAGCTGAAATTATTGTAATATTTTTGTCTATTTTAATTGTTTTAGAGTGAGAGGGTAATGCAATAGATTCTTCATTTGCTATTTTCCATAAATATCCTGAAATCCAAGCAAGCTGAAGAGGAGACGAAGTACCTATAATTTTTTTTAAATCCTGCAATTGATTTATATGTAATGGAAAACTATCATCAGATAGATTATTTTTTTTCATTATACTAAATTCTCATTTTTATTCAATAAAGTATAATTTACAGAAAATATAAATTTTTATCCACCATATATTGGACTAATAAAAATTCAAATTATATAAATTTAAGAATGTTAATAATTTATATCATAATTATGATATTTTTATATTATCCATAAATATTTAATTAATATTTTAACTTTATTAAAATAATTAAATTTTATATATAAAAATTGCAAATAATATCAAAAATATGATATTTTTATATATAAAATGTTATAAATCTATCTTATGAATACAGAAATTGTATTTTAAAATAATAAAATGATATAAAAAAAGGAGAAAAATGAAAAAAATATTGATTATTTTATTGAGTATAATTTTTTTATATAATTCATATGCTTTCGCATTAAATAAACCGTTAGAATACCATCAATTAAACCAAAAAATATCAAATGCACCAAAAATTATGCATTTCTTTTCATTTTTTTGTCCATATTGTTATTTATTTGAAAAAAAATATCATATAACAGACTTTATGAAAAATAACCTTGAAAAAAAAAATCATTTTATTTCATATCACCTATCTTTTAAAAATGACCCATTAAGTATTCTACTAACAAAAATTTGGATTATAGCGCAAATAATAGGTGTTGAAGATAAAATTATCATTCCTTTTTTTAAAGCTATACAAGAAACACATACTATTCATAATGAAGATCACATTAAATCATTATTTATTAAAGAAACAAATATTAATAAAAAAAAATATGATCAGTTATGGAATAGTTTTAGTATTAATATGATATTACAAAAAAACATACAAAATGTAAATAAAATGAAAATCGACTATATTCCTACAATTATTATAAATGGACAATATATACTTGATAATTATTTTTTAGAAAAATATTTTCAAGAAAATCATTCTAAAAAATATATACAGATGATTCAATCATTAATAAAAAAATAAAATATTCTACATAATATTAATTTTTATATTTAGCAGATTATTAATATAATTTTTTATTTAATACTATACTTTTATATTTTTAATGTTTACACTTAATATTATTAAATATGAAATCTAATTCATTTCAAATGTTGTATATTAAAAAAAAACCAATTCTTATTATAGATGGTAGTTTATATCTTTATCGTGCCTATTATGCATTTCCACAATATATTGATACAACAGGTAATCCAACTGGTGCAATATATGGAATGCTCAAGATGCTATATACACTTTTAAAAAAGTATAATCATACTTCCAATATGATCATTATTTTTGATGAATCAAAAAAAACATTTAGAACAACTTTATTTCCAGACTATAAAAAAAATAGACCACACATGCCAAAATTACTATCAATTCAAATACAACCTCTAATAAAAAAAATAAAAAAAATTGGTATTAAAACACTATCTATTCCAGGAATAGAAGCTGATGATATTATTGGCAGTTTATCTCATAAATTAGAAAATGCTGGAGAAAAAGTACTTATTGTTAGTCATGATAAAGATATGTTACAACTTGTTACAGATAATATTTATGTTCTTCAAAAAATCAATTATCCTATTATCAAACCAGATTATATTCAAAAAGAATATGGAATTAATCCAAAAGAATTTATTGATTTATTAGCATTAATGGGAGATTCTTCTGATAATATTCCTGGTGTTCCTAAAATAGGAAAAAAAACAGCATTATCTTTATTACATACTTTTAATAACCTTGAAAATATCTATAAAAATATTGAAAAAATTGAAAATTTGCCTATTCGTAACATAAAAAATATTATACAAGAATTAAAAAAAAATAAAAAAATAGCTTTTCTTTCTTATAAATTAGCAAAAATACAAATTCATCTTGATATTCAAATTACTATTAAAGATATGATAATCAATCATTATTATAAAAAAAATTTTTTTTATTTTTTTAAAAAATTTTATCTAGAAAATAAATAAATATATTTTTTAAAAATAAAATTAATTTGAATAATAAATTTTATTATACCAAATATTAAGAATCTTTCTTAATGTATTCGTTCCAATACCGTGTGTAGAAGAAAAAATAACTATCTGAAAAGTATCTATTATAGAACGTATTTTTTTTTGAACTATATCAAATTGAATTTTTTGTTTGCTTATTGTTAATTTATCGCACTTATTTAATACAATTATAAGAAAATATTTTTTTTGTATTATTAAATTAAGAATTTTATAGTCTAGTATTTTTAAAGGATGTCTGATATCCATAACAAGTACTATTCCTTGTAATAAATCGCGTTTTTCTAAATAATCATATAATGTTTTTTGCCATTTCAATTTAACTGCTTCAGGAGCATTAGAATATCCATATCCAGGTAAATCGACTATTCTAAATTTAGAACTTACTTCAAAAAAATTAATTAATTGAGTTCTTCCAGGCATTTTACTAAAACGAGCTAATTTTTTTTGATTCGTTAAAGAATTAATAATACTAGATTTTCCAGCATTAGAATACCCGATAAGTGCAATTTCAATACCATAATAATGTGGAATATCAATAATATTAGAAAAACTTTTTAAAAAATTAGTTTTATTGTAATCAAATACGTGCATATTTTAACCCTTACTATAAAAAATTATTTAATTTTAAATATTATCAATTCTTTATTATTAATACTTATCATTATAATACATTCTATCATATTTCCAAATCATTCTAAAATATTGTACTAATAATAAAATCTGAATAATTTTTAGATTATTATCATTGTAAATTGTAAACTATATTATCCTTAAAAAATAATATCTCTTAATTAATAAAAAATATTTTTAATACTAAAAAAGGAAATAAAATGCATCAAAAAATAAGAAATATTGCCATCATAGCACATGTTGATCATGGAAAAACAACTTTACTAGATCAATTACTTCAACAATCTGGAACATTTCAAGAACATGAAGAAAAAACAGAACGCATTATGGATTCTAATGACTTAGAAAAAGAACGTGGAATTACTATTTTATCAAAAAACACTTCCATACAATGGGATGGATATAAAATTAATATCGTTGATACTCCTGGACATGCTGATTTTGGAGGAGAAGTAGAAAGAGTTATGTCTATGGTAGATTCAGTTTTATTAATAGTAGATGCATTAGATGGACCAATGCCTCAGACAAGATTTGTAACTAAAATAGCATTTAAATATGGTTTAAAACCAATTGTTGTAATTAATAAAATTGATAGACAAAATTGTCGTCCTGATTGGGTAGTAGATCAAGTATTCGATTTATTTGTTAATCTTAACGCCACAGATATGCAATTGGATTTTCCTATTATATATACTTCTGCTATTTTAGGAACATCAGGAATAAATTATCTTCAAATGCAAGATAATATGAAACCTTTATATGATGCTATTATTAAGCATGTACCTGCGCCAAAAGTAGACATTCATGAAAAATTTCAAATGCAAATTTCACAACTTGACTATAGCAACTACTTGGGTGTGATAGGAATTGGAAGAATTAAACAAGGTTTTATACAACCTAATGATCAAGTAACTATTATTAATAATAAAGACAATCAAAAAAATGGAAAAATTAATAAAGTATTACACTATGTAGGGTTAAAACGACAAGAAATACAAAAAGGACAAGCAGGAGATATTATTGCTATTACTGGTTTAGATAAAATCAAAATTTCTGATACTATATGCCATCCAGAAAATGTAAAGCCTCTTCCAGAACTAAGTATAGATGAACCAACAGTTAATATGTTTTTTTCAGTTAATACATCTCCATTTTCAGGTAAAGAAGGAAAATATATTACATCACGTCAAATTTTAGAACGATTAAAAAAAGAAACAATACATAATGTTGCTTTACAAGTTCAAGAAACTCAAAATGCAAATATTTTTTCTGTTTCTGGACGCGGAGAATTACATTTAGCTATATTAATTGAAAATATGAGACGTGAAGGTTTTGAATTGGAAGTATCTCGACCAAGAATAATTATTCGAGAATTAAATGGAATTAAAGAAGAGCCTTTTGAACATGTTATTTTAGACATCGAAGATAAACATCAAGGAAATGTAATGAAATTTATTGGTGAAAGAAAAGGTGATCTAAAAAATATGATAATGGATACAAAAAATAGAGTTCGTCTTGAATATATTCTAACAAGCCGAGCATTAATTGGTTTTCGTACAGAATTTATGAGTATTACTTCTGGTACTGGGCTTTTTTATTCATCTTTTAGCCATTATGATCAATTTCAAAAATATGATATTGGACAAAGAAAAAATGGCGTTTTAATTTCTAATGGTATGGGTATGGCAGTAGGATTTGCATTATTTAATCTACAGGAAAGAGGAAAATTATTTTTAGGACATGGTGCACAAGTCTATGAAGGTCAAATTATTGGATTGCATCATCGTTCTAATGATTTAACTGTAAATTGTTTAACTGGTAAAAAGTTAACAAATATGCGAGCTTCTGGGACAGACGAAGCAATATCATTAACTACTGCTATTAATTTAACATTAGAAGACGCTTTAAGTTTTATTAATGATGATGAATTAGTAGAAATTACACCAAATTCAATACGATTACGAAAACGTTATTTAACTGAAAATGAAAGAAAACGCGCTTATAGAAAAAAAATATCATAATACTGAATTAAACTAATATCCTATAAAAATATTTAAAAAATATTATATAATTCTATCTCAAAATAGAATTATATAAAACTAATCTAAATAAAATATTATTATGATATTAGTTTTTTAACAAAGTAGAAATGAGCTGTGAATATTTATATTTTTGATAAAATACACTTAAACGCTCTGCAATAACAATATTTTTTAAATCATGAACAGCTTGATTAAAATTATCATTAATAATCAAATAATCATATTCTATATAATGACGCATTTCTTCTATAGATTTTTCCATTCTTTTTTTAATTATTATATCACTATCCTGACCTCTCGATCTTAATCTTTTGTACAAATCCTCTCTAGATGGAGGTAATATAAAAATACTCTTTGATTCTGGTATTTTATAACGAATTTGTTTTGCTCCTTGCCAATCAATATCTAAAAAAACATCAATTCCAGAAATTAACATCTTTTCAATTGTATGCCGTGCTGTTCCGTAATAATGATTAAATACTTGAGCATATTCTAAAAAATATTTATTGCGAATCATAAATTTAAATTCTGGATGTGAAATAAAATGATAATGCTTTCCATTATATTCACCTGGTCGTATTATTCGAGTAGTATGTGAAATAGACACTTCTATATTACATAGTAATTTTTCTTTTAATAATTTTTGAATTAAACTTGATTTTCCTGTTCCACTAGCAGCCGAAATAATAAAAAGAATGCCTTGAGCCATGATATTATTCAATATAAATTCTAAGTATTTATAATATAAACATATTTTAAAAATAAAAACACTTTAATATAATTATTTGAAATATTTAATTTTTTATAAAAAAAATATTTTTAAATGAATCAATTCGGAAAAGACTATTCTGACAAATAAAACGATCTAAAACGACTTGTATCCATATTTCATTAATATTAACACAAACAAAAGCAATTAATATTCCAATTCTATACCATTTTTTTTCTATTTTTACTTCAATTAATGATCCAATCTTAGGTGAAATATTACCTTTACCTATTAAATAACATAAATAACGTTTATTTAAATTTTTAAAATATATTCGCGATATTATTTCTTGCCCATAATAACACCCTTTATAAAAATTTATAGCTTTAAGTTTATCTAAATTAATTGCTTGAGGAAAAAATTTATCAGAAGATATATGATCAATAATTGGAAACCCAGATTCAATATCTAATAATAACCATTGCTTGCTATTATTTAAAAGAGCATATTTTTCTATTTTATTTTTTAATAAAATAGCATTATCAAAAGACAATACCAATAAAAATCTTTCTATTGGATTATTAAACCATAATATTATTGTTCCATTTTCAATACTTATAGGATAAATAATATTTGGTATTTTTTTAAAATAATAAGATAATATTACTCTTGCATTTAATCCAGATAAACCTAATAAACAAATATTATTCTTTTTTTTAATTGTAACACTGGAAAAAATAGAATATTTCTGTAACTCTTTTATTTGTTTATCAGCAACACTAGCACGTTCAATATAAGCATAATATTTTTTATAATGAAACAAATACATAGTACTCCATACTTTTCCATTAAAATTACAATGCGCACATAATGTATAATGTTTTTTTTTCAATTGCAAGATATCTATTGTTAATTGATCTTGTAGATATTTTTTACTATCTTGACCTTCCACTGTAATAAACGACCAGTCCTCAAGAGTCATTAATGTTAAAGGTAATTTTGATGAAGAATAAACAATATTTGATGAAAAATTAAAAAATGACATGTATTCTCCTAAAAAATATTTTTATTATATTTTTAAATAATAAAATTAATTAGTATATATAATAATATTAAGATAACTAAAAAATAAAAATTTTTAATTATACAGTAAACATTTTTTCCAATAAAATAAATTAAAAATCATTTAAATTTTATATTAAAAATAAGAGAATTCTTTCCAAATGCTGCACAAAAAAAATATCACTAATCAAATTAATCATTTTATAAAACGTATAAAAAATTTAAAGAGGTATCTTTGACTATAATAAAAAAGAAATACGTCTACAAGAAATTAATTTTGAATTATCATTACCAGAAACATGGAAAATAAAAAAATCTGTTCATATATTAAATAAGGAAAAATCCATACTATATTCTATTGTTTACAATATTCATGAAATAGAAAAAAAAATTAAAGAAACAAATTTTTATTTACAATTATCTATGGAAGAAAAAGATAATACGCTACTTCAAGATATTATGATAGAAATAAAAAAAATTGAAATCAATATTAATAAACTAGAATTTTATTGTATGTTTTCAAAAAAAAATGACAATTCTAATTGCTATATCGACATACAATCAGGTTCAGGTGGAACAGAAGCTCAAGATTGGGCCTATATACTATTTAGAATGTATTTAAAATGGGCTGATAAAAAAAAATTTAAAACAGAAATTATTGAAGAATCTCCTGGAGAAAAAGTCGGCATTAAATCAGCTACTATCAAAATATCTGGAGAATATGCCTTTGGATGGTTGCGAACTGAAACAGGAGTCCACCGTTTAATTAGAAAAAGTCCTTTTGATTCTGGAAATCGTCGACATACTTCTTTTAGTTCTACTTTTGTATATCCAGATATAGATAATTCAATTGATATTAATATTTCTTTATCTGATTTAAGAATTGATGTCTATCGCGCTTCTGGATCAGGAGGGCAACATGTAAATAAAACTGAATCTGCTGTACGCATTACACATTTACCTACTAATCTTGTCACTCAGTGTCAAAGTAATCGTTCACAACATAAAAATAAAGAACAAGCCATTAAACAAATGCAAGCAAAATTATATGCAATACAACAAAAAAAACAACAAGATGAAAAAAAAATATTAGAACAAGATAAATCTGATATAACTTGGGGAAGTCAAATACGATCATATATACTAGATATTTCTAAAATAAAAGATCTTCGTACTGGTGTTGAAACAAATGATATACAATCTGTATTAAATGGTAATTTAGATGAATTTATAGAAAAAAGCTTAAAAATGGGATTATAAAAATGATTAAAAAAAACAACACTATTATATCAAATGACGAAGAAAATATAAGAAAAATAAAACTAACTGAAATGAAAAAAAATGGTTTTTCTTTTCCTAATGACTTTAAACAAAATATTACATTAAAAGAAATACGAATAAAATATCAAAAAAAAGATTTAATAGAATTAAAACAATTAAATATATATTGCGCTGTTTCTGGTCGAATGATACAAAAACGTATTATGGGAAAAGCATCTTTTTTTACGTTGCAAAATATGGAAGAAACTATACAACTATATATCAAAGAAGAAAATAATTCTTATTTCAATAATAATAAAAATTATAAAAAATGGGATATTGGAGATATTTTAAGCGCAACAGGTACGTTATTTAAGACTAAAACAGGAGAATTATCAATTTTTTGCACAAAAGTAAATATTTTAACAAAATCTTTAAAACCTCTTCCAGGTAAATTTCACGGTTTATCAAATCAAGAAAAAAGATATAGAAAAAGATATTTAGATTTAATTAGCAATAAAAAATTATTTTATATTTTTAAAAAAAGATCTGATATTATTATGAATATAAGAAATTTTATGATTCAAAATGAATTTTTAGAAGTAGAAACTCCTATGCTACAAAATATACCTGGTGGAGCTACTGCTCGTCCATTTACTACATATCATAACGAACTAGATATGAAAATGTATTTGAGAATTGCTCCAGAATTATACCTTAAGCAATTAATTATTGGTGGATTTCAACGTATTTTTGAATTAAATAGAAATTTTCGAAACGAAGGTATTTCAACACGACATAATCCAGAATTTACTATGATGGAAGCATATATAGCTTATTCTGATTATAAAGATATGATGCATATCATAGAAAAATTATGTCAATATATATCTATATCTCTCTTTAAAAAAAAAATAATCCCATATAATGAATACTTAATTAATTTTGAAATTCCTTTTTCTAAATTAAGTATGACTGATGCTATTTTAAAATTCAATCAGACCATTCATATAGATGATTTAAATAATCTAAAAAAAATAAAACAAATTGCGCAAAAAAATGGAATTGATGTTGATCCACAATGGAAAATTGGAAAAATAAAAAATGAAATTTTTGAAAAAACTGTAGAAAAAAAACTAATTCAACCTACGTTTATAACTCACTATCCAGTAGATGTTTCACCATTAGCAAGACGTAATAATACTGATTCTAATGTTACTGATAGATTTGAATTTTTTATTGCAGGATATGAAATAGCAAATGGATTTTCGGAATTAAATGATGTTGATGATCAAAAAAATAGATTTTTAAATCAAATTAATATGTTAAATCATGAATCTGAGAAAGAAATATTTTATGATAAAAACTATATAGAAGCACTAAAATATGGATTACCACCTACATCCGGAATGGGAATAGGAATCGATCGTTTGATTATGATTTTTACTAATCAAATAAATATTCGTGATGTTATTTTATTTCCAACACTACGTTCAATATAAGAAATATATAAAATTATTTAATATCCTCTCATAATATACTAATTTAGAGAAAATAATATTTATTTTAATAAAGAGATATAATAATGCCACAATTACTTAATAATAATAACAATCTAAATATAAAAAACATAAAATTATTAATTCAAAAATATAAATCTCCATTTTGGATTTATGATGCAGACATTATCTTAAAAAAAATTCATCTATTAAAAGAATTTGATATTATTCGATTTGCACAAAAAGCTTGTTCTAATACTCACATATTACGTTTAATGAAAAAAAATAATGTCAAAATAGATGCCGTCTCATTAGGGGAAATTGAAAGAGCTTTATTTTCTGGTTTTAATCCACAAAATGGAGAAATTATTTTTACAGCAGATATTTTAGATGATGATACTTTGTCTAAAGTAGTAGATTTCAAAATTCCTGTAAATGCCGGATCTTTAGATATGCTAGAACAATTAGGAAAAAAATCTCCAGGTCATCATGTATGGTTAAGAATTAATCCTAAATTCGGTTATGGACATAGTAAAAAAACAAATACTGGTGGAGAAAATAGTAAACATGGAATATGGGAGCCAAATTTAGCTTTGCCTATTATAAAAAAATATCATTTAAAATTAATAGGACTTCATATGCATATTGGTTCAGGTGTTAATTTTGACCATTTACAAAAAGTTTGCCAATCAATGATTGATAACGCTCTTCTAATAAATCAAAAAATATCTTTTATTTCTGCCGGTGGAGGACTGCCAATACCTTATACATTTGATGATCAACCAATCGATATCAATCAATATTTTAAAGTATGGAACATCGCGAGAAAAAAAATATCAACATTATTAAATACAAACATTAAATTAGAAATTGAACCAGGAAGGTTTTTAGTTGCAGAATCAGGCATGCTGATTACGCAAGTAAGAACAGTAAAAAAAATGGGAAAAAATAATTTTGTTTTAATTAATGCAGGATTTAATGATTTAATGCGACCGACTATGTATGGTAGTTACCATTATATTTCTATCATCCCTGGAAATAATAGAAAAATTAATGAAAAAAAAACAATTGATACAATTATAGCTGGACCATTATGTGAATCAGGTGACATTTTCACACAACAAGAAGATGGAACAATACAAAAAAGAAGATTACCTATCATAGAAATAGGAGATTATTTAATTTTTCATGATACCGGAGCGTATGGTGCTTCTATGTCGTCTAATTATAACACTAGACCACTGATTCCTGAAATATTATTAAATAAGCATCAATTTAAAGTTATTAGAAGACGTCAAACAATTCAAGAAATATTAAATTTAGAAAAATAAAAATTAATATCATTTAATTATTTTTTTAAAAAAAGGATTATATTTTTATATATGTATATAAATTTTCCTAATTTCAATCCTATTATTTTTTCCATTGGACCTATATCCGCACATTGGTATGGATTAATGTATATTATTAGTTTTCTATTTGCGATATGGTTTGGAAATAAAAACAATATAAATAAAAATAATCTATGGAATAAACAAGATATTAACAAATTATTTTATTCTGTTTTTTTAGGAGTCTGTATTGGAGGGCGTATTGGATATATTATTTTTTACAATTTTTCATATTTTTCTAAAAATATATTATCTATATTTAAAACATGGGAAGGTGGAATGTCATTTCATGGAGGATTACTAGGAGCTATAATCGTAATTTTTTATTTTTCTTTAAAATATAAAAAAAAATTTCTAGAAATATCTGATTTTCTCATACCATTAGTTCCTTTTGGTTTAGCAGCTGGAAGATTAGGTAATTTTATTAATGGTGAATTATGGGGAAGAGTAGCACCAAATATATCATATGCTATGTTATTTCCAAATTCTATATATGAAGATTTAAAATTTATCAAAAAAAATCCACAATTACAACCATTATTAGAAAAATATGGAGCATTACCACGACATCCTTCCCAATTATATGAGTTTTTTCTAGAAGGTATTGTATTATTTATAATAATTTATTTATTTAATAGAAAAAAAAGACCAATAGGCAGTATAAGTGGTCTATTTTTAATTTTATACGGTACATTTAGAATAACGATCGAATTTTTTAGAGAACCAGATCCGCAAATTGGATTATTAAATAATATAATTACTATGGGTCAAATATTATCTATACCTATGATTATTATAGGAATAATTATTGTAATTAAATCGGTTTATAATACTCACATTAAGTGGTTTATAAAAAATGAAACAATACATAACATTAATAAAAAATATTATTAAAAATGGAAATTTAAAAAAAGATCGAACCGGTACAGGAACATTGTCTATTTTTAGTTATCATATGAAATTTAATTTAAAAAAAGGATTACCATTATTAACAACAAAAAAATGTCATATACCATCTATTGTTCATGAATTATTATGGTTTCTCAGGGGTGATACTAACATAAAATATTTAAATGAAAATAATATATCAATTTGGAATGAATGGGCTGATAAAAATGGAAATTTAGGTCCAATATATGGAAAACAATGGAGATCTTGGGATACATCAAATGGAATACAAATTGATCAAATAAAAAATATAATTAATCAATTAAAAAATGAACCTAATTCTCGTAGAATATTAGTATCTAGTTGGAATGTTAGTGACATTAAAAAAATGGCTTTACCACCTTGTCATGTACTATTTCAATTTTATGTTAGCAAAAAAACCTTAAGCTGTCAGTTATATCAACGGTCATGTGATGTATTTCTTGGATTACCATTTAATATTGCAAGTTATTCAATTTTTATGCATATGATTGCACAACAATGTAATTTACACGTAGGAAATTTCTTTTGGACTGGAGGTGATGTACATTTATATAAAAATCATATTCAATTAGCTAAACAACAAATTAATAGAATACCTAGAACTCTTCCAAAATTACTAATTACACGAAAACCTGATTCATTATTTCATTATACTATTAAAGATTTCCAAATTTTAGGATATAATCCATATCCTACTATCAAAGCTAAAATATCTATTTAACATATAAGTTTAAATTATAATAATAATATTATTTCAATAATAATTTTAGCATATTTTACATCAACTGATATTTAATAAAAAATTATGAAAACTGTCTATATTAAAACATGGGGTTGTCAAATGAATGAATATGATTCATCCATGATAACCAATTTATTAGAAAATAAATATAATTATAAAATTTCTCATATTCCAGAAAAATCTGATATTTTAATTTTAAATACTTGCTCAATAAGAGAAAAAGCACAAGAAAAAGTATTTCATCAATTAGGAAGATGGAAAAAAATTAAAAATAAAAATCCAAATATTATTATTGCTGTAGGAGGTTGTGTTGCAACTCAAGAAGGTCAAGAAATATTTAAAAGAGCTAACTATGTAAATATTATATTTGGACCGCAAACATTACATAAATTACCAAAGATGATTCAAGGCATTAAAAAATCTGATGATTCAATAATAGACATTAGTTTTCCAAAATTAGAAAAATTTAAAAATATATTTTACAATAAACAAAAAGGATATACAGCTTCAGTATCTATTATGGAAGGATGCAATAAATATTGTTCATTTTGTGTTGTTCCTTATACAAGAGGTCAAGAAATTAGCCGACCATGCGATGATATTTTATTTGAAATATCATTATTAGCAGAAAATGGTATTCGTGAAATTAATTTGTTAGGACAAAATGTAAATGCATATCAAGGGCCTACTTTCAATAAAAAAATTTGTTATTTTTCAGAATTATTACGATTAGTTTCAGAAATTGATGGAATTGATAGAATTCGATTTACTACAAGTAATCCTTTAGAATTTACTGATGATATTATTGATGTTTATACTGATACTCCAAAATTAGTTAGTTTTCTTCATTTACCATTACAAAGTGGTTCCGATAAAATATTAAAATTAATGAAACGCTCATATACAACACAAGAGTATGAAAACATTATTCATAAATTAATCAATGCTCGACCTAATATTCAAATTAGTTCTGATTTTATTGTAGGCTTTCCAGGAGAATCTCAAGAAGATTTTCAAAAAACTATAGATTTTATTAAAAAAATTAATTTTGATATGAGCTTTAGTTTTATTTATTCACATCGTCCAGGTACACCTGCATCAGAAATGATTGATGATACTAAATATAATGAGAAAAAAAAACGTTTATTAATTTTACAAAACACTATTAATAGACAAACTATGATATGGAGCCAAAAAATGTTAGGCAGCATACAATCTATTCTTGTAGAAGGAGTATCTACAAAAAATATTATGGAATTATCTGGTCGTACAGAAAATAATAGAATTGTTACTTTTAAAGGGTCACCAAAAATGATTGGAAAATTTATATTATTAAAAATTACTGAAGCACATACTCACACATTAAAAGGTCAAATAATTGAATAACATTATGAAAAAAATTATTTTATATATTCAAAAAAAATGTCGTAATAAAAAATCTATACCTAAAAAAATAGATTTTAAAAAATGGATAACAAAAGTATTATATAAAAAAAAAATAATAATATTATTACTATCCGTATAGTAGATGAAGAAGAAATAAAAAAATTGAACTTTTTATACAGAGGATATAATTATTCAACAAATATTTTATCTTTTAGATATAATCAATTAATAAAAAAAAACTATATACTATTAGGTGATCTCATCATATGTAAAAATATTATTGAACAAGAAGCTATCAAATATAAAAAAAATCTACATTCTCGATGGGCTCATATGATTATACATGGAACATTACATTTAATCGGCTATGATCATAAAACAAAAAAAGAAAAAGACAAAATGGAAAAAATAGAAAATGAGATTATGTTATATTTTAATTATTCAATGCCTTATCTTATAACATAAATATTAATATTTTATAAAAATCATTTAAAATTATAGAATTCTACCATAGAATAGTAAAACGTATTCAAAAAAAAATAAAAAATAAAAATTATGAGTGATAATTCTTCACAAAATGACGATAAAATCAATAGAAAAGGTTTTTTTTCTATTTTATTAAATCACATATTTCATGATGAACCTAAAAATAGAGAAGAACTATTAGAATTAATTCGTGATGCAGAACAAAATGAATTAATTGATCAAGATACATGTGATATGCTTGAAGGAGTAATGCATATTGCAAAAAAAAGAATTAAAGATATTATGATTCCTAGAACACAAATGATAACACTAAAGTTACATTTTAATTTAAAAAAATGTCTTGATATCATTATTGAATCTGCACATTCTCGATTTCCTGTTATGAGTAGTGATAAAAATTATGTTGAAGGTTTTTTAATTGCTAAAGATTTACTGCCTTTAATGAAAGAATCAACAAATATTTTTTGTATTAAAACAATATTACGACCTGTCGTTGTTGTTCCAGAAAGTAAATACGTTGATACCATGTTAAAAGAATTTCGTTTAAAAAAAAATCATATGGCAGTAGTAATTGATGAATTTGGTGCTGTTTCAGGATTAGTTACTATAGAAGATATACTAGAACTTATTGTAGGTGAAATTGATGATGAATATGATAATAAAGAAAAATTTAATATTCGAAAATTACATAAATCTACATTTGCCATTAAAGCATTAACAGAAATTAAAGAATTTAATGATACTTTTAATACTAATTTTAGCAATTCTGAAGTAGATACTATTGGTGGATTAGTTATGAAAGCATTTGGACATCTACCAAGCTATGGTGATACTATTACTATTCATGATTATACTTTTAAAATTTCTATCGCAGATAGTCGTAAAGTAATACAATTACACGTTACTGTTCCAGAAAAAAATACTATCTTAAAAAAATAAAATATTACTTCTAATATTATTATTTATATGAAAATAATCTATAAAATATGATAATTATCAATATATAATTATACATTTTATTTATTTTTTATTTGATAAATTCCTATATTTATTTAATAAAAAATATTTTTAATATAAATAGTTATGAAAAATGATTTCTAATAACAATATATTTAATAAAAGTAATATATTTAAAAAAATTCGATCAAATATAAAATATTTATATTTTATTAATTATAATTGTTTATTTTATCTATATAGTAAAAATATTATTAAGTATACAATTATATTTATTTTTAAAATTATATTAATAATAATAAAAAATATAATACTATATGTAAACATCTTATATGAGACAACGATGCAAAAAGAATATTTACCAAAAAATATTGAATGTTATGTACAAACACATTGGAACAATAAAAAAACATTTCAAGTCAAAGAAGATATTAAAAAAACAAAATATTATTGCTTGCCCATGTTACCATATCCATCAGGAAAATTACACATGGGACATGTAAGGAATTATACAATTAGCGATGTAATTGCAAGATATGAAAGAATGTTAGGAAAAAATGTTTTACAACCCATTGGATGGGATGCATTCGGATTACCTGCAGAAGAAGCTGCGATTAAAAATAACACAATACCCTCTCATTGGACGGAAAAAAATATACAATATATGAAAAAACAGCTTCAATCACTTGGTTTTAGTTATGATTGGAGTAGAGAAATTACAACATGTCAACCAGAATATTATCGTTGGGAACAATGGTTTTTTAATCAATTATATAAAAAAAAATTAGTTTATAAAAAAAAGAGCATTGTTAATTGGTGCCCTTATGATAAGACTGTATTAGCTAATGAACAAGTAATTAACGGGCATTGTTGGAGATGTCAAAACAAGATTATTAATAAAAAAATACCTCAATGGTTTATAAAAATCAGAAAATATGCTGAATCTTTACATAATGATCTTGATAAATTAAAAAATTGGCCTGAAAAAGTAAAAAATATGCAAAAAAATTGGATTGGAAGGATAAAAGGATTTGAAGTAACTTTAAATATTCATAAATATAAAGAAATATTAATTGCTTTTACTGATCGACTAGATGCTTTAATGGGCGCTACATTTATTTTAATATCATCTCAACATGAATTATTTGAAAAAATATGTAAAAAAAATATAAAAATAAAAAAATTAATTAAATTAAATTCTATTTTTTCAATAGAAAAAACAGAAAAAAACAAATATTTAGGTATTAATACTCAACTATTTGCTTTACATCCAATCACACAAGAAAAAATACCCATATGGATTGAAGATAATATTACAAAAGAATATGGTATTAAATCTATTTTAGCCATACCAGGACACAATCAAGATCATTATAATTTTGCCATTAAAAATAATTTATGTATAAAATATGTTATTAAAAACTCTTTTACAAAAAAAGATAACACTGATAATAAATGCAATACCAATACAGGAATATTGTTTAACTCTAAACAATTTGATAATTTGGATTATAATCAAAGCATAAAAGAAATTAAAAAAATATTATCACAAAAAACAATTATTAAACAAAAAATAAATTATAAATTACAAGATTGGTGCGTTTCTAGACAACGTTACTGGGGCACTCCTATTCCGATGGCAACATTAGAGGATGGAAAAATTATACCTATACCTGATAATCAATTACCAGTACTGTTAAAAAAAAATAAAAAATTTATCACAAATCTGTCACAATCTTACAATGATAAATTAAATGAACAAATGTATATAAATGGTCAAAAAGCCATTAGAGAAAAAGATACTTTTGATACATTTATGGAATCATCTTGGTACTATGTAAGATATACTTGTCCTCATTATACAAAAGGAATGGTTGATCGAAATGCAGCAAAATATTGGTTGCCTGTTGATCAATATATCGGCGGAATAGAACATGCAATTATGCATTTAATGTATTTTCGATTTTATCATAAATTACTTCGTGATTTTAAACTAGTAGATTTTGATGAACCAGTAAATCATTTACTTTGTCAAGGAATGGTTCTATCAGAAGCTTTTTATTACATTGGAAAAGACTCTTATCGTCATTGGGTACCTTCATCATCAGTATTAATAGAGCGAAATAAAATGGGGGAAATTACAAAATCATATACCAATACAGGACAAAAAGTTATTTATGCTGGAATGATAAAAATGTCTAAATCAAAGTATAATGGTATTGAACCAGAATTAATGATTAATCAATATGGCGCAGATACTATTCGCCTATTTATTATGTTTGCAGCACCAGTAGAATCTGCACTAGAATGGAAAGAATCAGGAGTGAAGGGAATGCATCGTTTTTTAAAGAAAATATGGAAATTAACATACCATTATATTCAAAAAAAACATACAGATACAATAATCAACATTAAAGAATTAAATCAAAAACAAAAAACACTATACTGCTATTTACATAAAACTATTGAAAAAGTGTCACATGATATGAAAAAAAGAAAAACATTCAATACTGCCATTGCTGCAATCATGAAATTTGTCAATTTATTAATAAATAGCTCAATTAATAGTATAATAGATCAGTCTATTATGCGAGAATCTTTAATTTCCATTATAAAAATGCTATATCCCTTTACACCACATTTTTCTTTTATTCTATGGAGAAACATAAATCCAAATAGCATTAATGATATTGATCATGAAACATGGCCCATAGCTAAAAAAGAAATATTATTTGAAAATTTTAGTACTATAATTGTTCAAATTAATGGAAAAACAAAATGCGTTATAAAAGTATCTCATCGGTCTACTCAAGAAGAAATTTTATCACAAATAAAAAGTAATACTATAATTCAAAAAAATATAAATAATATTAATTTTAATAATTTTATCTATATTCCACATAAAATAATTAATTTTATAACTTCTAAAATATAATATCTATTATTATATCTTTATAATAAAAAATTAATATTTTATAATTTGTTTGGTGTTAATCTAAGTATGAACAATATATATCCAGAAATACTAAAAAATAAATTAAATAAAAAATTGCATTTATATTATATATTTTTAGGAGAAGATATTCTTTTTTTAAAAAATAATCAAAAAATGATCTGTCAATTAGCATATAAACAAGGATTTATTAAAAAAAATATTATTAATATAGAAAAAAATATAGATTGGAATCAAATTATTAATTTTTATCAAACGAGAAATCTATTTGATAAAAAAAATATTTTAATCATTAATCTTTTAATAAAAATAACTACTCCCGTACTAATTAAAAATATTAATCAAATATCTCCATTATTTCATAAAGATAATTTAGTAATCTTAAAATGTTATAAATTATCTAGTATCTTTCTAGAAAAAAATAATCTTCATAAGTTATATACACCAGGTATAATTATATCTTGTTTTACTCTAAAAAAATATCAATTTATAAAATGGGTAAAATATGAAATACAAAAAAAAAATATCAATATAGATCAAAAATCTTATCTATTAATCTGTAAAAATTATGAAGGAAATACTATCTTTGTTTCACAAATATTAGATATACTATTTCTGATCTGGCCTAAAAAACATATTACAATAAAAGAAACAAAAAAAATTATTAATAATTTTTCTATTTATTCTCCTATAGAATGGATCAATTCTATTTTTAATGGTGATAAAAAAAAATCTCTTGATATATTACATAGTTTTTCTATGCAAAAGTATAATCCTCTTATTTTAATACGTTGTTTACAAAAAGATATATTAAAATTATTATTTATGAAAAAAGAAAAAAAAATTAATATAAATAAATTTATTCAAAAAAAATATTTTTCACACACCAGATCTGTATTTTTTATACATGCTTGTAAATATATTCAGGTTGATCAATGTATAAAAGCTATCAAAATACTAGTACAAATAGAAATAAAAATTAAAAAAAAATATGATAATGATATCTGGTTATATTTAAAAACATTAACATTACTATTAATTTCACAATGATTTCTATGAAAAAAAAAATCAAAAAATTTATGCAATATTTGGTGGAAATTTTAATCCTATTCACTATGGACATATTTATTCTGCGCAAAATATTGCTAAAGAAATAAAAATTAAAAAAATTATATTATTACCTAATAGAAACCCGCCTCATAAAAAAATAACAGAAATATCGATTATAGATAAAATTAATATGATTAAATTAGCTATTAAAAATAATTATTTATTTACAATAAGTATTTTAGAATCTAAAGATAAAAGAATTTTTTATACTATAGATACTTTAAAAAAAATTAGAAAAAAAATTGGATATTTAAAACCATTGTTTTTTATAATAGGACAGGATAATTTAGAATTATTTGATACATGGAAAGATTGGAAAAAAATACTATTATTGACTCATTTAATAATACTACCTAGAAAATGTACAGAAAAAAAAAATATTTTTTTAAAAAAGTGGATTAATTCTCATATGACAAATAATATTAAGTTATTACATTATCAAACTGCTGGATTAATTTTTTTTTCTAAAATACCATTAATTAATATTTCATCTAGCCAAATAAGAGATAATTATTTTCAAGGAAAAAATTCTTCTCAATTATTACCATATGCTGTCCAACAATATATTAATTTAAAAAAATTATATTTATAAATTATCTACAAAATAATAAATAACATTTAAATATAAGATACGCAAAAAAAAATAATGAAAAAAAAAGATAAAACTATAAATGTCATTGGATTAAGATGTCCTGAAACCATTATGATTATTAGAAAAGAATTAAGAAAAATGAAAATAAATGAAATTATAATGATTTTATCTGATGATCCTGCAACTATAAGAGATATTCCTAAATTTTGTTTTTTTATGAAATATAAATTATTAACATGTAATATTAAACAAAAACCTTATAAATATTTATTAAAAAAAAAAGAATAAAAAATATACACTAAATTTAACATATGTTATATAAATTAAATGAATATGTTAAGAATAGTGTATACTGTAATTATAATAATAAAAAAATATAAAAATTATAAATTAATTAACAAATTTAACATTCTTCTTAATGGTTCTGCAGCACCCCATAATAATTGATCACCTACAGTAAATGCAGAAATATATTTATTTCCTATGCTTAGTTTTTTTATACGACCTATAGGTATATTTAATGTATTCGTAACAGCAGAAGGTGTAAGTTTTAATAATGTGTCTTGTTTAGTATTTGGAATAACATTAACCCAAATATTATGATTTTTAATAATTTCCTCAATATTTTGGATAGATAAATTTTTCTTAAGCTTAATGGTAAATGCTTGACTATGACATCTTAACGAACTGATACGTACACATAAACTATCAATTAAAATAGGATTTCTAGATTGTAAAATTTTATTTGTCTCAAATTCTCCTTTCCATTCTTCACGAGTTTGTCCATGTTCCATTTTTGAATCAATCCATGGTATTAAACTACTAGCTAATGGAACTGAAAAATAATCTATAGGAAAATTTTTACTGTGTATAGAATTTGTCACTTGATTTAAAATATCTAAAATAGAAAAAGAATCATTATATAATGAATCAGAAACAACATTATATAATTTTCCCATTTGTTTTAATAATTCTTTAATATATTGAGCACCTGCTCCAGAAGCAGATTGATAAGTAGATACTGAAATCCATTCAATCAATTCATTTTGAAATAAACCAGCTAATGACATAAGCATTAAACTAACAGTACAATTTCCTCCAACAAAAGTTTTTATACCATTATTAATAGAATTTATTATAAATTCATTATTCACAGGATCTAATATAATAATAGCATCATTATGTATTCTTAAAGTAGATGCTGCATCTATCCAATATCCATTCCAACCAATACTACGTAATTTAAAATATACATCTTTAGTATAATTTCCTCCTTGACAAGTTAAAATAATATCCATTTCTTTTAGAAAATCAATATCATAGGCATTTTTTAAATTTTTATATAAAATATTATTAATTAATGGACCATTACTACCGAATTGAGAAGTAGAGAAAAAATAAGGATGAAAATTTAAAAAATCATTTTCTTCTTTCATTCTTTGTATTAAAACAGATCCAACCATACCACGCCAGCCAACCAAACCAACAGATTTTAGCATAAAGTAATACACGATTATTTAAATAAATTATTTTTACTTTTAAATAATTTAATGATATTTATCGGCCTCCAAAAAAATATAAAAATTTTATTACTAAAAATTTTTAATATAAATAAAATATATCATTTATATTTTTAAAAAATTTCGTTATAAAATAAAATTATTAAAAAATATTTATTAAAAAAATTAAAATAAAAAAATCTATTTTAATTTTAAATTTACTATAAAATTATCATATATTTAAAGAAATTTTATAATTTATTCATATAAATTATTATTACAGATCATATATCATAATATATAATGTATATTTTTTAACTATTTTATATAGAAAATTATTTTCTATATTAATAAAAAATTTAATAAAATATAATAAGTATATAAAGGGTATAATAAATTAAAATGACTGAAATAATTTCTACCACTATATTATTAACTCTAATTATGGATCCTTTAGGTAATCTTCCAATTTTTATGGCAATATTAAAAAAAATAGAACCCAGAAGACAAAAAATTATAGTTATACGAGAAATGATTATTGCATTAATTATTATGTTACTATTTTTATTCATTGGAGAAAAAATATTAAATATTCTAAATTTAAAAACTGAAACTGTATCAATATCAGGGGGAATTATTTTATTTTTTATAGCTTTAAGTATGATTTTTCCTTCTGAAAATATAGAAAATAATTCTATGTCTTTAGATGAAGAACCTTTTTTAGTCCCTTTAGCCATTCCTTTAGTAGCCGGACCATCTTTACTTGCAACATTAATGTTACTATCTCACCAATATTTAAATAATATTTCTTCTTTAGTTCTATCATTATTTATCTCTTGGTTATTAACATTAATAATACTTTTATTATCTGGTTTTTTCTTACAATTTTTTGGCATTAAAGGAGCTAATGCTTTAGAACGTCTTATGGGATTAATTTTAATCATGTT
The DNA here is from genome assembly GCF_049314985.1 of Buchnera aphidicola (Pterocomma populeum). Taxonomy (GTDB): domain Bacteria; phylum Pseudomonadota; class Gammaproteobacteria; order Enterobacterales; family Enterobacteriaceae; genus Buchnera; species Buchnera aphidicola_BQ. The sequence goes on from NZ_CP186013.1 coordinate 54,545, forward strand.
ATCAACACAAATGTTTTTAGATGGAATTAAAATCTGGTTAAATCGTTAAAATACTAATTGACAGAATAATATATAAAAATATATTTTTAATAATATTACAATTTAAAGTGTTTATTAAAAAATAAAAAATTTTATATTTACATGAAACATCATATAAAATGGTAATTTATGAATATTAAAAAAATGGTCGATTTAGACTTAAATAATAAAAAAGTATTAATTAGAGTTGATTTAAATGTACCTATTGAAGATGGAAAAATTACATCTGATGCAAGAATTATTGCAACTTTACCAACTATTGAATTAGCTATTAAAAATAATGCTAAAATTATGATCATGTCCCATTTAGGAAGACCTCAAGAAGGAATATATACAAAAAAATATTCTTTATTTCCAATCTTTCAGTACTTAAAAAATTATTTTAAAAAAGAAAAAATATACTTTTCTAATGATTATTTAAATGGTATTGATATTAATCCTGGAGAAATATATATATTAGAAAATGTTCGATTTAATTGTGGAGAATTAAAAAATGATCATAAGTTATCAAAACAATATGCTAATCTATGTGATATTTTTGTTATGGATGCTTTTGGTAGTGCACATAGAATACAAGCATCTACTTATGGTATTGGAAATTTTGTTAAAATTGCATGTGCTGGACCACTTTTAATATCTGAAATTAATTCTTTAAAAAAAGCTATAAAAAATCCTCAACGTCCTTTAATTTCTATTATCGGAGGATCAAAAGTATCAACAAAATTTAATATATTAAATAAAATATCACAAATTTCAGATACTGTAATAGTAGGAGGTGGAATAGCTAATACATTTTTAGCAATAAATAATAAAATTGGAAAATCTCTATATGAAAAAAATTTTATATTAAAAGCAAAAAAATTATATGATAAATATAATATTATTGTACCTATTGATTCTAGAGTAGGAAAAAATTTTTCTCATAAAGAAAAAGCAGTTATTAAATTAATTTCTAATATTAAAGATAATGAAGAAATTATGGATTTTGGTGATAAAACTATTCAAAAAATTACTGATATTATAAAAAAAGCCAAAACTATTATCTGGAATGGTCCGGTAGGAGTATTTGAATTTAAACATTTTAGAATAGGTACTGAAATGATTGCTAAAGCCATTTCTGATAGTAATGCTTTTTCCATCGCTGGAGGTGGTGATACATTATCTGTTATTGATATGTTTAATATTAAAAATAATATTTCTTATATCTCTACTGGAGGAGGAGCTTTTTTAGAATTTATAGAAGGTAAAAAATTACCTTCTATACAAATGCTAGAAAATCATTTTCAAAATCAATTATAATAAAATTATACATGTTTTATAAAAATATCACAGGAAAAAAATGAATATTTTAAATTTTGTTAAACCTGGTGTTATAACTGGTTATGAAGCTCAATTAATATTTAATATAGCTAAAAAAAATAAATTTGCAATACCAGCTGTAAATTGCATAGGAACAGATTCTATTAATACTGTATTAGAAACAGCAGCAAGAGTACGATCCCCAATTATTATACAATTTTCTCATAGTGGATCTTCTTTTATTTCAGGTTATAAAAATAGATTTAAAAAAAAACAAGAATCAGCGATCAAAGGAGCTATATCTGGTGCGCAGCATACACATTTAATTGCAAAAGACTATGATGTACCTGTTATTCTTCATACTGATCATTGTTCAAAAGATATTTTAGAATGGATTGATGGACTATTAGAAGAAGGTGTTCATTATTATAAAAATTACGGAAAACCTTTATTTACCTCTCATATGATCGATTTATCTAAAGAGTCCTTACAAAATAACATATCTATTTGTAGCCAATATTTAAAAAAAATGAAAAGAATTAATATGATGCTAGAAATAGAATTAGGATGTACTGGTGGTGAAGAGGATGGTATAGATAACAGTAAGATAGATAAAAAATTATTATATACACACCCAAATGATGTAAATTATGCATATGAAAAATTAAGCAAGATTAGTAATAATTTTAGTATTGCAGCTTCATTTGGTAATATACATGGTGTATATCAGCCGGGAAACGTTGAATTAAAACCAATCATTTTAAAACAATCACAAGAATATGTTTCTATGAAACATCACTTAAATGAACTACCACTAAATCTAGTATTTCATGGTGGTTCCGGTTCTAATCTAAAAGAAATACAAGAATCTATTAGATATGGTGTAGTAAAAATGAATATTGATACTGATATGCAATGGGCAACATGGAACGGTGTATTAAAATTTTATAATAAAAACAAAAAATTTTTACAAAATCAATTAGGTAGCGAAAATGAAAAAAATCAACCTAATAAAAAATATTATGATCCTCGATCTTGGATAAGAGAAGCACAAGAATCTATGTCTATTAGATTAGAAAAAGCATTTAAAGAATTAAATGCTTTTAACATATTATAGATATAATATTATAATAAATTAATTTAAATATTATTGCGGGGAATAAAAAATATTCTCCGAAAGAATCATATTTTAAATAAATATAAATATATTAATATTTTAAATCTATTTGTAAAAAATAAATTATAAAAATATCAAAAATTAATTATAGAGATCAAAATGCATGAATTAAATGTAGTAAATGATATTAATCACGCTGGAAACTGGTTAATACGTAATCAAGAACTATTACTAGAATATATAATAAATCTTACATCATCTATATTTATTTTAATCACTGGTATATTTATAGGTAAAATGTTATCTACAGGTGTTAATCAAGTATTAATTACTCGTCATATAGATATTACTATCTCTGGATTTCTTTCTGCATTAATACGATATATTGTGATTACTTTTACATTAATCGCTTCATTGGGAAGAATTGGTGTTCAAACTACATCTATTATAGCAATATTAGGTGCTGCCGGTATGGCAATTGGACTAGCTTTACAGGGATCTTTATCAAATTTTGCAGCTGGAGTATTACTTGTTGCATTGAGACCTTTTAAAACTGGAGAATATGTTAATTTAGGAAATGTATCAGGAACTGTATTAAATATTCATATTTTTTATACTACATTACGAACTTTAGATGGAAAAATGGTTGTAGTACCGAATAATAAAATTATTTCTGGTAATGTTGTTAATTATTCTAGAGAACCAGCACGTCGGAATGAATTTATTATTAGTGTTGCATACGATACAGATATTGATTTAGTATTAACTGTATTACGAAATGTAGTAGATAATGAAGAACGAGTGATAAAAGATAGAGATATTATTGTTGGATTAAGTGAATTGGCTCCATCTTCTTTAAATTTTATTGTTCGTTGTTGGAGCAATACTAACGATCTAAATACTGTATATTGGGATTTAATGGCAAAATTTAAAAAAGCATTAGATCAAAATAATATTAATATTCCATATCCACAAATAGATGTTCATCTTTATAAGAAAAAATAAGATACTAAGTAAATGATATAAATATTATATTAATATATCATATAATTTTAAATATAAGGTATTCATGTTTATTGTTTATAAATCAAATCAAATAAATATTTTATTTTCTAAAATTTGTCAAATTATTAAAAAAAAACCAATGAAAACACCTTTTTCAAAAGAATTTTTTATTCATGATAATAAAATATTATTCGAATGGTTAAATATGTTTATTGCAAATGAAGAAGGTATTTCAGCAAATTTTCAATTTTATTATACTCATTCTTTTATTTGGAAAATATTTCAAATGTTCATTCCAGAAAAGAAAATAACTAATATATATAAAACATCTCTGATGACTTGGAATATTATGAATATAATAGAAAAAAAAAATTATTCTCATGTTATTAATATAAAAGATAATCAAATAAAAAAATTTAAATTTTCTTTTTTAATGGCAAAAATTTTTCAAAAATATCTAATTTATCGACCACAATGGATTACTATGTGGGAAAAAAACAATAGTATATTAAATATTGAAAAACATGAGGAATGGCAAATAAAGTTATGGAACGAACTAAATATTTCAATAAAAAAAATTGATCCATTACCATTACACTTTACAAATATATTTGAAAGAATAAAAAACATAAAAAATGAAAAAAAAAATAATCAATATAATTTTTCTATTCGATATTTTATTATGTCATCTTTTTCATTAAATCCAATTTATATAAAAATATTAAAAATTCTAGGACAATATATTAATATTTACTTATTATATGTTACACCATGTAAAAAAAATATATTTTATAATGATTTGTTAAATAAAAAAGAAATATTAAACAAAAAATATCACCCTAATAACTCATTAATGATATTATGGGGAAAATATGAAAAAATTTATTCTTTTTATATTAATTCAAAAAATACAAAAATTATTAATTGTTTTAAAAAAATAAAAGAAATTAATTTATTAAATATGATTCAAAATCATATTTTAAATACAAATAATAATCATAAAAATAACAAAAAAAAAATTATATATCCTAGTGATCATTCTATTTCTATTAATTCATGCTATAACGAAAAACATGAAATTCAAATATTATATCAAAAAATAATAACAATTTTTCAAATACACCCAAATATTTTACCTGGTGATATTATTGTTATATCAAATAAAATACATCAATACATTTCATTTATTAACGAAATATTTAAATCTGAAAGTAATTTATATCAGATTCCATTTTGTATTAATGAAGAAAAATCTAAAAGAAAAAATATTCTTTTTTCTGCTTTTAGTAAAATACTATATCTTCCTTATTCTCGTTTTAATAATGAAGAAATATTAAATTTACTTGAAACTCCAGAAATAGCACAAAAATTTCATATTTCTGAAGATGAAATAGAAATAATAAATAATTGGATAAAAATAGTTAATATTAGATGGGGTATTGATAAAAAACATAAAAATAAATTATTTTCAATAAAAAATGAAAAAAATACATGGTTATATGGTATTAAAAGATTATTACTTAGTTATGCGATAAATCAAGAAAATGCTATTTGGAATAATTATTTATCATGTTTATCGATTAATGGATCTCAATCAAAATTACTTGGAAAAATAGCATACTTCATAGACATTCTTGATAAATGGAGAAAAAAATTATCTAAACCAAAAACATTTAAATCTTGGTATTTATTATTTAATCTTTTAATTGATGATTTTTTTGAAAAAAATATTACTTTAAATGAATCAATATATATAATGCGAAATAATTGGAAAAAAATTACATATAATGGAATCACTTCTAATTATAAAAAAAAAATCTCCATTGATATAATTAGAATGAGTTTTATTTATTATATGAATACTATCAACAAAACAAAATTTTTACCTGGTGTAATTAATTTTTGTAATCCTCAAACAGTATATTATATTCCTTTTAAAATAATTTGTATTCTTGGTGTAAATGAAAAAAATGTTCCAAGACAACAAAAAATATTAGATATTAATCTATTACATAATTATCAAGAAATAGGTGATAATAATAAAAGATTAAAAGACTTATACTTATTTTTACAAAGCCTTTATGCTGCTAAAAAATATTTTTATATTAGTTATATTAGATATTCTCTGCAAAAAAATAGTAACATCAATATGTCTGTATTAATAGACCAGCTTTTTCAATATATATCATCTAATTTTTATTTTATAGAAGACAAAAATCTAAGTTTTGAAAATAATAAAAAAAAAATTATTCATCATTTTTATAAATATCATGAATACCAATACAATTATTCAATAAAAAATACAAAACAAAAAAATAGAAATAATCACGTTAATTTATTACTTGATCAAACAATATATCAAATTAATTATAAAGATCTAATTAATTTTTGGAAAAATCCTATACATTATTTTTTTAAAAATAAATTTAAAGTAAATTCTATTTTTCTAAAAGAAGAAAAAATTTATACAGAACCTTTTGAAGTAAATACATTAGATTCTTTTCAATTAAAAAAAAATATATTAAAAAAAATAATAAATAATGAAAATATAGAAAAATTATTTAAATATTATCAATTATCTGGAATTCTTCCTTATAAATATTTTGGAAAAATATTTTTAAAAAAACAAATATTTGAAATGAAAAAAATAGCAAATTTAATATTTACATTTAAAAAAAATACTCAAAAAATAGAATTTGATTTAAAAATAAAAAAATATCATATTTATGGAACATTATCTGAAATACAAGACACTGGTTTATTACGTTGGAAACCAACTACTATTAATAATAATGATAAAATATCACTATGGATAGAACATCTTATTTACTGTTCTTTAGGTAGAACAGGAGAAAGTAAAATTATTGGATATAACAATGAAATATGGTGTTTTTCATCTATACCATGTGAAACAGCAAAAAAATATCTACTAAATTATGTTATAGAATATATAATAGGAATAAAAAAACCTTTATTTTTATTAAAATCAGGTGCATCTTGGTTAAACTATATTTATGATACAAAAAAAAAATATATTACAAATAATAAAATAAAAAGAAAAACAGGATATTTAATATTATTAGATACATGGAATGGAAATAAATATTATACAGGCGAAAAAGAAGATCTATATATTAAAAATATTATTTCAACATTAAATAATAATAATATACGAAAAATTTGTGCAATATCTAAAAAATGGTTATTACCTATATTGCAAAATAGAAAAAAATAAAAATATATATCTTTAAGGAGTATAAGAATGAAAGTAATACAGGGAAAAAAATTAGATATATTTAAAATATCATTAAAAAATATAAAATTAATTGAAGCATCAGCTGGAACAGGAAAAACATTAACTATAGTATTCTTATATTTACGGTTATTACTTGGACTAAAGAATCTCAAAGAAAATAATAAACCATTACTAATAAAAGAAATATTAGTACTAACGTTCACGAATGCAGCCAAAGAAGAACTAAAATTTAGAATTAAAGAAAATGTTAAAAATTTATATTTAGCTTGTATAGAAAAAAAAAGCAATAATCCACTGTTAATCTTATTCCTAAAAAATATTTTAAATTTAAATCAAGCTATTCAATTATTAAAAAATGCTAATGATGATATTGATCAAATATCTATATATACTATACATGAATTTTGTTTAAAAATGTTAGAATCAAAAACAATTGATTTTCATTCTTATTTTGATCAAAAAATTGTTAAAAATGAAGATGCATTATATCTAAAATCTATTGAAGATTTTTGGAGATATTATTTTTATCCTTTATCAAAAGATATTATTAAAAATATTATGAACGAATATTCTTCTCCAATGTCTTTATTTAAAGAAATAAAACCATTATTATGTATAAATTCTATGAATATTCAACATAATTTTAAAAAATATGAAACATTGACAGGTTATTATAATAAAATAATCAATAAAATTAATAACTTTAAAAAAAAATGGTTATTATATTATAATGATATAATATGCATAATCAATAATTTAAAAATTAATAAAAGAATATATCATCAAAATAATCTAAATAGATGGATCAATATTATAACTATCTGGGCAAATAAAAAAACAAATAATTTTTATATCCCGATAATATTAACATATTTTTCTAAAAAAAAAATAGAATCACATATAATAAATGATCATATTTTAAAACATTATTTTTTTAAAGAAATTCAAGATATTTTAAAAAAAAAATTTTCTTTGAAAAATATTATTATATTTTATGCACTTCAAAAAATACCCTCATTTTTAAAAAAAAATAAAGATAATAAATGTTTATTTAGTTTTAATGACTTATTAACATTACTTTCAAAAAATATTAAAAAAAATCAATATTTAAGTCAATCAATAAGAAAAACATATCCAGCAGCTTTTATTGATGAATTTCAAGATACTGATATTCAGCAATATCAAATATTTCATAAAATCTACAAAAAAAATATAAATACAATATTGTTTCTTATTGGAGATCCTAAGCAATCTATATATAGTTTTAGAGGAGCGGATATTTTTTCTTATTTATATGCAAAAAATAAAATAAAACATTATTACTATCTTGATACTAATTGGCGTTCTTCAATAAATATGTGTAATAGTATTAATATTTTATTTTCTCAAAATAATAATCCGTTTCTCTTTAAAAATATTAATTTCAGTCCAGTTATTCCTGCAGCTAAAAATATAAATATGAACTTTAAAATAAAAGGAAAAATTCAAACAGCATTACGATTTTTTTTTCTACCACAAAAACAAGCATATGTTAAAGATTATCAAAGATGGATATCAAAACAATGTGCATATGAAATTAGTTATTGGTTGATGTGCGCAAAAAAAGGAGATGCAACTATTACTATAAAAAATCAAGAAAAAATATTAAAAAAAAATGATATATGTATATTAGTCAGAAATAAAATAGAAGCATTAATAATTCAAAAAGAATTAAAAAATATTAATATTGAATCAATATATTTATCTGAAAAAAAAAATATATTTAATACTACAGATGCTTATGAACTACTATTAATATTAAAGTCAATTTTAAATCCTGTAAATGAAAAATTATTTCTTCAAGCCAGTATCACTCATATTTTTCAAAAAATTTTATCTTATACAAATAATAAAAAAAATTATTTTTTAATCGAAAAAATATATTTTTATCATAATATATGGAAAAAAAAAAACATTTTTCATATGATTCAAAGAATCATTTTAGATTATCAAAATAACATTAATTACTTTGAAAAAGAAAAAAATCACAAAAAAAATATGAATTTTTTATATTTAGCAGAATTATTAGAAAAAAAATTTAATAATCTTATTAATAAAACATCTTTAGTAAGATGGTTCGAAAACAAAATATTTCAAAAAAAAAATAATATTAATACTGAAACAATAAAAACAATTTCTGATCAATCAGATATTATTAAAATTACTACAATTCATAAATCTAAAGGTTTAGAATATCCCATTACATGGATACCATTTAGTTTTCAGTCTATAAAAACGAAATTATCTTTATATCATAATGAACAAAATAAAAAAATATTTTTTGATCTAACAGAAAAAAATACAAATTTCAAAATTGCAAAAAAAGAACAATTAGCAGAAGAAATACGTTTTTTATATGTAGCACTAACTAGATCTATGGTTCATTGCAGTATAGGAATTGCATCTATAATTGAAAAAAATAAAATAAAAAATAATGATCATAGTGATATTCACAAAAGTGCATTAGGATATCTTATTCAAAATGGATGTTCAATGAACTATGATGAATTAAATGATAAATTACATCAATTAGATACACAAAACTGTATAGAAATTAACAATTCAATTATAAAATCTAATATATTAGTTGAAAAAAATTCAATAAAAAATATACAAAAATATGATTTATGTAATAATAAAAAACATAATATTTGGAGTATTACAAGCTATACTCATTTAAATTTACAAAATCAACTATATTTATCCAATCATTATCCAACATTATCAGAAAAAATTTCATGCATAGATATAAAAAAAAATGAAAAAAAATATACTATTCATAGCTTTCCTAAAGGAAAACATACTGGAAAAATACTACATAATATACTAAAAGAAATAGATTTCAAAAAAAATATAGATTTTATAAAATTTTCTCAAAAAATAGAAAAATATCAAATTAATAAAAAATGGATATTAATATTATTTAATTGGATAAATAATATCATTAATATTCCTATTACAAAAAAAAATATAATTTTATCACAATTAAAAAAAACAGAATATATTAAAGAATTAGAATTTTGTTTACCTATAAAAAAAATATTATCTAGTAATATCTTTAATAATCTTATTCAATCTTATGATCCAATATCTAAAATATCTCCAAAATTATCTTTTAATTCTGTATATGGATTTTTAAAAGGTTTTATTGATTTATTTTTTATATGGAATAAGAAATATTATATTATAGATTATAAATCAAACTGGTTAGGAAAAAATAATAGCTATTATTCAATCGAAAATATGAAAGGAGAAATTATTAAGCATAGATACGATTTACAATATCAAATATATACTGTGGCTATACATCAATATTTAAAACAAAAAATAAAAAAATATCATTATAATACACATTTTGGAGGAGTTTTTTACATTTTTTTACGTTCTATAGAAAAAAATAATAAAAAAAATGGAATTTTTTATATTCTTCCTGATTACAAATTAATAAAGAAAATGGTTTATTTATTTTCATAAAAAAAATGAGAAAATATCATGACAATAGAACTATTATTAAGAGATGCAGTAAAAAAAAAATCATTCAACCAATAGATTTTTATTTTTCTGAATTTATTTCCGAAAAAAACTCTATTATTATGTTAATTGCAGCCTGTTTAAGCTATGAGAGTCGCAATGGAAAAACTTTTTTATCTATTGATTATTTTAAAAATCATTGTTTTTTTTCTAACAAAAATAAAAATTTAATTAAAAAAATTTTAAATTCATTAGGTAAAATTACTAACTGGTTATTAGAACTTTCACAATCACATGCTGTTAGTGACGGATCTAGTATTACACCTTTAATACTATATAAAAATAAGCTCTATCTTTATAAGATGTGGAAAGCAGAAAAAAATATTTTAAAAATATTATATCTTCGCAATAATTTAAACAATATTAATATAGAAAAATTCTCAAAAATATTAAAAATATTATTTCCACAAAATAATGATAATATGCAAAAAATAGCTGTTACACTATCTTTACTAAGAAATATACTTTTTATCATTGGTTCACCTGGTACTGGAAAAACAACAACTATAATAAAAATCATTATAGCCTTAATCAAAAATACTAAAAATAAAATTAAAATTCAATTGGCTGCACCAACAGGAAAAGCTGCAAGTAGATTAAATGATATCTTACAAGATAAAATGCTTAATATATTACTTGATAAAAAAGAACAAAAAAATATTCCATCTATCGCAATAACATTACATAAATTATTTAATATTAAACAAATATCTTATAAAAATATTTTTAATAAAATTAACTTGTTAAAGTTAGATGTTTTAATTATTGATGAATCATCCATGATAGATCTTTTAATGATGGAACATATATTTTTTGCATTATCGAAAGAAACTAAAATTATTTTCATAGGAGATCATCATCAATTACCTCCTATAGAAACAGGATCTATTCTAAAAGATCTTTGTTATTATGCTAATGATGGATATAGCCCAGAAATAATATTTAAATTACAAAAAATAAATAAATATATAAAATTAAAAACTAATAATACCCAAAGCGCATTTATCAGTAATAGTATATGTGTTTTAAAAGAAAATCACAGATTTCATAAAAATTCTGGAATTCATATATTCGCTAATGCAATACATAAAAATGAACACAACGTTATAAAAAAAATATTTACTAATAAAATACCTAATATTGTTTATTACAATATAAAAAATAATCTACAATATAAAAATATGATTTCTCAAATTATTAAAAAATATAAAAAATACTGGATTTTAATTAATCAAAAAGAAAATATGAAATCTATTATTAATCAATTTCAAAAATATCAAGTATTATGCTTATTAAAAAATGGTATGTTTGGTGTTACTGGTTTAAATGAACAGTTAGAATATAATATGCATCAAAAAAAAATTATTCAATATTATAATATTAATCACAAAAATTGGTATATAGGAAAACCTATTATTATTACAAAAAATAATAAATATTTAGATTTATATAATGGTAATATTGGAATTACTAATATGAGCAAAAAAAATATTTTACAAGTTTCTTTTTTAGAAAACAAAAATAGTATTAAAAATATCCCAGTTCATATCTTACAAGATTATGAAACAGCTTGGGCTTTAACTGTACATAAAGCACAAGGATCTGAATTTAATCATACAATTTTAGTTTTACCTAATACTATCGTAAAAATATTTAATAAAGATCTTTTATATACTGCTGCAACAAGATCAAAAGAAAAATTATCTATATACGGAGAGAAAAAAATATTTTTCAATATTTTTTTTAAAATGAAAAATATAGAAAAGGTCAATAAATTAATTATTTAATATAATAATTTATAAAAATACATTTTTAAAATTTACTTATTTGGTTGCGGGGGCTGGATTTGAACCAACGACCTTCGGGTTATGAGCCCGACGAGCTACCAAACTGCTCCACCCCGCGTCTTTAAATATAAATTACACCTTATATTAAATAAATGCAACCTTTTTTTAAAAATATTTAAAATATTTTATATTTATAATTATATAACAAAAGTATTATTTAATTTAATTACTTTTATACAATAAAATGATATATTCACAGATCAATGTAAATTTAGTTATTACTGAATATTACAATACATTATACTTCAAATATAAAAAAAGAAAAATATGAATACAATTGAAGCAAGTATAACAGTAAAAAATGTATCTATTGCCATAGTTATTGCAAGATTTAATGAAATTATTAATAATAATTTATTAATGGGAGCTCTTGATATACTAATAAGAATAGGAAAAATACCTAAAGAAAATATTTTAAAAATATATGTACCTGGTGCTTATGAGATACCACTAATATCAAATTATCTTGCTAATTCTGGAAAATATGATGCTATTATTGCAATAGGAACAATTATTAAAGGGAATACATATCATTTTAAAAATATCGCTAATGATACTACTAGTACTCTATTAAAAATTAGTACTAAATATTGTATACCCATTACACTAGGATTATTAATAACAGAAAATATTGAACAATCTATTGAAAGATCAGGATGTAAAATGGGGAATAAAGGTTCTGAAGCTGCATTATCTGCATTAGAAATGATTAATGTTATGAAAAAAATTAAAAAATATTGCTAAAATATTAATTTAAATAAAAATTTAAATAAATATTAATTTGAAATAATATTTTATAAAATCAACTATTTTTTCATAAAAATATATGATATTTTTAAATATAATATATATCTCTAGTCAAAAATTATTACATTGTTTGGTTTAAAAATGAAAGAAATATTTTATATGAAAAAAGCAATTATACTAAGTCAAAAAGGAGAATTTACCACTTCTCCTAATCCTAATGTAGGGTGCGTCATTGTAAAAAATAATAATATTATTGGAGAAGGATGGCATGAAAAAAGTGGAAAAAATCATGCCGAAATTAATGCTTTAAAAATGGCAGGAAAAGAATCAAAAGAAAGCACTGCATATATTACACTAGAACCCTGTAATCATTTTGGAAAAACTCCACCTTGTTGTCATGCAATTGTAAAATCTGGAATTAAAAAAGTTGTAATATCAAATTTAGATCCTAATCCTAAAGTATCTGGAAAAGGAGTATTATATTTACAAAAACATGGAATAATAGTTAAAATCGGAATTTTATCTAAAGAATCAAAAAAAAATAATTATGGATTTTTTAAAAGAATGAAAACAGGATTTCCATGAATACAATTAAAATTAGCGATGTCATTAGATGGAAGAATTGCGCTAAAAAATGGAAATAGCAAATGGATTACTTCAAAATATGCACGTCAAGATGTTCAAACATTTAGAGCAAAAAGTTCTGCTATTCTTAGCACTAGTTCTACTGTATTAACTGATAATCCTCAATTAAATATACGCACGAAAGAATTAGATAAAAAAATACTACCAATATTTCCACATAAAATATTTAAACATCCAATAAGAGTACTGATAGATAGTCAAAACAGAATTCAATTAAGACACAAAATAATACAGATCAAAGAACCAATTTGGTTAATAAGATTAAAATCAGATCAACAATTATGGCCTAAGCATGTTACAGAATTAATAGTAAAACCATACCAAAATAAAATTAATATTTTATCTCTATTTAAAATCCTTGGAACAAAAGAAATAAATAATATTTGGGTAGAATCAGGAAGTGCATTTTCTGGACTTTTATTAAAGTTAGGTGTGATCGATGAAGTAATAATTTATATAGCACCAATAATATTAGGACATAATGCAAAACCACTCTGTATATTAAATAATCAAATAAAACTATTTGAATGCTTAAAATTTAAATTAAAAAATTTTTGTAAAATCGGTCCTGATATACGACTTATATTTCAACCTAAAAAAAATAATATCATTTAATATATAATAAGAGATTGCTATGAAACCATTCTTGCGACACAAAGCTCGTATATATGCTTTACAAATGTTGTATGCTTGGGAATTATCTAAAAATAATATAAAACATAGCGCAATTGAGTTTTTAAAAGAAAATAATGAAAAAAAAATTGATATTATATACTTCTATGATCTAATTCTTAATATTACTAATGACTGTAATAAAATAGATAATTTAATGGAACCTTATTTGTCAAGATCACTTAAAGAACTTGGACAAATAGAAAAATCTATTTTGAGAATTTCATTCTATGAATTATCTAAACGAAAAGATATACCTTATAAAGTATCTATTAATGAAGGTATTGAACTTGCAAAATTATTTGGAGCAGAAGATAGTCATAAATTTATCAATGGTGTATTAGATGCTGCAGCATTAAAAATAAGATGTGATAAAAAATAATATTTTTTTGTGACTAAAAACATATTATTTTATATTTTCTGGTAAAATTTATATTAAAATATATAATTCTTAGATGTATATCCAAGAATTATATATTATTTTATACTAAAAATATTATATTTATATAAGTAAATCATATATTATAATATCAATTTATTTTTTTAAAAAAACAATTAATAACCACGATAAAATAATAAAAAATTCTATAATAGAAATACTATTAATATTAAAAAAATGCAATATACTACCGCTTACTAAACTACCTAAAAAAATACCTAAAAATTGAAGAGTAGAATAAATACTCATTATACTACCTTTATAATTTACCCTAACTTGTTTACTTAAATAAGATGGTAAAAACACTTCTAAAAGATTAAAAGATATAAAAAAAATTTGTATTCCAAATAATAAAAAAAATATATGATTCTTAGAATATACAAACATTATATCTGATAAAGAAAATAAAATAATAGAGCACTCAATAATATGTTCTAGAAAAAAAACTAATTTTAAAAAAAATAATACTAAAAATACAATTAAAAAAGATAACAATATAGTAAAAAGATATATTTTCCAATGTTCATGAAAAGATAAACCATGAATTTCTAATTGATTGGGAATAATCATAAAATTCATCATCAATAAAAAATGAAGATAAAAAACACTAACATAATATTTTATAAGTTTAGTATTAAATAAAATATTTAATAATTTTATGTTAAATAAACTACAATTTTTTATTGGAAAAAAATTAATAGAAGAAGGAATAAAGAAAAATGCAATTATAATACATATAAGAGATAAAAAAGATGTAATCCAAAAAATAGAAAAAAATCCTAAATATTGAACAATAATAGGACCGGATACCATAGATATTATAAAAGAAATTGCAAAACTAATTCCAATAAATCCAATAGATTTAGTTCGATTTTTTTCACGCACAAAGTCAGATAACAAAGCCATAGATACACCAGAGATAGCTCCTGATCCTTGCAAAAATCGACCAATAATCAAGCCCCAAATAGAATGAATGCTAGCTGAAATTATATTTCCTATTAGAATTAAAATAAGACCTAGTATCATTATAAACTTTCGACCAAATATATCAGATAAAAAACCAAATGGAAATTGAAAAATCACTTGAGCAATTCCATAAATACCCATGGCTAACCCAATTAATAATTTATTCTCATCATGTAAAAATATACCATGTGTACTAATAACAGGTATTATAATAAAAATTCCTAACATACGTAGCAAAAAAATAACACCAAGACTTAATGTCACTTGTAATTCTATGAAATTCATTTTATAATTCTTTTTTATTTCATTTATTTTCAATACAATTCTATTGATTCAAAATATATTTTAAAAGATGAAAAAATTAAAAAAAAAAATACATAAGTATCAAGATATTGAAAAAGATGCAGAAGGATATTTAAAAAATAATCAAAATTGGAATATTTTAATAGCTCAAGAAATTGCTCAAAATGAAAATATTAATTTAAATTCTGATCATTGGAAAATAATATATTTTGTACGAGATTTTTATTTTAAATTTAATATGACACCATCGATGAGAATGTTAATTAATGCAATACAGAAAAAAATAAAAAATAAAAAAATAAATAGTATTTATTTATTTACACTATTTCCAAAAGGACCAGCAAAACAAGCAAGTAAAATTGCTGGCATACCAAAACCTGCTCAATGCTTATAAAACTATTAAAATAAAAAATCTATTGCCATTAAAAAATTACATACAAAAACAACTATAATCGAAAACTTAAATAGTTTGATAGAATATTTTTTTTCATCTATGTTATAAAAATTATAACATGCTAAATATAACCATATTACATTTATAAAAGAAGATAGAAATAAAAACATATAACTTAAATAACCAAAAAAACTAAATAATAAATTAATAAAAATATATAAAATAATATAAACAATAATATGTTTTTTTGTTAAAAAAATACCTTTAATTACAGGAAATACAGGAATTCTGGCATTTTTATAATCATTAATACGAAAAATAGCAATAGAATAAAAATGAGACATTTGCCAAAAAATAAAATTTATAAATAATAAAAAAGAAAATAAATCAATAGTATTTACTACTGCTGTATATCCAATAACAGAAGGAATAGAACCTGAAAAACTTCCAATTAAAGTAGAATAAATTGAAATTCTTTTTAATATATAAGTATAAAAAATAACATATATTAAAAATCCAAAAAAAGCTAATAACATAGATAATATATTTACTAAATAACCTAATATAAAAAATCCAATTGTACCAATAATAAAAGAAAAAATTAATACTTCATTCTGATTTAATAATTTTTTTACTAAAACTCTATTTTTAGTACGTTGCATTCTGTTATCTATATCATAATCAATAATGTTATTTAATATACAAGAGGATGCAATAACCAATGACATTCCTGATAATGTGTATAAAAATAAATTAAAATCAAAATGAATTTGAGAAGCTAATAAAAAACTTCCCATCATTAATACCATATTTCCAAAAATAATTCGTGGTTTAATAATTTCTATATAATACTTAAATTTTGATAACATATTTTTAATGCATCATCATATTATTATTTAAATTATTCATAATCCATATAGAACCAAATAAAATAATAAAAATAATTATCATAATAAATAATAAAGAAACAATATTCCAACGTTTTTCAATAGAAAAATTTAAATCTAAAAAATATATAAAATGAATCAAAATTTGTGTTATAGCACAGAAGATGATAATAATATGATTAGTTTTACTAGAAAATATTTTTTCTATAGAAAAATAAAAAGGAATAAGTGTTAGTATAATAGAAAATAAAAAACCTAATATATAAGATTTTTTTTTATAATATAAAAGATTATTTGAATTATTAGACATTAAATTACTCCATTTAAATACACAAAAGTAAAAATACACACCCATATAATATCTAAAAAATGCCAAAATAAACTAAAACATAAAAAACGAATACGAATAGTATTAGTTAAATTTAATTTTACTAGTTGATAAAATAAAAATAACATCCAAATAAGACCGCAAAATATATGAATACCATGCATACCTATCAAAGTAAAAAAAACAGAAAAAAAAGCATGTTTATTAGGTCCAAAATGATTTATGATTAAATCATAAAATTCATACATTTCCATTAAAATAAAAAATAAACCTAATATAAAAGTTAAAATAAGGTATAAAAAACATTTTTTTATTGTTTTTTTAGATAAAAAAATACTCATCATACCGCATGATAATGAACTTAATAATAATATAAATGTTTCTGCTAATATAAAATATAATTTAAAAAAATACTTAGGAATTAAACCTATAGAAACATTAGAAAAATATATTGAATATACAGCAAACATAATAGCAAAAATAATACAATCACTCATTAAATATATCCAAAAACCTAATAACTTATTATTTTCTAATTCTTTTTCATGTATATTATGAGTATTTAATACAATATTTTTTATTTTATTTTTAATCATTATAAACCTGCATATCTCGTTTTTTAAAATTTTTATTCTCTATTTTTTTAATCTCATTTGAAGATATAATATATTCATTATTTTCATTCATACTTTTCACTAGTAAACTAATTAAAATCATACAAAAAGAAATAAAACATAACCAAAAAATATGCCATACTGCTGAAAAACCAAAGATTAAAGAAAAAAAACTAATTATAAATCCAAAACCTGTATTTTTAGGCATATGAATAGAACTATAATGCAATTTTATTTTTTTAATATTGTTTTTTTTTGTATTCCAAAAATCATCTCTATCTTGAATAATTGGTATAATAGCAAAATTGTAAATAGGAGCAGGAGAAGACGTAGACCATTCTAAAGTTCTTCCATCCCATGGATCACCAGTAATATCAAGATTATCATGACGATCTCTAATAGAAACCCAAAACTGAATAATTTGACATATAATACCTATACCAATTAAAAAAGAACCAAAAGCGGCAATACATAATAAAAAATGAAATTGTATATCAATATTTTGACTTAAACGACGCGTCATACCCATTAATCCTAAAAAATATAAAGGAATAAAAGCTATAAAAAAACCAGTAATCCAAAACCAAAAAGCACGTTTTCCCCATGTTTCATTTAAAATGAAACCAAATAATTTAGGAAACCAATAACTAATACCTGCAAAACATCCAAAAACTACTCCTCCAATAATAACATTATGAAAATGAGCTACTAAAAATAAACTATTATGTAAAATAAAATCTGCTGGAGGAACAGATAATAATACACCAGCCATACCACCAATAGAAAACGTAATTAAAAAACCTAAAGTCCATAACATAGAAGAATGTAAATATACTCGACCTTGATACATTGTAAAAAGCCAATTAAATATTTTTACTCCAGTTGGAATAGCTATAATCATTGTAGTAATACCAAAAAAAGCATTAACATTTGCACTTGCACCCATAGTAAAAAAATGATGAAGCCATACAATAAAAGATAAAATAGTAATAGCAAAAGTTGCCCATACTAAGGAAACATATCCAAACAAACGTTTTTTAGAAAAAGTTGAAACAATTTCAGAAAAAATACCAAAAACTGGAAGAACTAAAATATATACTTCTGGATGACCCCAAATCCATATTAAATTTACATACATCATCATATTTCCACCCAATTCATTAGTGAAAAAATGAAAATCACAATATCGATCTAATGTTAACAAAAATAAAGTTATTGTTAAAACAGGAAATGAAATAATAATCAAAATATTAGTACATAAAGATGCCCAAGTAAAAACTGGCATTTTGAATAAATTCATTCCTGGAGCTCTCATTTTTAGAATAGTTACTAAAAAATTAATTCCTGTTAATGTTGTTCCAATTCCAGAAATTTGCAAACTCCAAATCCAATAATCTACTCCTACTCCAGGACTGTATTTTATTCCTGATAATGGCGGATATGCTAACCAACCAGTTTGTGCAAATTCTCCAATTCCTAAAGAAAGAGTAATTAAAATTGCACTGCTCGCAGTTAACCAAAAACTTAAATTATTAAGAAATGGAAAAGCTACATCACGAGAACCAATTTGTAACGGAATAACTAAATTCATTAATCCAATTACTAGAGGCATCGCAACAAAAAAAATCATGATTACACCATGAGCTGTAAATATCTGATCGTAATGATGAGCAGGTAAAAATCCTGTATGACCTGATGATGAAATCACTTGTTGAGTGCGCATTAATATAGCATCAACAAATCCACGAAATAACATAATAAAAGCTAAAATACCATACATAATAGATATTTTTTTATGATCTACTGTCGTAAACCATTCATGCCAAAAATAATTCCATTTTTTATAATATGTAATACTAAATATTAAACCTAATGTAATTAAAATAATTATAATATAAGTAACCATAATAATTGGTTCATTATAAGGTATAGAATTCCAATTTAATTTTCCAAACATTTTTACTTCTCCAAATTAATTTTTTAGAAAATATTGTATTAATATATATTTTTTCAATCAATTATGTTTATAAAATTGATTAATAATTTGATGAAATAAATTACTATTTACTTTTGAAAAATATTGTACAGAACTGTTTTCATTTGATTTAGAAATTATTAACAATTGTTTCATATCTTGTAATACTTTCGAAGAATTCTGAATTTTATCAATCCATTTCTTAAATTGAGTATTATTTAAAACAGAGATCGCAGTAAATTTCATGTTTGAAAAACCTTTACCACTATAATTAGATGATATACCTTTATAATATCCTGTATTATTAGAAATTAAATTTAATTCAGTTATCATACCAGGCATAGCATAAATTTGACTTCCAAGATAAGGTATAAAAAAAGAATTCATTACAGAATTAGAAGTAATATGAAATACTATAGGTCTATTAATAGGAAACATAATCTCATTAATAGTAGCAATATGATATTCTGGATAAATAAATAACCATTTCCAATCTAATGATACAACATCTATTTCTATTGGATGTAATCTAGATTGTATTGCTCTAGTAGGTTCTAGTTTATGACTATAATTCCACGATAAATAACTTAAAAAAGATACAATTAAAATCGGAATTATCCAAATAAATATTTCTAATTTTGTTGAATGAGCCCATTCTGGTTTATATATTTCATTTTTTTTTGAACTACGATATTTTATTGAAAAATATACCGTCATAAAAATTACAGGTAATACAACTAATAACATCATCAAAAATGATATAAATATTAATGACAATTCTTCTTGAGCAATTATTCCATGCGAACTAAAAAATACACTATTACAACCATTTAAAAAAAATATAATAAAAAAAAATAGTACAATTTTAAAAATACTGTTGTATTTTATAAATATCATTAAAGAACCTCAATTAAATGGAATATTTAGTATTTTATTTTTAATTTAGAAAATATATTTTAATTATTTTTAATATTAGATTCAAATATAATTACTATAAAATAAAATAGTAATATTTTTTAAATAATTGAATTATTTTACAAAAATTGATAAAATTTTTAATAATATTTTATTTTTTTTATAAAAAATAAAATATATTATTTTTTTTATATTAAGGATATATAATTAATGATTTTAAAAAAAATAGAAAATAGTTTAAAATCTAATATAAATGTTGATTTCATAGATATTTTTGATAATAGTGCATCTCATAATTATTCTAAAAATAATCTTACACATTTAACAATAATTATTATTAGTGATGCTTTTATTAATATAAACTTAATTGATAGACATCGTATTATTTTTAATATTTTAAAAAAAGAAATAAAATATAAAATATATTCAATTACATTATATACTTATACTATAATTGAATGGAAAAATAAAAAAAATAAAAAAATTAATTTTTCAAAATGTTTAAAAAAACATTAATAGAAAAATGTATCAAAATATCAACAAAAAATATCTCAATATTAAAAATGAAAATAATATTTTATTAAAATACTTCATTATAAAATTTTTATTTAAAAAATTAAATTGTATTTATTAAAATCGCCAACCATAATTATATCTCAATAATATTTTTAAAATAAAATAATATAATCTATTGCTAATAAATAAATAAAACATTTCTATTATAAACAATCTATAAAAATATTAAAAAGAAGAAATATGTGTATATTTATATACTACCAAATATTTTTAAAATAAATAAAATATGCATATAAAACTAATAAATTTAATTTTTTGAGGTAAAAATGAATTTCTTAATAGAAAAAAACAAAAATGAAGAGTATCGTGTAACAATAAAAATTCCAGAAATTATAATTAAAAAAAATATTATTAAAAAATTTAATGAAATTAATAAAAATGAAAATATTAATGGATTTAGAAAAGGTAAAATTCCTATTGATATTATTAAAAAAAAATATGGAAATAATATTTATTATGATGTATTAAACCAACTTATGCAAAAATTTTTTCATAAATTTATCATCGAAAAAAAAATAAATACCATTGGTAATCCGAAATATTACATACATTCAAATGAATATAATAATTTTAAAAATTTTAAATATTCAGTAATATATGCATTAAAACCTATTTTCAAATTACAAGATATTAAATCTATTCAAGTAAAAAAAATAATTGTTAATATTACTAAACAAAATATTTTAAATCAAATACAAAAAAATCAAAAAAATTTAAAAAAATGGAAAATAACACAAAGATCTATAAAAACTAATGATCGTGTTTTATTAGATTATAAAGTTTATGTTAATAATCAAATAATAGAAGAATTCCACCAAAAAAACTTTTCTTTAATTATTTCAAAAAATATATTATTACCTCAGTTATATTATCAAATACAAAACCATTATATCAATGATGTATTTTTTTTTAAAATACATTTTTCTAAATTTCATCCAGAAAAAAAATTACAAGATAAAGAGGTTATTTTTAAAATAAAAATTAAAAAAATTGAAGAAAAAATAAAAAATATTGTTTTATCTGAAAATCAAGAAGAAAAAATTGAGCCAATCTATTATAAAAAAATGAAAGAAAAAATAAATAAAAAAATCAAAAAAATTAATGATAATTATATATACTTTCAAATTATACAAAAATTAATAAAAAATAATCCTATAATTATACCTCATATTTTAATCGAAGAAGAAATTAAAAATATATATTATGATAATTTGCAAAAATATCAAAAAAATGAAGGAAATATACTAGAAAAAAAATATCATATCAATATTCATTTACAAGCTAAAAAAAATATACATATAAAGTTAATTATTCAAAATATTATTTCTGAAAATAATATATTACCTGATTTAAATACTATTGATAAATTAATTAAAAAAATATCTTTAAATTATAAAAAACCTGAAGAAATTATAAATTTATATAAAACAGATAAAAACTTAATAGAAAAAATAAAAAATATTGAATTAGAAATACAAGTAATGAATTTATTATTTAAAAAAATAACGATTATTGAAGAATATTACACTTTAGATCAAGCTATCTATTATGCTAAAAATACAATCGATAATAATTTATTTTATAATTAAAAAAATATCATAAATTATATTCTAAATATAACATTACAATATTTTACAGGAATAAAAAATGTTATTTAATCATCGTAATCCAAAGAAAAGAACTATTTCTAATTCATCTTTTCTTCCTATGGTAGTAGAACAAGATGCACGCGGAGAACGTGCATACGATATATATTCACGTTTATTAAAAGAACGTATAATTTTTATGACAGGAACAATTGAAGATAATATGGCAAATAATATTATCGCTCAAATGCTTTTTTTAGAATCTGAAAATCCTGAAAAAGATATATTTTTATATATTAACTCACCAGGAGGAGTTATTACTTCAGGAATGTCTATTTATGACACAATGCAATTTATCAAACCAGATATACATACTATTTGTATGGGACAAGCATGTTCAATGGGAGCATTTATATTGGCATCTGGAAAAAAAGGGAAAAGATCTTGTTTACCTAATGCAAGAATAATGATTCATCAGCCGCTAGGAGGATATCAAGGACAAGCATCTGATATCGCAATTCATTCTCGTGAAATTATTAAAATTAAAAAAACACTTAATCATCTAATTGCATTACATACAGGTCAACCTATTAAAAAAATAAATAAAGATACAGATCGTGATTGTTTTTTATCAGCAGATGAATCTATTAAATATGGATTAATTGATTTTATTTTAACACATCGTCAATAAAAAATGTTTCTTTTATATTTAACATATTATTAAAATAAAATTTTATTTATTTAAAAATAAAAAAAAGGTTCAATAATGATAGATAAAAATAAAAATGATTCTGAAAAATTATTGTATTGTTCTTTTTGTGGAAAAAGTCAAAAAGAAGTTCAAAAATTAATTGCAGGTCCATCAGTATATATCTGTAATGAATGCATAATATTATGTAATAATATAATCACAGTAGAAAATAATAAAAACGAAAATGATACCCATCATATATTAGAAAAATTACCTACACCACATGAAATCAAAGAATATCTTGATCAATATGTAATAGGACAAAAAAAAACAAAAAAAATATTGTCTGTTGCTGTATATAATCATTATAAACGTCTTCGCAACATTGTAGAAAAAAAAAATAATGTTGAATTAGGAAAAAGCAATATTTTACTTATTGGACCCACGGGAAGCGGAAAAACATTATTAGCAGAAACATTAGCAAAACGATTAAATATTCCATTTGTTATTGCAGATGCAACTACTTTAACTGAAGCAGGATATGTTGGAGAAGACGTTGAAAACGTTGTTCAAAAATTATTACAAAAATGTGAATATAATGTAAAAAAAGCCGAACTAGGAATTATTTATATTGATGAAATAGATAAAATAGCAAGAAAATCTGATAATCCTTCTATTACTCGAGATGTTTCTGGAGAAGGAGTACAACAAGCTTTATTAAAATTAATTGAAGGTACAATAGCATCCATTCCACCACAAGGTGGTCGAAAACACCCTCAACAAGAATTTATTCAAGTTAATACTAAAAATATTCTATTTATATGTGCTGGATCTTTTCTAGAATTATCTAGTATAATTACAAGAAGAATTTATAAAGGAACAAACATTGGATTTACTGCTATCATTAAAAAGAAAAATAAAAAATTATCAGAAAATATAATACTAGAAAAAATACAACCAGAAGATCTAATTAAATTTGGATTAATCCCTGAATTTATTGGTCGTTTGCCGATAATTAGCATTTTACATCAGTTGAATGAAGATGCATTAATTAAAATACTGCATGAACCTAAAAATGCTTTAATTAAACAGTATCAAACTTTGTTTGAATTAGATAAAGTAAAATTAGAATTTAATTTAGAATCAATTGCAGCAATTGCAAAAAAAGCTATGTCTCGTAATACAGGTGCTAGAGGATTAAGATCTATTATTGAAAGTATTTTATTAGAAACAATGTACAATTTACCATCTATGGAAAATGTCCAAAAAGTATTAATTAACAAATCAGTTGTAAATACTTATTCATCACCTAAAATAATATTAAAACAAAAAAAAACAAATCCAGTATCTAATAATTAAATCATGATAATACAAAAAAAAATTAAAAAAAGGAAATAGCCCTTTTTATTTTACAAACCGCTTATCATGGCATGTCCAATAACATCCAATTATAATTATAAATAAATATTTATAATCTTATATTTTTTTAAAATATAGCGGAAATTTAACTAAGAGAGAGCTCTATGAATTCTGAGCGTTCTACAAATATCACAATTCCTGTTTTACCATTACGTGATGTCGTTATATATCCTCACATGGTCATTCCGTTATTTGTAGGTAGAAAACATTCAATTAATTGTATTGAAGCAGCTATAAAAAATGATAAAAAAATTATGTTGATTGCTCAAAAAGAAGCTACACAAGACGAACCAACAACAAATGATTTATTTACTATAGGTACAATCAGTTCAATTTTACAGATATTAAAATTACCAGATGGAACAATTAAAGTTTTAGTAGAAGGATTACAACGTGCTTGTATAAAAAAATTAAATAACAATGGAAAATATCTCGTTGCAGAAATAAATGTTATTATTCCGTCTATTATTATAGATAAAAAACAAAAAATATTGATTCGTACAACAATAAATGAATTTGAATCTTATATTAAACTCAATAAAAAAATCCCATCAGAAATATTAAATTCTCTAAAAAATATTAATGATTCAGAAAAATTAGCAGATACTATTGCTTCACATATGCCACTAAAAATACATGATAAACAATCAGTATTAGAAATGAAAAACGTCAATGAAAGATTAGAATTTTTAATGGTTATTATGGCAACAGAAATTGATTTGTTAAAAGCAGAAAAAAGAATTCGAAATCGTGTTAAAAAACAAATGGAAAAAAGTCAAAGAGAATATTATCTGAATGAACAAATAAAAGCTATACAAAAAGAACTTGGTGAAATTGATGAAATTATAGATGAAAATAAAATACTAAAACGAAAAATTAATGCATCAAAAATGCCAAAAGAAGCAAAAGATAAAACTGAATCAGAATTAAAAAAACTAAAAATGATGTCACCAATGTCTGCTGAAGCTACGGTAGTACGAAGTTATATTGACTGGATGATACAAGTTCCATGGAATGCTAAAACCTTAATTAAAAATAATATTCAACAAGCTAAAAAAATTCTTGATACTGACCACTTTGGTCTTGAAAAAGTGAAAGAAAGAATACTAGAATATTTAGCAGTACAAACAAGAATAAAAAAAGTAAAAGGTCCTATTTTATGTCTAATTGGACCTCCAGGTGTCGGTAAAACATCATTAGGAAAATCTATTGCACGATCTATAGGAAGAAAATATGTAAGAATGGCTTTAGGAGGAATACGAGATGAAGCTGAAATAAGAGGTCATCGCCGTACATATATAGGTTCTATGCCAGGAAAATTAATTCAAAAAATGATCAAAGCAAAAGTTAAGAACCCATTATTTCTATTAGATGAAATTGATAAAATGTCCTGTGATATTAGAGTAGATCCAGCATCTGCTTTATTAGAAGTATTAGATCCAGAACAAAATATTAATTTTAATGATCATTATTTAGAAGTGGATTATGATCTTTCTGATGTTATGTTTGTGGCTACATCAAATTCTATGAATATACCTGCACCACTTTTAGATCGAATGGAAGTTATACGATTATCTGGATATACGGAAAATGAAAAATTAAACATAGCTAAACGATATCTATATCCTAAACAAATAGAAAGAAATGCATTAAAAAAAGATGAATTAACAATTACTGATTGTGCTATTACTAGTATAATTCACTATTATACACGAGAAGCTGGAGTACGCGGTTTAGAACGAGAAATATCTAAAATCTGTCGAAAAGTAGTAAAAAACATATTATTAGATAAAAATTTAAAACATATTGAAATTAATAGTAAAAATTTAAAACAATTTTTAGGTATTAAACGATTTGATTATGGAAAAAGCAATAATTATAATTATATTGGACAAGTTATAGGTTTAGCATGGACAGAAGTCGGTGGAGAATTATTAACTATTGAAACAGCATGTGTTTCAGGAAAAGGAAAATTAACCTATACTGGTTCTTTAGGTAAAATCATGCAAGAATCTATTCAAGCTGCATTAACTGTAGTACGCTCTCAAGCAAAAAAATTAAATATTAAAGAAAATTTTTATGAAAAAAATGATATTCATGTCCATGTACCAGAAGGAGCTACACCTAAAGACGGTCCTAGTGCTGGAATAGCAATGTGTACAGCTATTGTTTCTTCTTTAACAAAAAATCCTGTAAAATCAAATATTGCTATGACAGGAGAAATTACATTATGTGGACAAGTTTTACCAATTGGAGGATTAAAAGAAAAATTACTTGCTGCACATAGAGGGGGTATTAAAAAAGTTATAATTCCCTATAAAAATAAAAATGATTTAGAAGAAATACCTAAAAATATTATTCAAGGACTATCAATACATGCAGTAAAAAATATTAAAGAAGTTCTACAATTAGCATTAAAAAATGTTCCTTATATCTAAAAAATACGATAATTATATCTTATACAATCATGAGGCTGACATAAAAATTGTCAGCCTTTATCGATATTAATTTCTTTCTTTAAAATATATTATTATTGGAATTATTTATATTATGATAAAAAAAACACAATTTTGGTCCAAAAATATAATAATAAAATGTATTTTAGGATTAATTATTTTATCAATAGTGATGAGTACTGTTATCAGTTATCTTCCTTATGATACTAAAAAATATATAGTTACAGTAAATGGAAAAAAAATAAGCTTCGAAACCGTGCAAAATATGTACATTTTAGAAAGAGAAAAACAAAAAAAAATATTAGGTAATAAATTTTTTAAAATTGGCGAAAATAAAGATTTTATTAATGCAACATATAATTATATTTTATCTCAATTAATTAACAATATTTTACTAGAACAATATGCTGAAAAACTCCAGTTAACTGTAGAAGATAAAGAAATAAAAAAATTTTTATTATCTTCTCCGTTATTTCAAAAAAATAATACATTTAATAAACAAAAATATTTTAATTATTTATCATCAATAGGATTACAAAATAATGAATATATAAAAAATATTAAAACACGACTAATAACAAAAAAATTAATAGATACCATTAATAATACAAATTTTTTATTAAAAAATGAAAATAAAAATATAATAAAATTATTATCACAAAAAAGAATAATTCAAAAATCAATTCTTAACATTGAATCAATTATTCAACAGCAAAAAATAAAAAATAAAGAAAAAAAAATTTACTTTTTAAAGAATAAAAATCAATTTTATATTCCAGAAAAATTTAAAATTAGCTATATCCCAATAGATGTAAAAAATATTCAATTACAATACAATGAAAAAGATATTGAGAAATGGTACTATACTCATATTAAAGATTATTCTCAAGAAGAGAAAAAAAAATATAGTATTATTCAAGTAAAGACTATGAAAGAAGCATTATCAATATTATCACAAATTAAAAAATGTAATAATTTTGAAGATATAGCTAAAAAAAAATCAACAGATCCTATTTCATCTAGTCATGGCGGTAATATTGGTTGGATATCAAATAATTTTATTCCTAATGAAATTAAAAAATCTCATCTTTATAAAAAAAATCAAATATCTAATATTATTCCTTTTCAAAAAGAATTTTTAATTATTAAATTAAATGATATTCAAATAAATCAAAAAAAAAAATTATCTGAAGTACATGATTCTATTAGGATAAAAATTATTAATCAAAATTCAAAAAAATCATACCATATACTAAAAAATAAAATTATTAATATAATTAAAATGTATCCTAATCAATTTGATATGATTATCAAAAATATCAATATACATCCTAAAGAAACCAATTGGTTTACAAAAAATTCTCTTCCTCAAGAATTTAATAATAATACAATTATTAACAAAATACTTTCAGATAAAAAATTAATAAAAAAAGAAAATCAATTAAGATTACATTCTGGATTAATTACTTTAAATAAAAATACATCATTTATTATTAGCATTAAAGATTATAAGAAAAAAGAAATAAAAAAATTTAAAGATGTAGATAAAAATATTATATATACATTAAAATATTTAAAAGCCATGAAAAATATACAAAAAAAAGCAGAAAAAATTGTTTTATTATTAAGAAAAGGAAAAAAATATAACATTCATTTTTATGATCCTCAAATTATCTCTCAATATGAAAAAAATAATATTGTTCCAATAGTATTTTCATTGCCTTATCCTAAAAAAAATAAAAAAATATATACTATGATTAAAGATAAAAATGGAAATATTATCATTTTATATCTATCTAAAATTTATCAAAGTAATTTTTCTTTTCAAAATAATGAAATTATCAAACAATATTTAGAAAATAATAATACAGAAATAATACTTCGTTCTATTTTGAAAAATTTGTATCAAAATGCAAATATTGTCTATGAAAAAATATAAATTAATTTTAAAATAATTTATAAAATATAAATATTTTATTTAAATTTAGGATCGTGTGTGCAATTATTTAAACAACTCAGATGGTATTTCATAAGAGAATGGAAGAAATATCTAGGATCTATTATTTTATTAGCATGCATTGCTATACTTCAATTAATACCACCAAAAATAGTGGGGATTATTATAGATTGTATTGTAAAAAAAAATATGCATAGTATACAAATTTTACCGTGGATTAGTATTATAATACTAATTTCTATAATTATATATATATTACGTTATCTATGGAGAATACTTTTATTTGGAGCATCCTATCAATTAGCAACTGAGTTAAGAGTAAAATTTTATCATTATCTTAGTCAACAAAATCAAAATTTTTTTTTAAAAAATAGAACTGGAGATTTAATTGCAAGAGCAACTAATGATGTTGATCGTGTAGTCTTTGCTGCAGGTGAAGGCGTCTTAACATTGGTCGATTCATTAGTCATGGGTTGTTTAGTATTAATAATAATGAGTACAAAAATTAGTTTTATATTGACATTATTTGCTTTAATACCTATGCCTATCATGGCTATTTTAATTCAAAAATATGGAGAAAAACTACATTATAATTTTAGTCAATCTCAATCAGCATTCTCTTTATTAAATACTCAAACACAAGAAATTTTAACTAATATTCGTATGATCAAAGCTTTTGGAATAGAAAAAAAACAAATAGAAAAATTTTATAAAGCCGTTCTATATACAGGTCAAAAAAATATGGACGTTGCAAAAATAGATTCTTGTTTTGATCCAGTTATTTATCTATCAGTAGCTTTTTCTAATTTATTAGCTATAGTAGGAGGTAGCTGGTTAATTATAAAAAATATTATTACTATAGGTGAATTAACCAGTTTTATTATGTATCTGGGATTAATGATTTGGCCCATGTTAGCACTAGCATGGATGTTTAATATAGTAGAGAGAGGTAGTGCTGCTTGGAATCGCATTAATCTAATTATGCAAATAAAAGGAACAAAGATCCAAACTGAAAGTCAAGAAATTCCATATAAACCAGGCATTTTAAAAATTAATATTCACTCTTTTTATTATCCTCAAAATAATTATCCTGCTTTAAAAAATATTAAAGTTATTCTACATCCTGGAAAAATTTTAGGTGTCTGCGGACCAACAGGATCTGGAAAAAGTACTTTTTTGAATCTTATTCAACGGCAATTTAATATACAGAAAGGTCAGATAACATATCATTCATTATCTTTATTAAAATTTAATATTGATGATTGGAGACGTCGTATTGCTGTCGTTAACCAAAATGTATTTTTATTTTCAGATACCATAGCAAACAATATTGCCTTAGGAAACCCATATGTTTCACAAAAAAAAATTGAAGATGCAGCAAAACTAGCTAATGTACATCAAGATATTTTAAATTTTTCTAAAGGATACCAAACTCAAATTGGAGAACGTGGAGTAATATTATCTGGCGGTCAAAAACAACGTATCTCTATTGCACGAGCATTATTATTAAATACTGAAATATTAATTTTAGATGATGCACTATCTGCTGTAGATGGACAAACTGAGCATAATATTTTGAAAAATATTAATAATTGGAAAAAAAATGGACATACATTAATTATTACAGCACACCGACTTTCTGCATTATTTAATGCAGATGAGATTATAGTAATTAAAAATGGTATGATTACACAGCGTGGAAATCATTATAAATTAAAAAAAGAAGAAAATTGGTACAAATCTATGTATCATTATCAAAAACTAAAAATAGAATAAAATAGTTATAAACATGGGTGAAAATTTATAATATGGAGCATTTAATAAAATTTTGGCCAATTTTAAAACGTCTACTAATTTATATTATCCCTTATAAAAAAAAATTAATATTCGCATCATTATTTCTTTTAAGCAGTTCTATTGCTGAAGTACTAGGACCAGTATTAATAAATTTTTTTATTAAAAATATAATTGTAAAAAATAATTCAAATATACAATTTATTTTAACATTTATTTTTATATTTATAATATTACAAATTATATCAGTATTTTTAAATTATTTTCAAAGTATTTTATTTAATGAAATTTCTATAAAAGTCATTAATCAATTACGTAAAAATGTTATCAAAAATACTTTATGTCAACCTATGAATTATTTTGATACTCAACCAGTAGGTCATATTCTATCAAAAATTACAAATGATACTGAAGTAATTAAAGAACTATATGATACTGTAATTCCTAATTTATTTAAAAATACCACTCTAATGTTAATCATATTATTTACTATGTTTACTTTAGAATGGCATATGGCGATAGTAGCGGGATTAATGTTTCCATTAGTGATTATTATTATGTCATTATATCAGTATTATAGCACACCATTTTTAAGAAAAATGCGATCTTATAATGCCATTATTAATAATAGATTTAATGAAAGCATTAAAGGAATTAATATTATTCAACAATTTCGACAACAATATAGATTTCAAAAAGAAATAAAAAAAATTAGTAATTTACATTATATAGAAAGAATAAAAATATTAAAATTAGATAGTTTTTTATTAAGACCATTATTAAGTTTAATATCTTCTTTAGTATTATGCGCATTTATTTTTATTTTTAGTTCTATTCCTACCGGAATTTTTGAAATTGGAATTTTATATGCATTTATTACATATTTAAATCGCCTTAATGAACCATTAATTAGTCTAACTATTCAACAATCTATATTACAACAAGCTATAGTATCAGGAGAAAGAGTTTTTAATCTTTTAGATTCTCCAATTCAAAAATATGGAGATAATAAAATCCATTTAAATAGTGGCGAAATTAAAATTAATAATTTAAGCTTTTTTTATAAAAATAATAAAAAAAATATATTAAATAATATTAATCTAAATATACCATCTAAAAGTTTTTTTGCATTTGTAGGACATACTGGTTGTGGAAAAAGTACTTTAGCAAATTTGTTAATGGGTTTTTATCCTATTCAAAAAGGTCAAATCTACTTAGATAATAAACCAATTAATTCAATTAGTCATAAAATTTTAAGAAAAGATATTTTAATGGTAGAGCAAAACCCTATAATTCTTTCAGATACTTTTTTTCAAAATATTACATTAGGTAAGGAAATATCTGAAAAACATGTTTGGAAAATACTAAATACTGTTTATCTTACATCTCTAGTAAAATCTATGCCTAAAGGAATATATTCTATTTTAGGAGAAGAAGGTAATACATTATCTATTGGACAAAAACAGTTATTATCTATTGCTAGAATATTAGTTACACATCCTAAAATCTTAATATTAGATGAAGCAACTGCTAATATTGATTCTGAAACAGAAAAAAAAATACAAAAAACTTTATTATCTATACGAAAATATTCTACATTAGTTGTTATAGCTCATCGAATGTCAACAATTATTAAAGCAGATTGTATTATAGTATTAGATCAAGGACGTATTATAGAATATGGAAATCATTATGAACTAATAGAAAAAAGAGGTTTTTACTGGAAAATGTTTAAATTTCAATCATATTATTTGTAAAATTATTACGAGTTTCTGTTAGCTTTATCAAAACACCTGTATTATTTGATTTAGCTGCTTCTTTCCAGATCTGACTAGATATTCAATTCTACAGTGTTAGAAACTAACAGAAAACTCAATAGTATATTTTGTATTAATAATAATTTAAAACATATTATATCAATAAAAAATCTATTTAACAAATAAAATTTATATAATATAGAAATACTATAATAATTTACATTCTTTTATTAATAAATAGAAAAGTAAAAGAATATTTTTATAAGAAGAATAAAATATATGAGTTATTGTGTATTTGCAAGAAAATATAGACCACAATCCTTCAAAGATATTATTGGTCAAAAGCATATTGTAACGGCTATATGCAATAGTTTCTCTCTAAATCGTATTCATCATGCATGGTTATTTTCTGGTACAAGAGGAATAGGAAAAACAACTATTGCACGATTATTAGCAAAAAGTTTAAATTGTATAACTGGTATTACATCTAATCCTTGTCGAAAATGCGCAAATTGTATAGAAATAGAAAAAGGACTATTTCTCGATTTTATTGAAGTGGATGCTGCTTCTCGTACTAAAGTAGAAGAAATTAAAGAAATATTAGATAATGTATATTATTCACCAATAAAAGGAAGATTTAAAATATATTTAATTGATGAAGTTCATATGCTTTCTCGTCATAGCTTTAATGCATTTTTAAAAATTCTTGAAGAACCTCCAAAACATATTAAATTTATTTTAGCTACTACAGAGATTAATAGAATTCCAAACACTATTATTTCTAGATGCCTACATTTTCATTTAAATATTTTATCTTCAAAAAAAATATTTTATTTTTTAAAAAATATTTTAGCAAAAGAAAATATTAATACTGATGATTATGCTTTAAAAACTATTGCAAATTATTCTGAAGGAAGTGCAAGAGATGCGCTTAATTTAATAGAGAAAGCTATTTCATTAGGTAATAACTCTATTAATAAAAAAGATGTAATAAAAATGTTAGGATTACCATCACAAAAAAAAATATTTTCAATCACTTGCGAAATATTAAAAAA
Source organism: Buchnera aphidicola (Pterocomma populeum) (assembly GCF_049314985.1). Classification (GTDB taxonomy): domain Bacteria; phylum Pseudomonadota; class Gammaproteobacteria; order Enterobacterales; family Enterobacteriaceae; genus Buchnera; species Buchnera aphidicola_BQ. The sequence goes on from NZ_CP186013.1 coordinate 88,854, forward strand.
AGATACAAAAAAAACCATGATTCTTCTTAAGAAGATAAGTAATAAAATTGTAGAATGGGAAAAAATTTTAATTGAAATATTACGCTGTTTACATTATATAGCGATGATAAAGTTATTTCCGTTAATATCAGATGAAAAATATATAGAAGACCACAAAATAAAAATAGATGATATTGTTAATATAACTAATAAAAGTGATATCTCTCTATGTTATCACATTATATCAACAGGTAGAAAAGAACTACCGTTTTCACCAGATCCAAAAATAGGAACAGAAATGATTATCCTAAGAGCTATAAGAAAAATAGAAAAATAATAAATTTTATATTATTATCTTTTTATCATATATTATTTTTACCTAAAAAGAAGATTTAGATTAATTATGAAAAATAATCATTTAACTGATATAATTTTAAAAAATAAAAAAAAAATATTATCTAATAAAAATAATTATCAATTAAATATAAAAGACAAAAAAAAAATATATACATCAGAATTATCAAAATCTAAACACATTATTACAAAAAAATATGAAAAAAAAATTAAAGAAGCATATATAATAATGAAACAAGATATTAACGTTCAAATATTAGAAAAAAAATTTAATATAGAATGGACAAAAAAAAATATATTTTTAATATAAAATATATAAATTAAATTGAATAAGATTATTAAAAAGAGAACATAAAATATGTTTACTAAAGGCGGTTTAGGTAATTTAATGAAACAAGCTCAAGAAATGCAAGAAAAAGTTGCAAAAATACAAGCTGAAATAGCAAAAATGGAAGTTACAGGAGAAGCAGGAGCTGGATTAGTAAAAGTTACTATAAATGGAGCACATAATTGTAGCCGCGTCGAAGTAGATCCTAGTTTATTAACAGATGATAAAGATATGTTAGAAGATTTAGCAGCAGCAGCATTTAATGATGCTACTAGAAGAATATCAGAAGAACAAAAAAAGAAAATGTCTTCTATTTCTACAGATATGCAATTGCCTACAGGATTTAATATACCTATATAAAATAAAAATTATTTATAATAATAAATACAAAAAATAAAGTTTACTTAATTTATATTAAAATCATAAAAATTTAAAAAGAAATAAAAATGAATATACAAAAACAAGAAACATATAATTTTAAATCTGAAGTAAAAGAATTATTACATTTAATGATTCATTCTTTATATTCAAATAAAGAAATTTTTTTAAGAGAGCTCATTTCAAACGCATCTGATGCTATTGACAAACTAAGATTTATATCCATATCTTCACCAGAATCATATGAAAATGATAGTGATATGAATATAGAAATTTCTATTAATAAAGCACAAGGAACGATTATAATTAGTGATAATGGAATAGGAATGACTCGTGAAGATGCTATTGAAAATTTAGGAACAATTGCAAAATCAGGTACTAAATCTTTTATTGAATCTTTTAAAAAAGAAAAAAATGGAAATAATTCATTAATTGGAGAATTTGGAGTAGGTTTTTATTCTTCGTTTATTGTATCTCAGAAAGTTACTGTACGGACTAGATTTGCAAATACTGCACATACTGAAGGTACATTATGGGAATCTTCAGGTGAAGGTGAATATAATATCAAAAAAATTACCAAAAAAAAGAGAGGTACAGAAATTACTTTATATTTAAAAAAAGAAGAAGAACAATTTTTAGATATATGGCGCATTAGAAATATAATTAGTAAATATTCTGATCATATTATGGTTCCTGTCAAAATACAAACTTATGATGAAAAAAGTAAAACTTATTCTTGGGAACAAATTAATAAAGCAAAAGCTTTATGGACACTTAATAAAACATCTATTACTAAAAAAGAATATCAAGAATTTTACAAACATCTTACTAATGATAGTAATAATCCAATTATATGGAGTCATAATAAAGTTGAAGGCAATCAAGAATATATAAGCTTATTATTTATTCCAAAAAAAGCAGATTGGGATATATGGAATCGAGATAATAAACACGGCTTAAAATTATATGTAAAACGTGTATATATAATGGATAATTCTAATGAATTTCTTCCAAATTATTTGCGTTTCATAAAAGGTTTAATTGATTCTAATAATTTACCATTAAATGTATCTCGTGAAATTTTACAAGATAATCGTATTACAAATAATTTAAAACAAGCATTAATTAAAAGATCACTAAAAATGCTTGAAAAATTAGCAAAACATAATGTTGAAAAATACCAAAAATTTTGGAATGAATTTGGTTTAATATTAAAAGAGGGACCAGCAGAAGATAGCAAAAATTTAAATACAATTGCAAACTTATTGCGTTTTACATCAATAAAAAATAATAGTTCTGAACAAACATTATCACTGAAAGAATATATTTCTAATATGCATGAAAAACAGGAAAAAATATATTACATAACTGCAGATAGCTATATTTCAGCTAAAAATAGTCCTCATCTAGAGTTATTTAAGAAAAATAATATTGATGTATTGTTATTATCAGATAAAATTGATGAATGGATGATGAATTATTTATTAGAATTTGAAAATAAAAAATTTCAGTCTATTAGTAAAGATGATATATCATTAAATAAATTAACAGAAGAAAAAAAAATTAATAATCATGAATTAGAAACAAAAATTATAGATTTTTTAAAAAAAGTAAAAAATATCTTAAAAGATGAAGTTAAAGAAGTCAGATTAACCAATAGATTAACTGAAACTCCCTGTATGGTATTAAGTGATTCTAATGAAATGACCACACAAATGGCAAAATTATTTTCTGCAGCTGGTCAAAAAGTTCCTGAAATAAAATATATTTTTGAAATAAATCCAAAACATAAACTAATTAAAAAAATATCCTTAATACAGGATTCAAATGAATTACAAGAATGGATTTATTTACTATTAGATCAAGCTTTACTATCTGAAAAAGGAACATTAAAAAATCCACACCAATTTATTACTAGAATGAATCAGCTATTAATTTAATCAAATAAACATGATTACTACTATAAAGTAGTAATCTTTATAATTATTTCATTTTTTTATAAGAAAAATATGCGCATTATTTTATTAGGGCCGCCAGGAACAGGAAAAGGAACTCAAGGAAAATTTATTATTAAAAAATATAATATTCCACATATATCTACTGGCGATATTCTACGTGAAAATATTTCTTCAGGTAGTATTATAGGAGAAAAAATAAAAAATACTATGATTCAAGGAAAATTAGTTGATAATAACATTATTTGTGATTTAATTACAAAAAGAATACAAAAAAAAGATTGTGATAATGGTTTTTTATTAGATGGTTTTCCAAGAAATATTGAACAAGCTCAATATCTATCTAGAAAAAAGATAAACATAGATTATATTTTAGAATTATTAATACCATATAAATTAATATTAGAAAGGATATCAGGAAGGAGAATACACTTAAATTCAGGACGAATTTATCATATAAAATTTAACCCTCCTAAAGAAAAAAATATTGATGATTTTACCGGAGAAAAATTATGTATTAGAGAAGATGACAAAATCGAAATAGTTAAAAAAAGATTAAAAGAGTATATTCAATTAAGCCAACCATTAACTCAATATTACCAAGAAAAAAAAATACAAGATAATTTAAAATACTTTCAATTAAATGGTGCAAATACATTATCTGAAGTTAAAAAAAATATAGATTTTATTTTAAAAAATAGTTATTTTTAATTAATTATTTATGCGCTCTACAGGATTTGAACCTGTGACCTACGGCTTAGAAGGCCGTTGCTCTATCCATCTGAGCTAAGAGCGCATGAAAAGATTTTTTATAATAATATAATATATCATAATAAATTACTAGTAATATTCTATTTTATAATAAAAATATAAAATATTATAGAATAATTATACTAATTTTTTATTACTACAATAAAAATTTACCGAGTTCATTACTAATGTCAGCAATTATTATAAATGGAAGTAAAATAGCAAAAAAAATACAATTAGATATTTTAAATCAGGTTAATAATAGAAAAAAAAATAATAAAAGAGTACCTGGATTAGCAATTATCTTAATCGGATCTAATGTTCCATCTCAAATATATGTTCAAAATAAAAAAATAGCCTGTAAAAACGTAGGTTTTTTTTCAGAATCTTGGATTTTTAAAGAAAATATTTCAGAAAATAAAATATTAGAACTTATACAAAAATTAAACAATAATTCGAAAATAGATGGTATTTTAGTTCAATTACCATTACCTCAACATATTAATCAAATCAAAATAATAAGTAGTATTCTTCCTCAAAAAGATGTTGATGGTTTTCATCCTTATAATATTGGTTCTTTATGTCAAAGACAACCAAAACTAAGAGCATGTACTCCTAAAGGCATTATTACTATATTAGAACACTATAATATAAAAACTCATGGATTACACGCTGTTATAATAGGTGCATCTAATATAGTTGGAAGACCTATGAGTTTAGAATTATTACTAGCTGGATGTACTATTACTATAACACATCGTTTTACTAAAAATCTTAAAAAATACGTAAAAAGTGCAGATTTATTAGTTATAGCAATAGGAAAGCCTAATTTTTTAAAAGGAAACTGGATTAAAAAAGGAGCTATTATTATAGATGTAGGTATTAATCGATTACCTAATGGAAATATAGTAGGTGATGTTGATTTTAATTCAGCATGTTTAAGAGCATCATATATCACTCCTGTACCAGGTGGTGTAGGACCTATGACTGTTACAACATTACTTCAAAATACATTAGAGGCATGCGAAAAATATCATGATACTCAAAAATATTAAATAACACTCATTTTATATTTAAACATCATTTATTTTTTACGCCATAATGTATAAGTAGGAAAATCTTCTAAAAAAATACCCCAGGATATTAATTCATCACGAATTTTATCTGCTTTTTCCCATAAATGAGATTGTCTAGCAATGTTTCTTTGTTCTATTAATTCTTGAATTTTTTTTAATTTATCTATATTAAATAAACATATTTTTTTCAAAAAATTTTCAGGTTTTTGCAATAAAAAACCTATAGAATTTGCTAAAGATAATAATCTAAAAGCCAGTAAATTAGCTTGTAATTTATTAACACTTTTGAATGAATTAATTTCATGAGCTAATTGAAAAAAAGTAGAAAAAGCTTTAGGTGTATTAAAATCATCGTTCATTGCATTTTTAAAATCCATTTCGTATTTCCTGCCTTCAGAAAGATTAGAAATAGGATGTGTACCATATAAAGCAATATATAAAGTTTCTAATGCAGATCGAGATTGATCAAGATATACTGAAGAATAATGTATAGGACGCCTATAATGTGTAGATAAAAGAAAATAACGTATGGTTTCTGCATCATATGATGCTAAAATATCTTTTAAAAAATATACATTATTTAAAGATTTTGACATTTTTTTATTATTAATTATAACCATCCCTGTATGCATCCAAACATTTATTTTTAATTCTTTGTCTAAAACTGAAGATTGCGATTTTTCATTTTCGTGATGAGGAAATAAAAGATCAGAACCACCACCATGAATATCAACAGAATTATTAAAAAATGTTTTAATCATAGTACTACATTCAATATGCCATCCAGGACGACCTTGTCCCCAAGGGGAATCCCAAGAAAAATGAATTTCTTTTTCTTTATCTTTTTCTTTTTTCCATAAGATAAAATCTAAAGGATTTTTTTTCATTTTATTTATAGGAATTCTTGAACCGGATTTTAATAAATCTAAAGACTGATGAGATAATGAACCATAATTAATATCTTTATCTATAGAAAATACGACATCACCATCTTCATTAATATAAGCATATTTTTTATCTAGTAATTCAGTAATTAACTCAATAATATCTTTTCTATAATCTGTAATACGCGGTTCTTCATCGGGAATAATCAGATTAAGCATAGAAAAATCTTTATTCATTGCATGAATCATATTTTTTGTTAAAATATTAATATTTATATTTTCTTTAATTGATTTTTCAATAATCTTATCATCAATATCAGTAATATTACGAACATATGTTACTTGAAAATGTAAATATTTAAAATAACGTACTATCATATCAAATACAATAAAAGTACGACCATGTCCAATATGACAAAAATCGTAAACAGTTACACCACATACATATAAGTTTATTTTATTTTGCTCAATTGGTTTAAAAATTTCTTTTTTACACGTTAATGTATTAAAAATTTTTAACATAATATATTATTTCCAGTTTTGTAATGTGCTAATATAAAATACTATTAATATATATTATAATTTTTTATCAATCTATTAAAAAATAAATTAAATAATAAAAAATTATAAATTAAAATATCAAACGATTATAATATAATAATTTTTCTTTATTATTGATATAAAACAAAACCAGGATTAATAATGCAAACAAAATTACGAGAAATGTTAAAATTCCCTTGTTTTTTTACTTATAAAATCATTGGTTTATCAAAACCTGAACTTGTTGATCAGATTATTAGAGTAATTCAAATTCATATTCCAGGAGATTATACACCTCAAGTTAAATCTAGTCATAGAGGGAATTATTTATCTGTTTCTATTACAATATGCGCAAAAAATTTTGAACAAATTGAAATTTTATATCATGAAATTAGTCAAATTAATATGGTTAGAATGGTTTTATAAAAATTTTAATATTTTTTAAACATAGTACGGTTCCATAAGAACACGTACTATAAAAAATATATTTATTTTTAGATAAATAAATCAAAATCTATAAACTAATCACATTAGCAGCAGACGGTCCTTTTGCTCCTTCTGTAATTTCAAACTCAACGCTTTGACCTTCTGCTAACGTTTTAAATCCATTACTTTGTATTGCTGAAAAATGAACAAAAACATCTTTACTACCATCTTCAGGAGTAATAAAACCAAAACCTTTAGACTCATTAAACCACTTTACATTACCTTTAATCTTGGACATCTATATTACCTTCACATGAAAAATATATACTAAATTAAAAAAAGCAGATTAAAACATTAATCATAAACTATTTTTTTCAAAATAATAATAGTAAGCATTAAGAAAAAAATAATAAATATATTAATAAAATTTTAATTCTAAATAAATTAATTTTTAATTTATTTAAAAAGAAAATAATTTGTTATAGTAAATTACTATCTAAATTTTTATAATTATTAAATAATAATAATTTATTATACTAAATACTATACTATTGATAAATCAAAATAGTAATAAAATTATTGATAAAATTGTATTTATATCTAAAAAAAGAAAGGCAAATACAAAAAAACCCGAAAATTTTCGGGTTTTTTTGTATTTGCCTGGCCTTTACCTACTCTCACACGGGGAGACCCCGTACTACCATCGGCGTTGAAGCGTTTCACTTCTGAGTTCGGAATGGATTCAGGTGGTACCACTACACTATTTTTGCCAGGCATTTTATAATTTATTTAAGTATTTTAGTAAAAATTATGATTAAAAAAATAATAAATTCAGTAAAAACAAGCGTTATTCATTTTCTTTAAAAAAACACCTCTGGTGTTGTAAGGTTAAGCCTCTTGGGTCATTAGTACTAGTTAGCTCAATATATTACTACACTTACACATCTAGCCTATCAACGTTGTAGTCTTCAACGTCCCTTCAGTAAACATTTCTGTTTCAGGGAAGATTAATCTTGAGGCAAGTTTCGTGCTTATATGCGTTCAGCACTTATCTTTTCCGTATTTAGCTACCGGGCAATGCCATTGGCATGACAACCCGAACACCAGTGATACGTCCACTTCGGTCCTCTCGTACTAGAAGCAGCCCCTCTCAATCTTCCAACGCCCACGGCAGATAGGGACCGAACTGTCTCACGACGTTCTAAACCCAGCTCGCGTACCACTTTAAATGGCGAACAGCCATACCCTTGGGACCTGCTTCAGCCCCAGGATGTGATGAGCCGACATCGAGGTGCCAAACACCGCCGTCGATATGAACTCTTGGGCGGTATCAGCCTGTTATCCCCGGAGTACCTTTTATCCGTTGAGCGATGGCCCTTCCATACAGAACCACCGGATCACTAAGACCTGCTTTCGCATCTGCTCGCGTTATCACGCTCGCAGTCAAACTGGCTTATGCCTTTGCACTAACCTCACGATGTCCGACCGTGATTAGCCAATCTTCGCACTCCTCCGTTACTCTTTGGGAGGAGACCGCCCCAGTCAAACTACCCACCAGACACTGTCTCTGTACCGGATTACGGCACTAGGTTAGAATACCGAATTTTAAAGGGTGGTATTTCAAGTTTGGCTCCATTAAAACTAGCGTTTTAATTTCATAGCCTCCCACCTATCCTACACATTAAAATTTAGAATTCAGTGTCAAGCTATAGTAAAGGTTCACGGGGTCTTTCCGTCTTGCCGCGGGTATACTGCATCTTCACAGCAATTTCAATTTCACTGAGTCCCAGGTGGAGACAGCCTGGCCATCATTACGCCATTCGTGCAGGTCGGAACTTACCCGACAAGGAATTTCGCTACCTTAGGACCGTTATAGTTACGGCCGCCGTTTACCGGGGCTTCAGTCCAGAGCTTCAAGTTTCCTTTAACCCTTTCGATTAACCTTCCGGCACCGGGCAGGCGTCACACCGTATACGTCCACTTTCGTGTTTGCACAGTGCTGTGTTTTTAATAAACAGTTGCAGCCAGCTGGTATCTTCGACTAGCTTCAGCTATTGGAGTAAATCCTTTCACTTACAACTAGCGTGCCTTCTCCCGAAGTTACGGCACTATTTTGCCTAGTTCCTTCACCTGGGTTCTCTCAAGCGCCTTAGTATTCTCTACCTAACTACCTGTGTCGGTTTTTGGTACGATTTAAAATTACCTGATGCTTAGAGGCTTTTCTTGGAAGCGTGGTATTAGTCACTTCATTACCGTAGTAATTCGTCATCATGCCTCAGATTAAAGATAACCGGATTTGCCTAATTATCATACCTACACACTTAAACCAGGATAACCGTCACCTGGATAACCTAACCTTCTTCGTCCCCACTTCGCAGTAATATTAAGCACAGGAATATTAACCTGTTATCCATCGACTACGCTTTACAGCCTCGCCTTAGGGGTCGGCTTACCCTGCCCCGATTAGCGTTGGACAGGAAACCTTAGTTTTTCGGCGAGCAGGTTTTTCACCTGCTTTATCGTTACTCATGTCAGCATTCGCACTTCTGATACCTCCAATATATTTTACAATATATCTTCATTGGCTTACAGAACGCTCCCCTACCCAGCAAAAAATAAATTTTTTACTGCCGCAGCTTCGGTGCATAGTTTGAGCCCCGTTACATCTTCCGCGCAGGCCGACTTGACCAGTGAGCTATTACGCTTTCTTTAAATGATGGCTGCTTCTAAGCCAACATCCTGGCTGTTTATGCCTTCCCACATCGTTTCCCACTTAACTATGACTTTGGGACCTTAGCTGGCGGTCTGGGTTGTTTCCCTTTCCACAACGAACGTTAGCACCCGCTGTGTGTCTCCCGTGATAACATTCTACGGTATTCGGAGTTTGCATCGGATTGGTAAGCCGGGATGGCCCCCTAACCGAAACAGTGCTCTACCCCCGAAGATGAATTCACGAGGCGCTACCTAAATAGCTTTCGGGGAGAACCAGCTATCTCCCGGTTTGATTGGCCTTTCACCCCTAACCACAGGTCATCCGCTGATTTTTCAACATCAGTCGGTTCGGTCCTCCAGTTGGTTTTACCCAACCTTCAACCTGCCCATGGCTAGATCACCGGGTTTCGGGTCTGTACCCTGAAACTTAACGCCTGTTTAGGACTCGGTTTCCCTTCGGCTCCCTTATTAAGTTAACCTTGCTACAGAGTACAAGTCGCTGACCCATTATACAAAAGGTACGCAGTCACACAAAAAAAATGCTCCCACTGCTTGTACGTACACGGTTTCAGGTTCTATTTCACTCCCCTCACCGGGGTTCTTTTCGCCTTTCCCTTACGGTACTAGTTCACTATCGGTCAGTCAGGAGTATTTAGCCTTGGAGGATGGTCCCCCCATATTCAAACAGGATTTCTCGTGTCCCGCTCTACTTTTCGAACTCACAATATAAAATTTTCATATACTGGGCTATCACCATGTATCGCTAATTTTTCCAAATTATTCTACTATATTTTAAATTGATTATAGTTCTGGGCTGGTCCCTTTTCGTTCGCCACTACTAAGGGAATCTCGGTTGATTTCTTTTCCTCAAGGTACTTAGATGTTTCAGTTCCCTTGGTTTGCCTTATTAACTTATTTAATTCAGTTAATAATGATGCATATTTTGCATCGGGTTTCCCCATTCGGATATCGACGGTTATAACGCTTCATATCAGCTTACCGACGCTTTTCGCAGATTAGCACGTCCTTCTTCGCCTCTGACTGCCAAGGCATTCACCATGTACGCTTATTCGCTTAACCTTACAACCCACAGGTGTTTTTTATTTTAAAATTTATTTATGCTTGTTTTCCGAATTTTTAAAGAGCTTTATATCAATAGTTTTTTTAAATCTATTTTTAAATCTTTATTGAGAATAACATAATAATTTCAATTAGTATATATTATTTTAAAATTTTTTATTATCGTCCCCTAGGGGATTTGAACCCCTGTTGCCGCCGTGAAAGGGCAGTGTCCTAGACCTCTAGACGAAGGGGACTAAATTTTAATAAATATATTATTTATTAATTATCCTAATAAATCATACAGATCGTAAAAAAAAGAGTCAAGTATTTTATGTTAAATAAATTTAAAAATTATCTTTTTTTTTCAATGTTTTGATAACGGGATTAACTGATGGTAATATATTATGCCAAAGAAAACAAGAATGCGCTGCTTGAAAAACTAACATACCTATACCATCTGAAAAATATTTAGCACCTATTTTAATACACCAATTGATAAAAGGCGTATAACCAATCTGATAATTCATATCATAAAAAAAAGTTTTAGAAGACACTAAAGAAACACAAAAAAAATCTGTTTCATAATTAATATTTCTTGAAGTAGCATTAATAATTAAATCAAATTTTTTATTTGTTGTACTATTTTTTGTTAAAATATCTATTTTGCCAAATTGATTAAATTCAAATACTAATTTTTCAGCATGTAAAAGTGTCCTATTTAAAATTGATACTGAACATCCAAATGAAAGAAGTGAAAATAAAATACCTCTTACTGCACCACCGGCTCCAAGTATTAAAATAGAAAAATGTTTTTCTATAAAATGCAATCGTAATAAATCAGATAATAAACCTATTCCATCAGTATTATCACCTAAAATATATTTATTGTTTATTTTTTTAAATGTATTAACAGATTTAGAAATTTTAGCAGAATTAGTTAATCGATCTGCTAACAAATATGCTTTTTCTTTAAAAGGAGCGGTAATATTTGCGCCTTTACCATTAGATTTAAAAAAAGAAAATATAATATCAGAAAAATTATTCATAGGAATATTAATCGATTCATAATTATATAAAATATCTATTTGTTTTGAAAATAATTTATGAATTTGAGGGGATTTACTATGATTAACAGGATTTCCAAATAAAGCATAGTCAGGTATTATTAATTTAGGCATCGCGAATTAATTTTCCATTAATAATATTAATAATTTTAGAAGGATGAGTTTCATTTCCTATTTTTCCATATAATAACGGAAAATTACTGCCAAATTCTTTCAGTACTGATTCACTTGTAAGACAAGGTTTCATATTAGAAATATTAGCACTAGTAGATATTAATGCACCACCAAACATATTACACAGTTCTATTATTCCTGCATGTGCACTAATACGTACAGCTATAGTATTAAATTTACCAGTTAACCAGAATGGTACTAAAGAATTAGCAGGAACTAAAAAAGTAAAAGGACCGGGCCAATATAAAAACATATTTTTTTTTTGTTGTTTAGATAATTTTAATTCATTTAAATATATTTTTATTTGACTATAATTCGAACCAACTAATATAAAACCTTTTTCTATACTTCTATTTTTTAAATATAATAATTTTTCTACTGCTATTTTGCTCATTGGATTACAACCTAAACCGAACATTGATTCTGTAGGATAAGCAATAACATTATTTTTTTGTAACATTTTTACACAATATACCAATGAATGGAAAAAATTTTTTTGATTCATTAAAAACTCTTATCTAGGAAAAATATTATACATAAAATAGAAAATATCTATGAATTATTTATTTAAATATATATTTTAAAATATCCTATTTCACATCATGAAATGTAAAATAATATAATTATAATAATATTTTATAATTTTTTTTAATATACCATTGAATTATATCTTAATCTAAAATATTTATAACAATTATTTTATACATATAAATATTTACAAAATCTAATATTCCTAAATTAAAATACTAAAAATATTTTTATATTAATCATCTATTTTTTGATAAATAATTAGCTAAAATTATATCATTAATCAAAAAATCTCATCTGTAAAAATATAAAATTTAAAAAAAATTAATATATCAAAAAATATTATTTTTCTTATACATATTTTATCAAAAAATATTATTTTATGTTACAGTAAATTATTTATTAATTATTATTATAAAAAATAATTTTTATACATATTTCACAATAAACTTTTATTATGAAAAAAGTTTATATTAATATTTAAAACTCAATTATTACATACAAAAAAATATATGTCTTCTTTTAAAATATTACATTATCCTGATCAACGTTTACGTAACATTGCCCAACCTGTCAATAATATTAATCAAGAAATTTATAATATTGTCAACAATATGATTAAAATTATGCATCAAGAAGAAGGAATTGGTCTAGCAGCAACACAAATTAATATTCCACTACAAATTATCGTTATTAATATCATAGAAACAAAAAACACAGATTTAATACTCATTAATCCTAAAATTACTGATAGAAAAGGTTTAATTAGCATTGAAGAAGGATGTCTATCTATACCTGAATATCGCGCTTTTATTCCGCGATCAAATTATATCAAAATTGAAGCTATGAACATTTATGAAAAAAAAATAGAAATAGAAGCTGAATCAATATTATCTATTTGCATACAACATGAAATAGATCATTTAATAGGAAAACTATTTATTGATTATTTATCTGATTTAAAAAAAAACCGAATAAACAAAAAATTTCATAAATTAAAAAAGACAATAAAAAAAGGAACTAAATCAATGTGAAAAATATAAAAATTATTTTTGCTGGAACTTCATTTTTTTCTGAACACTACTTAAATGCACTAATTAATTCATCATATCAAATAATAGGTGTAATTACTCAACCAGATACACCATCTGGAAGAGGACAAAAAATTACTTTTTCACCTGTAAAAATATTATCACAAAAAAAAAATATTCCTTTGTTTCAACCATTAAATCTAAATGAAGAAAAATTTCAATATCAATTATCAATATTAAATGCAGATATGATGATCGTTGTTGCTTATGGAAAAATATTACCAAAAAAAATACTAAAAATGTTTCCAATAGGGTGTATTAATGTTCATCCATCATTATTACCTCGGTGGAGAGGAGCAACACCTATTCAATCGGCAATTATGCATGGAGATAAAAAAACAGGCATCACAATTATTAAAATGAATGAAAAAATTGATACAGGAAAAATAATACATTCAGAAATCTGTAGTATTTCTCCTATTGATACTACCTATACATTATCTTTAAAATTAATTCATATTGGTATTAAATCTTTATTAAAAATTTTACAAAACATTATTAACGAAACAATAAAAACAATAAAACAAGATGAAAAAAATTGTCGTATATCATATAAAATTTATAAAAAAGAAGGGTTATTAAATTTTCATTTTCCAGCAATAAAATTAGAACGTTTGATTCGAGCTTTTAATCCATGGCCAACTTGTCATTTTAAAATAAATGAGAAAATAATTAAAGTATGGAAAGCAGAGATTATACCTATTCATATACAAAATTATTCTATCGGAGAAATTGTTAAACTGAATAAACAGGGTATTCAAATTCAAACGGGATATCAATTATTGAATATTAAAAAATTACAAATACCTGGAAAAAAAATTATGACTAGTGAACAGATATTTATTTCACAAAAAAATTTATTTAAAAAAAATATGATACTAATATAAAAAGTAAGCAAACGGTATTGATCCCGTTTGCTATAAATACAATATTAAAAAATTTCTATTATAATAAAAATTTTATTGTTTAATTATTTTATTTTTTACATTTTCTTTTATGCGATCTACTAATTCAATATAAGCCATCGGAGCTTTATCTCCAGATCTAAATCCACATTTTAAGATACGTGTATAACCGCCTAATCTACTAAAGTATATTGGTCCAACATATTTAAATAATTTGGTAACTATTTCATTATTTCGAATTTTAGAAAAAATTAATCGTCTATTAGCAACGCTATCAATTTTAGATAAAGTAATCATCGGTTCTGCAACACGACGTAATTCTTTTGCTTTTGCTAACGTAGTTTTAATAATTTCATGAGTAAATAAAGAAACAGCCATATTATTAAGCATAGCTTTAAGATGATTTCGTTTGCGATTTAAATGACGACCACTTTTTCGATGACGCATATATTTATCCTCTTTTTTCGTCTTTTATTATACTAATAAATAAATTCTAAATTATTCATCAGAAATACTTATTGGAGGCCAATTCTCTAATCGCATACCTAAAGATAAATTACGAGAAGCCAATATATCTTTAATTTCAGTTAAAGATTTTTTCCCTAAATTAGGTGTTTTAAGAAGTTCTACTTCCGTTCTTTGAACTAAATCACCAATATAATGTATTGCTTCTGCTTTTAAACAATTAGCAGACCGTACAGTTAATTCTAAATCATCTACTGGTCGAAGTAAAATTGGTTCAAATTCAGGTTTTTCATCCTTGACCTCTGGTGTACGAATGTCTCTTAAATCAACAAAAGCTTCTAATTGTTCTGCTAAAATAGTCGCAGCACGACGTATTGCTTCTTCTGGATCAATAGTTCCATTAGTTTCCATTTCAATCACTAATTTGTCTAAATCTGTTCTTTTTTCTACACGTGCTGCTTCTACATTATAAGAAATACGATCAATTGGACTATAACATGCATCTACTAATAAACATCCAATGGGTCTAATAGAATCCTCTATATGTATCCTAGAAGAAGCAGGAACATATCCTCTACCACGTTTTACTTTAATTCTCATGTTAATAGAAGAGCTAATATCAGTTAGATGGCAAATAACATGTTCTGGCTTAATAATTTCAACATCCGCATCATGTACAATATCAGCTGCTATTACAGAGGAAATACCAGACTTAATTAATGTTAAAATTGCTTCATCTTTTCCATATAATTTTACAGCTAAACTTTTTAAATTTAACAAAATTTCTAAAATATCTTCTTGAATACCCTCTTTTGTACTATATTCATGTAATACCCCATCAATTTCTACTTCAGTCACTGCACAACCTGGCATAGAAGATAATAAAATTCTACGAAGAGCATTACCTAACGTATGACCAAATCCCCTTTCTAATGGCTCTAAAGTAATCTTAGTATGTGTTTCACTAATCTGTTCAATATCAACTAAACGAGGTTTTAAAAAACCAATGATTGAATTCTGCATATTATCCTCTTGTTAATATTACCAACTTTATTTAGAATAAAGTTCAACAATTAAATGCTCATTGATTTCTGCAGATAAATCAGAACGTTCAGGATATCTTTTAAAAATTCCTATCATCGTAGTAGTATTTACTTCTAACCATATTGGTTTTTCTCTTTGTTCAACTAATTCTAGTGCTGCTTTAATACGAGATTGATTTTTAGCATTCTCTCTAATAGAAATTTGATCTTTCGGACTTATTTGATAAGAAGCAATATTCACAATTTTATTATTAACTGTAATCGATTTATGATTGACTAACTGTCGAGCTTCAGCTCTAGTACAACCAAATCCCATACGATATACTACATTATCTAGTCTTTTTTCCAATAGTTGTAATAAATTTTCACCAGTATTACCTTTTATACGAGCAGCTATTTTATAATAAATTCTAAACTGACGTTCTAAAATTCCATATAAACGACGAACTTTTTGTTTTTCTCGCAATTGGATAGCATAATCAGACAGTCTTGGTTTGCGAATTCCATGTTGTCCTGGAGGTTGATCTATTTTACATTTAGAATCAATAGAACGAAATCCTGATTTTAAAAATAAATCAGTACCCTCACGTCGACTTAACTTTAATTTTGGACCTAAATATTTTGCCATTTTATTCTCCAGACTATTAATTTAAATTTATACACGGCGTTTTTTAGGAGGGCGGCAACCATTATGGGGAATAGGCGTCACATCAGTAATATTTGTAATTCGAAAACCTGCAGCATTTAAAGCACGAATAGTAGACTCTCTTCCTGGTCCCGGACCTTTTACCATTACTTCTAAATTTTTTATACCATAATCTTTAACTATTTCTGAACAACGCTCAGCAGCAACTTGAGCAGCAAAGGGAGTAGATTTTCGAGATCCTCTAAAACCAGAACCTCCTGAAGTAGCCCACCCTAAAGTATTACCCTGTCTATCAGTAATTGTAACAATGGTATTATTAAAAGAAGCATGTATATGAGCTATACCATCTAAAATCTGCTTTTTTACACGCTTTCGTGTACGAACCGTATTTTTTAGTATCATTATACTTACCTAAATTATTTTTTTATTGGTTTTCTAGGGCCTTTACAAGTTCGAGCATTAGTTTTAGTTCTCTGTCCATGTACTGGAAGACCTCTTCGATGACGTATACCTCGATAACAGCTTAAATCAATTAAACGCTTTATGTTTAATGTTCTTTCACGTCTTAAATCTCCTTCAACAACATACTTTAAAATGCATTCTCTTATTAATTCAATTTGTTCACCACTTAAATCAATAATTTTTGTATTCTCAGAAATATTTAAAATAGAACAAATTTTTTTAGAACGAGTTTTTCCAATACCATATATTGCAGTAAGAGCAATTAAAGTATGTTTATTATCAGGAATATTAATACCTGCAATACGTGCCATAATATGAAAATCCTTATAATTTTAAAAAATTATATAAAAAAATTAACCTTGACGTTGTTTATGTTTGGGATCATTACTACAAATTACCCTTACAACATTTTTTCTACGTATAATTCTACAATTTCGACACAATGTTTTTACTGAAGCTTGTACTTTCATTATTTTCCTTAAATACTAAATTTATCCACAATACTATATTAATAAAAATTTGCTTTTTTTAATACAGATTCGTATTGATTTGACATAATTAAAGTTTGAATTTGAGTAATAAAATCCATAATTACTACTACAACAATTAATAAAGATGTACCACCAAAATAAAATGGAACATTCATTGCATTTCTCATAAATTCTGGTATTAAGCAAATAAAACTAATATATAATGATCCTATTAAGGTTAAACGTAATATAATTTTATTAATATATTTAGCAGTTTGCTCTCCAGGTCTGATACCAGAAATAAAAGCACCAGATTTTTTTAAATTATCTGCTGTTTCACGAGAATTAAATGCTAATCCAGTATAAAAAAAGCAAAAGAAAATAATTGCACTAATATATAATATTAAATATATAGGCTGATTTGGTTTTAAATAAAAAGATATTAATTTAAAAAAATACCATTGATGACTAATGTTAAACCAAGATATAATTGTAACAGGAAATAAAACCACGCTAGAAGCAAAAATTGCGGGTATTACCCCAGACATATTTACTTTTAAAGGTAAATGAGTACTTTGAGCAGAATAAATACGACGTCCTTTTTGACGCTGTGCATAATGAACAGTAATTTTTCTTTGACCACGTTCAATAAAAACAACTAAGAAAATAACAGAAAATATTAATATTAAAACTGATAAAAATAATAAAAAATGTAAATTACCTTGTCTTGTTTGTTCAATAGTATGACTAATGGATGATGGTAATCCTGCTATAATACCAATAAAAATAATAATTGAAATACCATTACCAATACCACATTCAGTAATTAACTCACCAAGCCACATTAAAAATATTGTACCAGTTACTAAACTAATAATAGCAGTCAAATAAAAAAGAAAACTAGGATTAATAATAATATTGTGTATACCTGATATACTAGGTAAACTGGTAGCTATTCCTATAGATTGAAAAAAAGCTAATATTAAAGTAGCATAACGAGTATATTGATTAATTTTATTACGACCAGATTCACCTTCTTTTTTAATCTCAGATAATCTAGGATATACTAAGGTTAATAATTGTATAATAATCGAAGCTGATATATATGGCATGATGCCAAGAGCAAAAATAGAAGCACGACTTAAAGATCCACCCGAAAACATATTAAACATCTCTACAATTGTTCCTGTATGATGATGTAATACATTAGATAATATTGTGGTATCAATACCTGGAATAGGAATAAAAGAACCAACGCGAAAAATAATTAAAGCCAGTAAAACAAAAATAATTCTTTGCTTAAGTTCAGTCACACCTTTTTTGCTACTTTTTAGATCTAATCCTAAATTCTTAACCATTATTGACTAATTATCCTTCAATTTTACCACCAAAATTTTCAATTGCAATACGAGCTCCTTTAGTTACACGTAAACCTCTGATAATTAAAGGAACTGTAATTTTTTCAGAAAAAATTATTTTGACATATTTTACTTTTTTCTTGATAATATTATTTTTCTTTAAAATACATAAATCAATAATATTAGTAGATAAATTTGATATATCTGATAAACGAACTTCTGTAGTAATATTTTTTTTATGAGAATGAAATCCAAATTTTGGTAATCTTCTATATAAAGGCATTTGTCCTCCTTCAAATCCTCGACGAATACTACTCCCTGATCGAGATTTTTGACCTTTATGACCACGACCTGCAGTTTTTCCAAAACCAGAACCAATACCACGACCTACCCGTTTGCGATTTTTATACGCTCCTAATGCAGGAGAAAGAGTATTTAAATGCATCTTTCTATTCCTCTTGTATCTTTAAAATGTAAGAAATTTTTTTTATCATACCCTGAAGAGAAGGGGTATCTTTTCGAATTACTGTGTGTCCAATATGACGAAGCCCTAATCCTAATAATGTTTTTTTATGACTAGGTAATCTTCCTATTGCACTTTTAATCTGCGTGATTTTAATATTTTTCATAAAATAAATATTATCCTAATATATCCTCGATACACTTATTTCTTTTCGCAGCAATCATATCTGGAGATTGCATTTTTTTTAAACCATTAATTGTTGCTCGAACAACATTAATAGGATTAGTAGAACCATAAGTTTTAGCTAAAACATTATGTATTCCAGCTACCTCCAATACTGCACGCATAGCTCCACCTGCAATAATTCCAGTACCATCTGAAGCAGGTTTCATAAAGATATTTGATCCAGTATGAGAGCCTTTTAATGAATGCTGTAAAGTTTTTTTAACTAACGGTATGGAAATCATATTACGTCTTGCTTTTTCCATAGCTTTTTGAATAGCAGCTGGAACTTCACGTGCTTTTCCATAACCAAATCCTACTCTACCTTCTCCATTACCTACCACAGTAAGCGCTGTAAAAGAAAAAACACGACCACCTTTTACTGTTTTTGAAACACGATTGACTGAAATTAATTTTTCTTGTAAATCATTGTTATTTTTCTTTTCAATATTAGACATATGATCATTTTACCTTAAAACTTAAGCCCAGCTTCACGTGCAGATTCTGCTAATATCTTTATTCGACCATGATATTTAAAACCAGATCGATCAAAAGAAAGAGAAATAATACCTTTTTTTAAAGATCTTTCTGCAATAATTTTACCAATAATTGATGCTGCTTCTTTATTACCAGTATATTTTAAATGATAATTAATATTTTTTTCCAATGTTGAAGCTGTAACTAATACTTTAGATTCAATTGGTGAAATAACTTGAGCATAAATATGACGTGATGTACGATGTACTACTAATCGTATAGCATTCAATTTTCTCAATTTACAACGTATTTTAACAGATCGGCGTATTCGAGAATCACTTTTTTTATTTATAAAAATATTCATATTATTTTTTCTTAGCTTCTTTAATTCGAATTTTTTCATCGGAATAACGAATACCTTTACCTTTATAAGGCTCTGGTAAACGATAAGAACGTAAATTAGCTGCAATTTGACCAACAAGTTGTTTATCAATTCCTTTAATAATGATTTCAGTTGGAGATGGATTTTCTGCATCAATATTTAAAGGCAATTGATATTCAATAATATGAGAATACCCTAAAGACATATTGATTACATTATTTTTTGTAATAGAAACACGATACCCTACGCCAGATAATTGTAATTTTTTCATAAATTTTTCTGATACACCAATAATCATAGAATTCACTAATGCTCTTGATGTACCTGCTTGTGCCCATCCATCAACATGATTAAGACGTGATGAAAAAATTATTTTTTTATTTATATATTTTATTTCTACTGAATCATGAATTATACGTGAAAGATGACCATATTTTCCTTTAATTAATATATATTGTGCATCTAATTCTACAACAATATTAGAAGGAACAATAATTGGACGCTTAGCAATACGAGACATTATTTCTCCATTAAGCTATATAACAAACAATTTCACCACCAAGACCAACTTGGCGAGCTCTACGATCTGTCATAACTCCTTGAGAAGTAGAAATTACCGCTATTCCCAAACCAGCCATAACTTTAGGTAATTTATTTTTTTTCTTGTATATTCTTAAACTTGGACGACTAATACGTTGAATACTTTCTATAACAGATTTTCCTTTAAAATATTTTAAAAAAATTTCTAATTCTAATTTAGTATCTCCTTTAATATGAAAATCTTGTATATATCCTTCTTTTTTTAATAATTCAACAATTGATTTTTTTAATTTAGAAGCAGGCATAATAACAGAATACTTATTAGCTGATTGACCATTTCGAATACGAGTTAACATGTCTGCTATTGGATCCTGCATACTCATTATATACTCCATAAAAAAGATTTATTTTACCAACTAGATTTTTTTAAACCAGGAATTTCGCCTTTCATGGCCGCTTCTCTTACTTTTATTCGACTTAATCCAAATTTACGTAAAAAAGCATGTGGACGACCGGTTTGTCGACATCTATTTCTCTGGCGTGATGGACTAGAATCACGAGGAAACATTTGTAATTTTAATACTGCATGCCAACGCTCTTCTTCAGGCAATCTAATATTAGAAATAATTTTTTTTAATGTCGAACGCTCAACATAAAATTTTTTAGCCAATATTATACGTTTTTTCTCTCTTTCTTTCATAGATTGTTTAGCCATAAAACACCTTTATTACTTACGAAAAGGAAAATTAAAAGACGACAATAATGCATGACCTTCATAATCAGATATTGCAGTTGTTGTAATAGTTATATCTAATCCGCGAATTCGATCAATTTTATCATAATCAATTTCAGGAAAAATAATCTGCTCTTTAATGCCTATGCTATAATTTCCTTGACCATCAAAAGAACTTTTTGAAAGACCTCTAAAATCGCGTATACGAGGTATAGCAATCATAATTAAACGCTCAAAAAAATCCCATTTCCTTTGACCACGTAATGTTACTTTACATCCAATAGGATAACCTTGACGAATCTTAAAACCAGAAACTGATTTACGAGCTTTTGTAATAAAAGGCTTTTGACCTGAAATAGCAGTTAAATCTAAAATTGCATGATCTAAAATTTTTTTATTAGTAGCTGCAGCACCAACACCCATATTTAAAGTAATTTTGTCAATTTTAGGAACTTGCATAATAGAAGTATATTTTAGTTTCAACATCAATTCCTGTATTACTACCGATTTATAATATTGATACAATGTTTCCATCATATTACTCCAAAACCTAATTTATTTAATAATTTTATTATTGGACTTAAAAAAACGTACTTTTTTTCCTTCTTCAAATCTAAATCCAACACGATCAGATTTTTTAGATTCTGGATTGAAAATAGCAATATTGGATATTTGAATTGGTGCTTCTTTTTCTATAATACCACCACTTTTATTCTCTGATGGAACAGGTTTTTGATGTTTTTTTACTAAATTAAGACCAGTAATAATTACTTTTGTATTATCAAAATTATTCTTAGAACGTAAAATAGTTTTAATAATACCTTGTTTTCCTTTATCTTTTCCAGTTAATATAATAATTTCATCATTACAACGGAATTTTAATGCCATATGAAAAATACCTTTTAAATAAATTTATTTATTAAAGAACTTCAGGAGCTAATGAAATAATTTTCATAAATTTTTCTGTTCTTAATTCACGAGTAACAGGTCCAAAAATACGAGTTCCAATAGGTTGTTCATTATTATTTAAAACAACACAAGCATTATTATCAAAACGTATGATAGAACCATCAGATCGTCTTACTCCTTTTTTAGTTCTTACTACAACTGCTTTTAAAACTTCACCTTTTTTTACTTTTCCTCTTGGTATTGCTTCTTTAATAGTAATTTTAATGATATCTCCAATATTTGCATAACGTCGACGAGAACCGCCTAAAACTTTAATACACATAGCACGACGAGCACCAGAATTATCAGCTACATTTAAAATAGTTTGTTCTTGAATCATATTTTTAATTCCAAATGATGGAAATAATATAAAAAAATTAATAATATATAATTTTTAATTAATTATTAGACATTTTATTATAACACTAGTTATATTTTTATTGTACAGAAAACATGAGCAGACCTAAGCTTGTTCATGTTTTTAGAATTGTATTAAAAAATATTTTTTTCGATAATACGAACTAAAGTCCAAGATTTTGTTTTAGAAATTGGTCTGCATTCACGTATTTCTACAACATCACCAACCGAACATTCATTTTTCTCATCATGTACATGTAATTTTGTAGTACGCTTAATAAATTTTCCATACATTGCATGTTTTACAAATCTTTCAATATGGACTACAATAGACTTCATCATTTTATTTTTTTTTACACAACCTCGTAAAATTTTAACTTTTTCCATTGTATTATTCTTCTTTTTGAGTCAATAATGTTTTCACTTGTGCAATATTTTTTCTTACTTTACGCAACAAATGTGGTTGTTTTAACTTTCCAGAAATAGCTTGCATACGAAGATTAAACTGCTCTCGTAAAAAATGTAATAATTCTACATTTAATTCTTTTTTATTTTTTTTACGTAATTCTAAAATAATTGTCATTACATTACCATTTTAGTAATAAAAATAGTTTTAATCGGCAATTTTGATGCTGCTAATTTTAATGCAGCACGGGATTCTAATTCAGATATTCCATCTAATTCATAAAGAATTTTTCCTGGCTGAATTAAAGCTACCCAATATTCAACATTACCTTTTCCTTTTCCCATTCTAACTTCTAATGGTTTTTGAGTAATAGGCTTGTCAGGAAAAATACGTATCCATATTTTACCTTGTCTTTTCATAGATCTTGTTATCGCTCTTCGAGCAGATTCAATTTGACGAGCAGTTAATCGTCCTCTATCAATTGCTTGTAAACCAAAGGTACCAAAAACAATATTAGAACCAATAGATAAACCACGATTCCGACCTTTATGCATTTTACGAAATTTAGTACGTTTTGGTTGCAACATTAAAAACCTCTCCTTACTTTCGATTTTTACGATGTTGTTTTTTCGTTTGAACTATAGGTTTTTCCATTTTTTCAATAGCTGCCATACCACCTAAAATTTCACCTTTAAAAATCCATACTTTTACACCAATAACTCCATATGTCGTATGCGCTTCAGAAACACTATAATCAATATCTGCACGTAAAGTATGTAAAGGAACTCTTCCTTCTCTGTACCACTCTCTTCGTGCTATTTCAGCGCCTCCTAAACGACCGCTAACTTCAACTTTAATTCCTTGAGCACCTTGTCTTATAGCATTTTGCACTGATCTTTTCATAGCACGTCGAAACATAACTCTTCTTTCTAATTGTGATGTAATATTATCAGACACTAATTTTGCATCTAGTTCTGGCTTTCGTACTTCAGATATATTAATTTGTGCTGGAACACCAGTAATTTTAGCAATTACAACTCGTAATTTCTCTACATCTTCTCCTTTTTTACCTATTACTATACCCGGTCTAGCTGTATAAATAGTAACTCTAATACTTTTAGATGGTCTTTCAATAATAATTCGTGAAATTGATGCTTTAATCAATTCTTTCATTAAAAATTGACGTACTTTATAATCACTATCTAAATTATTCGCAAAATCTTTACTATTTGAAAACCAAACCGAATTCCATTTTCTCACTATGCCTAATCGCATACCATTAGGATGTACTTTTTGACCCATCTACTACTTCTCCAAAAATATTAATGATCAGAAACAATCACAGTAATATGACTAGTTCTCTTTAAAATACGATCTGCACGACCTTTAGCCCGTGGCATCATTCTTTTCATAGTAGTGCCTTCGTCAACAAATATTTTTTTTATTTTCAATTGATCTATATCAACACCATCATTATGTTCTGCATTAGCTATAGCTGATTCTAAGACTTTTTTTACTAATAAAGCTGCTTTTTTATTTACATAATTTAAAATATTTAAAGCTTTAGGTACTTTTTTTCCACGAATTAAGTCCGCAATAAGACGAACTTTTTGCGCAGAAGAACGTGCTTGACGATGTTGTGCTATAGTTTCCATGTTTTCTCTTCTTATATTTAACGTTTTTTAATTTTTTTATCCGCAACATGTCCTCTATAAGTACGCGTTAATGAAAATTCACCTAATTTATGTCCAACCATTTCTTCTGTAATAAATACTGGAATATGTTGTCGACCATTATGAACAGATATAGTTAAACCTACCATATTAGGAAAAATAGTTGAACGTCGTGACCAAGTTTTTAAAATTTTTTTATCATTTATTTTGAGAGCTTTTTCTACTTTTTTTAATAAACTAACATCAATAAATGGACCTTTCTTAAGAGAACGTGGCATAAAATTATACTCTAATATTATTTTTTACGATGGCGTAAAATAAATTTTTCAGTACGTTTATTTTTACGAGTTTTTTTACCTTTTGTTTGCAATCCCCAAGGACTAACTGGATGTTTTCCAAAATTTCTTCCTTCTCCACCCCCATGTGGATGATCTACTGGATTCATAGCGGTTCCTCTAACCGTAGGACGAATACCCGCCCAACGTGATGCACCTGCCTTTCCTAATACTTTTAACATATGTTCAGAATTTCCTACTTCACCAATAGTAGCTCTGCAATTGGATTCAATTTTTCTCATTTCTCCTGATCGCAATCTTAATGTAGCATAATTTTCACTACAAGCGACTAGTTGTACATAACTTCCAGCGGAGCGTGCTATCTGACCGCCTTTACCCGGTCGCATTTCCACATTGTGAATAAAAATTCCTACAGGAATATTTTTAATTGGTAAAGTATTACCAATATTAATTGGAACAGTCATGCCTGAAATAACAGTACTTCCTATTTTTAAATCTTTAGGTGCTAAAATATATCTTCTTGTACCATCTTTATATAATATTAAAGCAATATTTGAAGAACGATTAGGATCATATTCTAGTCTTTCTACAACAGCTTCAATATTATCCTTATTACGTTTAAAATCTATTATTCGATAAGATTTTTTATGTCCACCACCAATATGACGAGTAGTAATTCGACCATGATTATTACGTCCTCCACTTTTATTCTTTTTATCTAACAATGCAGAACATGGATTTCCTTTATATAAATCTTTATTCACTACTTTTATAACATGACGACGACCCGGAGATGTCGGTTTGCATTTAACAATTGCCATTGTTCTTACCTCCGACTACTCTATATTACTTATGAAATCTAAATTTTGACCTTTTTTTACTTTAATATAAGCTTTTTTCCAATTACTACGATGTATAATTCTATTAGATTGACGTTTATTTTTTCCTTTTATTTGTACAGTATTCACATTATGCACTTTAATTTCAAATAATTTTTGAATTGCATATTTTATCTCATACTTAGTAGCATCATTGGACACTTTTAAAATAATAGTATTAAATTTTTCTGTAGAAATAGATGATTTTTCAGATACATGCGGAGAAATTAATATTTTAAATAAACGCTCTTCAGAAATCATGATAACATTTCCTCAATTTTTCTTATAGATTTAACTGTAATAATAACATTGTTAAATGCAATTAAGCTTATCGGATCTATAAAATGAACATCTTTCACATCTACAGAATGAATATTTCTAGAAGCAAGAAATAAGTTATTATCTATTCCATAAGTAATTATAAGAACATTTTTTAATTTAATATTTTCTAATTTTTCTACTAACAGTTTAGTTTTAGGCTCATGTAATGAAAAAGTTTCAAATACTATTAATCTTTTTTGCCTAATTAACTCAGAAAAAATACTTTTTAATGCACCTCGATACATTTTTTTATTAACTTTTTGACTGTGTTCTTGAGGTTTAGAGGCAAATGTTACACCCCCTGATCGCCAAATAGGACTTCTTAATGATCCTGCTCGTGCACGACCAGTACCTTTTTGACGCCATGGTTTTTTACCTGAACCAGAAACTTCACCACGAGTTTTTTGAGATCGAGTACCTTGACGATTCGATGCTGAATAAGCAATAACAACTTGGTGAATTAAAGGTTCATTAAAATCACGATTAAAAATAGTTTCAGAAACATTAAGAACACTCTGTACGTCTTTAACTACTAATTCCATACTTTATTCCTCAATCCTTAAATCTTAATAGCTTTTTTAACAATAAGATTACTACCAGTAGCACCAGGAACAGCACCTTTTACTAAAAGTAAATTGCGATTTTGATCAATTCGTACGATCTTTAAGCTTTGTATGGTTACACGAGTATTACCTAAATGCCCTGCCATTTTTTTTCCTTTAAATACCCTACCTGGCGTTTGGTTTTGACCAATTGAACCTGGCACTCTATGTGATAAAGAATTTCCATGTGTTGCATCCTGCGTATGAAAATTCCAACGCTTTACTGTTCCACAAAAACCTTTACCTTTAGAAATACCCGTTATATCTACTTTTTTAACATCTAAAAAAAGATTAATATTAATTTTTTGACCTACTGTAAATTTTTGATTATCGTTAATCCTAAATTCCCATAAACCACGACCAGGTAATACTCCCGATTTTAAAAAATGTCCTGAAATTGGTTTTTTTAATCTATTTGTTTTTTTTATACCAGTAGTCACTTGAATAGCACAATATCGATCAGTATTCATATTTTTAATTTGTGTAATACGATTTTCTTTAATTTCAATTACTGTTACCGGAATAGAAATTCCTTCTTCAGTAAAAATACGAGTCATTCCAATCTTTTTTCCAATTAAACCAATCATATTTTCAACCCCTTAATCATGTATCCATTTTGATTAACCTAGGCTGATTTGCACATCTACACCAGCAGCAAGATCTAAACGCATCAGTGCATCAACAGTTTTTTCAGTAGGTTCTACAATATCAATCAAGCGCTTATGGGTACGAATTTCATATTGATCACGCGCATCTTTATTAACATGAGGAGAAATTAAAATAGTAAACCGCTCTTTACGAGTCGGAAGAGGAATAGGTCCACGCACTTGAGCACCTGTTCTTTTTGCTGTTTCTACAATTTCTGCAGTGGATTGATCAATTAATCTATGATCAAAAGCTTTTAAACGAATACGAATTCTTTGGTTCTGCATTAGACCAGAACTCCAATTATATACACACTAAAATATGACCCCATTTTCTTTTAATATAGAAAATAGATGTAATTAGTTATTATAACTCCTTTATTAGGAGTATTTTAATAGACTGCGAAATTATCATTCAAGAAAAGAGCATATATACTCTTTTCTTAATAAATTCAATTTAGTATAAAAAAAAATATAATAAAAATCAACTTAAAACTTTAGACACTACTCCAGCTCCCACAGTACGACCACCTTCTCGTATAGCAAATCGTAATCCTTCTGCCATTGCAATTGGATTAATTAAAGTAATAACCATTTTTATATTATCTCCTGGCATCACCATTTCTACACCTTCTGGTAATTCAATGGAACCTGTTACATCAGTCGTTCTAAAATAAAATTGTGGACGATATCCTTTAAAAAAAGGCGTATGACGACCACCTTCTTCTTTAGATAAAACATAAACTTCAGATTCAAATGTTGTATGAGGATGAATACTACCCGGCTTTGCTAATACTTGCCCACGTTCAATTTCATCACGCTTTGTACCTCTTAATAAGACTCCGACATTCTCTCCTGCACGACCTTCATCTAATAATTTTCTAAACATTTCTACACCAGTACATGTAGTTTTAGATGTTTTTTTAATCCCTACAATTTCAACTTCTTCACCAACCTTAATGACACCTTTTTCTACTCTTCCAGTAACTACAGTACCTCTTCCCGAAATAGAAAAAACATCTTCTATAGGTAATAAAAAAGGCTGATCAATTGCACGTTTAGGCTCTGGTATATAAGTATCTAAAAATTTTGCTAAATCAACAATTTTTTCTTCCCAATGTGCATCACCTTCTAATGCTTTTAATGCTGATCCCCGAATAATTGGTGTATCATCACCTGGAAAATCATATTGTGTTAATAAATCTCTAACTTCCATTTCTACTAATTCCAATAATTCTTCATCATCTACCATATCGCACTTATTTAAAAAAACAACAATATATGGTACACCCACTTGTCTGCCAAGTAAAATATGCTCTCTTGTCTGAGGCATTGGACCATCAGTTGCAGCAACAACTAAAATAGCACCATCCATTTGAGCAGCACCTGTAATCATATTCTTAATATAATCAGCATGTCCTGGACAATCAACATGAGCATAATGTCTTAATGAAGTATCATACTCTACATGAGAAGTATTAATAGTTATCCCTCTTGCCTTTTCTTCTGGAGCATTATCTATTTGATCAAAAGCACGTGCTGAACCTCCATATTTTTTTGCTAAAACAGTAGTAATAGCAGCTGTTAATGTAGTTTTTCCATGGTCAACATGACCAATAGTACCAACATTTATATGTGGTTTTAATCGTTGAAATTTTTCTTTAGACATCTTTTTAATCTCTAGAATATATTATTAAGGAAATATTGCATATTATATATAATAAAATATTTTTATTTATCTCGTTTTTCAATAATATTATTTGCAATATGAAATGGTGCTTCTACATATTTTAAAAATTCCATAGAATAAGAAGCTCGTCCTTGAGTTTGCGAACGAAGATCAGTAGCATAACCAAACATTTCAGATAGAGGAACTCGTGCATTAATAATTTTTCCTATTGAAAGATTTTCCATTCCTTCAATCACACCTCTACGACGATTTAAATCACCTATTACATCACCCATATAATCATCTGGTGTATCTACTTCTACTTTCATAATAGGCTCTAATAATATTGGTTTTGCTTTTTTAAACCCCTTTTTAAAAGCAATCGAAGCTGCTAATTTAAATGCTAATTCAGAAGAATCTACATCATGATAAGAACCAAAATATAAACGAACACCAATATCTACTACAGGATATCCAGCTAATGGACCATATTTTAATTGTTCTTGGATACCTTTATCAATTGCAGAAATATATTCACCAGGTATCACACCACCTTTAATATCATTAATAAATAAATATCCAGTACCACCCGGTTCTAATGGAAAAATTTCAATTACAACATGACCATACTGACCTCTTCCACCAGATTGTTTAATATGTTTACCTTCAATATCAGATACTTTGTTCAGAATTGTCTCACGATATGCAACTTGAGGTTGACCAATGTTAGCCTCAACACTAAACTCTCGTTTCATACGATCAATAATAATTTCTAAATGTAATTCACCCATACCAGAAATAATTGTTTGATTAGATTCCTGATCAGTTCTAACTTTAAAAGAAGGATCTTCTTTAGCCAATCGACCCAATGCTAAACTCATTTTTTCTTGATCTATTTTAGTTTTAGGTTCAACTGCAATAGATATAACAGGTTCTGGAAAATCCATTTTTTCAAGAATAATTGGTTGATTAAGATCACATAAAGTATCACCTGTAGTAACATTTTTTAAACCAATTGCAGCTGCTATATCACCTGAGTATACTTCTTTAATTTCTTCTCTTTTATTTGCATGCATTTGAACAATCCTACCAAATCTCTCCCGTTGAGATTTGACAGAATTAAAAACAGTATCACCTGATTTAACCACTCCAGAATATACCCTGAAAAAAGTTAAATTACCAACAAAAGGATCTGTAGAAATTTTAAATGCTAAAGCTGAAAATGGCTCTTGATCATTAGAAGATCTAATCGAAAAAGTACTATTTTCATCACTTAATATTCCTTTAATATCTTGAACATCATTAGGTGCAGGTAAATATTCAATGATCGCATCTAATAATGCTTGAACTCCTTTATTCTTAAAAGCTGAACCACATGTCACTAACGTTATTTCATTGTTTAAAGAACGCTTTCTTAATTCAGATTTAATTTCGTCTTCAGAAATTATAGTACCATTTAAATATTTTTCCATTAAATCTTCATTAGATTCTACTGCAGATTCTATTAAATTTTTATGCCATTTATCTGCTAAAAATTGCATTTCTTCAGGAATTTTATCATATGTAAAAGTCACACCCTGATCTGATTCCTTCCAATAAATAGATTTCATCTTAATAAGATCTATAATACCTGTAAAATTTTCTTCTGAACCAATCGCTAATTGTAAAGGAACAGGATTTGCTCCTAATTTTTTTTTTATCTGTTTAACAACTTCTAAAAAATTTGCACCCATACGATCCATTTTATTAATAAAAGCAATACGAGGTACATTATATTTATTTGCCTGTCGCCAAACTGTTTCTGATTGAGGTTGTACACCACCAACAGCACAATATACCATTACCGCACCGTCTAAAATACGCATTGAACGTTCTACTTCTACAGTAAAATCTACATGCCCTGGCGTATCAATAATATTAATTCTATGAGACTTAAATTGCTTAGCCATACCACTCCAAAATGCAGTAGTAGCTGCTGATGTAATAGTAATACCTCTTTCTTGTTCTTGCTCCATCCAATCCATGGTAGCAGCACCATCATGTACTTCACCAATTTTATGGTTAATCCCAGTATAAAATAAAATTCTTTCTGTTGTAGTTGTCTTACCTGCATCAATATGGGCACTAATACCAATGTTACGATACCGAGAAATAGGTGTTATACGAGCCATTATCTTTCTCTTATGTTAAATTTTTTATAATTTAGTACTTTATAAATCATATTAAATTAAAAAACTAAAAATATAAAATCTCTTAATACTTAATAGTCCTAAAATTACCATCTATAATGTGCAAACGCTTTATTGGCTTCTGCCATCCGATGTACTTCTTCTCTTTTTTTTACTGCCGCTCCTTTGTTATCGACTGCATCATGTAACTCATTAGATAAACGAAGAGACATTGATTTATCTCCTCTTTTACGTGCAGATTCTACAATCCAGCGCATGGCTAGTGCATTTCTTCTCACTGGTCGAACTTCTACTGGTACTTGATAAGTAGAACCACCAACGCGACGAGATTTTACTTCTACTGTTGGTCGAACATGTTCTAAAGCTATTTCAAAAGCTTCTAATTCTTTTTTATCTATACGTTTTGAAAGATTTTTAAGTGCAGCATATACAATATGTTCTGCAATAGATTTTTTACCATCTATCATTAAAATATTAATAAATTTTGCTAATAATTCTGAAGAAAATTTCGGATCTGGTAATATTTTACGAGAACCTATAATTCGACGACGTGGCATAAAAACTCCAATATGCTGAGATAATGATATTTATTTTAAATTATTTTTTATTTAAAAATTTTAAATATTATATCTTTATTTTTTAGGTTTTTTTACTCCATATTTAGAACGACCTTTTTTTCGCTCTTTTACTCCTGCACAATCTAGCGCTCCTCTAACAATATGATAACGTACTCCGGGTAAATCTTTTACTCTTCCACCTCTGATTAAAATAACAGAATGTTCTTGTAAATTATGCCCTTCTCCACCGATATAAGCAGTTACCTCAAAACCATTTGTTAATCTTACACGACATACTTTACGTAATGCAGAATTAGGTTTTTTCGGTGTAGTTGTATATACTCTAATACAAACACCACGTTTTTGAGGACTACTAGATAAAGCTGGAACATTACTTTTCGTTACTTTATGTGAACGAGGATTACGGACCAATTGATTGACTGTGGCCATAAAAACTCCTATTTTATCATTAATTTTTTTTGAATAAATATTAATATAGTGAAGATAATAAGTTATTAAATTGAGTTTTAAGATTGGACTTACAATAATGAAAATAAATAAAAAATTTTATTACCAGTTCATCTGTTTTTTATTTTTTATTGTTAATGAAACAAAATGTATATAATCTATCAATTGAAATTTACTAGAAATATTTTTATCTAATCCACGAGCATAGACATCTTCTTTTAATACATATAAACCAGCATTAGAAAATATTATACTTTTTAAAAAAATATTACTATTTAACGAAATTAATACTCCATCTTGTAATGCTAAAAAATCATCAGATTTTTTAAGCATATTAATCATTAATGAAATATTTGCTTTAAAAGGAGATTGCATTAAAGTATGTAACATCTTGATACCTTAAAAGTTTATAATACAATCACAATTTTCTAATTTAACACGCAATATATCTAATTCTAAAATTTTTATTTTCAATATAAAGTCAATATGATACTTTAAACCTCTTTCTTGTAATGATTTTTTACAACAATAAAAATTTGTAATATTATATAAAGATAAAATAGGAAAAGAAGATACATAATTACGTGCTAAAATATTTTTTGTTTTATGATTTTTGATTAACTGAAAAACTCCATCTCCAATGAAAAAAACATTAATTTTAGTCATTATTAAAGAAGTACCTAAAATAGCATCTAATCCTTCGCGACCAAAACTAGTACCATGTGGAACATAAGAAAATACAAAAGAAATTAACTTCATTTTATAATTTATATTTTAGATTAAAATTGAATTGTACGATCAGATTTTTGTATAGAATCAGCTAATTCTATTAATCCACTCACTTGAAAACTAGTATCAATATTACCTTTTTCTATATCTAGTCCAGAATTTTTTTTATCTTCAATAATCCCTCGTCTTAAAGCTGAACTAATACAAACATATAATTTTATATTGTATTTTTTATTTAACATTTTCCATGCTTGCATTAAATTAAACTCATCTACAGCTGGTTGAATCATTCTATTTGAATTATATACACCGTCGCAGTAAAAAAAAATACTATATAAAATATGATTGAGTTTAATAATAGATTTACAAAATAAAAAAGCACTACTTGCATTCTGCGTACCATAAGCAGAACCAGTAACTAAGATTGTATAACTAATTTTCAGCATATGATACCTGAATATATATAAATTTATTTAAAATAGATTAATTTATCATAATATAACAAGAGATAGTCAATTTGTATTTATACTTATACCTCTTCAATAACATCTAATAATTCAATATCAAAAATAATAGTGGAATTTCCTGGAATTAAATTTATTCCTTTTTCACCATATGCTAAATGTGGTGGTATAACTAATTTAATTTTACCGCCTTTCATAATATATTTTAAACCTTCTTGCCATCCTAATATTACATCTTTTAAAAAAAATGATACAGGTTTTTTTCTTATATATGAATTATCAAATTCTGTACCATTGACTAACGTCCCTTTATAATGAACAGTAATTTTAGTATTGTTTGTTATTTTTATACCTTCACCTTTTTCTTTAATAAAATATAAAAGACCAGTAGATGTTTTTTGAACACCTTTCATATGAGAAAATTTATTCATATATAATTCACCTTCTCTCAGATTTTTCTGAGCATCTTTTTCTAATTCAATTTTTGCAAAATACTTAAGTTTTACTTCCAGTTCTTTAAGATTTGAAACAATTTCATCATTAGATAATTTTAATTTATTTAAAATAGCATCTTGCACTCCTAGTAATAATTGAGATTTATTTAATGGAATACCTATTTTTTTTTGTTTTTCAAAAGATTGATTTATATAATCACCCAGAGAAACACCTAATGAATAGCTTAATTTTTCATCATGATTATCAAAAAATGATTGTTTTTGAGAAACAGGTTCTAAAGGTGTCGTAAGTGAAGAAAATTCAGAAAGTGATTGTGGAATATATAATATTATGAAAAATAATATTATTCTTTTTAATAATAGAAGTATCATGATAACTCCGAAAATACATGAAGTATTTTATAATTATATTAAAATATTATTCTTATTATATTTATTTTTAAATAATAATAAATATATAAATTATAAATTAATGTATAAGAAATAAAAATTATTATAATATAAATCTTGCATGATAATTTATTTATCTATTTTATTGATTATAATTAATTTTAATACATATTGTACTGAAAAAAATATAATAACACTATATACTCTTGCCATGAATGATATTTAATCAACATCAAATTTTTCAATACTATTATTTAGAATATATAAAAATTTTTGATCAAAAAATAAAATAAAAAATAAAAATATTTTTATGGAAAATTCTAATTGTACTAATAAAAAATAAATATTTTATAAAAGATATAATATATAATTATTTTAAAGTATTTTATAAAAATATTATTTATATTTTATATATATTAATTTATATAAAAAATAAAATATACATTATATCTAAATACATTTAAACTAATTTTTTTAATGTAATATAAAAGAATTATTTATTTTCATGAAAATATCTTAATAATTTGAGAATAATCTTCATGTTTTTTAAATATTTTTAAAAGTAGGTGATAAAATCATGAAAAACATTAATCAAATAGGACTTACATGGATTAGTTTTTTTTCATATGCTTTCACTGGAGCATTAATTGTAGTTACTGGCATGATTATGGGTAATATTGCAAATTATTTTCATCTTTCTATATCAAAAATGAGTAATACATTTACCTTTTTAAACGCTGGTATATTAATTGCTATTCTAATGAATGCATGGCTAATGGAAATAATATCACTAAAAATACAAATTATGTTTGGTTTTATACTTACCATGATAGCCACTATAGGAATGTTATATACTCATAACATACTATTTTTTTCTATTAATCTATTTATACTAGGATTAGTTAGTGGTATTACAATGTCTATTGGTACATTTATTATTACTTACTTGTATTCAGGTACAGAAAGAGGTTCTAAATTATTAATTACCGATTCTTTTTTTAGTATGTCTGGTATGATATTTCCAATGATTACTGTATATTTATTAGAAAAAAAAATATTATGGTACTGGATTTATATTGTTATAGGTAGTATTTATGCATTAATTATGATTTTTTCATTAAATTTAAAATTTCCAAAATTAATAAAAAAAAATAAAGAAAATCAAGAAAATATAGAAAAATGGGGATTAAATATATTCCTATTATCAATATCAGCATTATTATATATTTTAGGACAATTAGGATTTATTTCTTGGATTCCACAATATACTACTAAAATAATAAATATAAATATTCAAAATACTGCGACTCTAGTCAGTCATTTTTGGATGTCATATATGATTGGAATGTGGTTTTTTAGTATTGTTATTAAATTTTTTAATCTAAATCATGTTTTTATTGTACTTACAGGTCTATCGACAATACTAATGTATTATTTTATTCATAATACTAATTATTTAATATTAAAGTATATTATAATTAGTTTAGGTTTTTTTTCTAGCGCAATTTATACTATAATTATTACCTTAGCTTCTTTAGAAACTCAAAAACCCTCTCCTAAAATAATAAATATTATTTTATTATTTGGTACTATTGGTACATTATTGACATTTATTGTTACGAGTCCTATTGTACAAAAATATGGTTTATATACAACTTTAATAAGTACCAATATATTTTATGCAATAGTTTTTTTAATATCTATATTAATTTATTTAAATAATATATTTTTTGTCAAAAAAATATTGTTATAAATATAAAAAATATATTTTTTTTAAAAATATCTACTAAATAAACTAGAAAAAATAAATAATTCTGGTTTATTTAAGAAATAGTAAGAAATTTTAATTTTGAATATATTTTATTTAAAGTTAAATCAGCTTTTAAACGAGCTTGTATGGATCCATTATATGCAACTTCTTTTAAGTACACTGTATTATTCCTATAGTATAAATAAGAATCTTTTATTTTAGATAAAAAATTACATAATGTAATTGCAAGAATATTTTTAAATTCAGAATACCTCATTCCTTCTAGCTCTTTTTCTAAACAAGAAATTTTTTTATTAGTAATAGCAGATAAAATATCTAATAAATTAGAAATACCAGATTTTTTTTCGATATCATAATATATTTTAGCAGGTTTTTCTGAATCAGTTATAGCATTTTTAATTTTTAATAAAATAGACTCTTCTGTATCAAGTAAAAATATTGTATTATTTTGATTTTTATCTGATTTAGACATCTTTTTTTTTGGTTCTAATAAAGACATAATTTTAGAACCATATTTATGAATTAAAGGAACTGGAACAGTAAAAATACCATTGTATATAAAATTAAAACGATTTGCTATATCACGTACTAATTCTAAATGCTGCTTTTGATCCTTGCCAACTGGAACAAAATTAGTTTGATACAATAAAATATCTGCTGCCATTAATATAGGATAAGTAAATATACCTAGATTTGTTTGATTTATAGTATTATTATTTTTTTTTGATTTAAATTGTGTCATTCTAAATAACTCACTAAAATTACTAAAACAATTTAAGATCCAATTTAATTGACAGTGCTGAACAACATGAGATTGTATAAAAATAATACTTTTATTTGGATCTATTCCACATGCTAAATATAAAGCGATAGTATCTAATATAGATTCATTTAAAAATGTTTGATTATTTAATGTGGTTAATGCATGTAAATCGGCAATACAATATAAACACTCATAATCATCTTGCATTTTAGACCAATGGCGTATAGTGCCAATATAATTACCAAGAGTTAATTGACCAGAAGGTTGTACTGCACTAAATAATATTGGTTTAGAATCAATCATATTAACCCTAATCAATCTATAAATTAATGAATAGCTCTAAAATAAGAATTTTTTAATTCTTGACGAATTTTATCAATGATTATTTTGTAATCTGGATATTGAAATATACCTGAACCCATAACAAAAACATTTGCACCAGCAAATGATATTTCAGAAATATTATCTAATTTTACCCCTCCATCTACTTGTAAAAGAATATTAGATGCATAAGAATCAATACGTTTTCGTACTTCACGTAATTTATTAATAGTAGATAGTATAAATGATTGATTACTAAATCCTGGACTCACTGACATTAATAAAATTAAATCTAGCTTTTTCATAGTATAATCAAGAAAAGAAAGCGGTGTAGAAGGATTAAACGCTAGCCCTACTTTACATCCATGATCTCTAATTAAATTAATAGTGCGTTCGATATCATAAGTTGATTCTGGATGAAATGTAATAAAAGTCGCTCCAGCTTTAGCAAATTGAGGAATTAAATTATCTACTGGTTTTACCATTAAATGTACATCAATAGGGATGTTAATATTATAATTACGTAATGATTCTAAAACCATTGGACCTATACTTAAATTAGGTACATAATGATTATCCATAACATCAAAATGTATTAAATCTGCACCAGCATTGATAACATCTTGTATATCTTCTCCTAAACGTGCAAAATTAGCAGATAAAATTGATGGAGCTAAAAAAAATTTTTTCACTATATTTTCCTATTTTTATATTATTTTAAAAGCATTAATAGTACAACCAATAAAATATTAAGATTGTACTATAAATAAAAAATTTTCGATATAATAAAAAAATTAAAAAATTTTTATAATCTAAAATTCTATAAAAAATGAAAACTATATTCTAAAATAGAATATTTTTTAAAATAATATAAAATATTATTTATGATAAAATTATACTTGATAAATATAAATATTAAAACAAAAAATACTATAATTTTTATATTTCAATATATATTTATTTAAACTTATTGTATTTTTCATATTATATATTTAATACATAATGTAAAATAAAATTTATTGAGAATATTTAATAGAAGTTAAAATAATATTTTTATCAATACCGGATATAATTTTGGCTTTTCCAATAGATAATGGTAAAACTAATCTAATTTCCCCTGAAATAACTTTTTTATCTCTTATCATATAAGGAAGATAAGAAGCAGCAGACATATTTTTTGGTCCTTTAACAGGTAAACCAGTTTTTTTTAGTAAAAATAATATTCGTTTAAAATCATTTTTATCTAAATAACCTAATAATTCTGAAGTTCGTGCAGCCATAATCATACCAACTGATACCGCTTCACCATGTAACCAGCTACCATAACCAGTATGAACTTCAATAGCATGACCATATGTATGTCCAAAATTTAATAATGCTCTTAAATTATTTTCCCTTTCATCAGAAGAAATTAAATTAGCTTTTAACTCGCAACATTTTTTAATACAATATGATATGGCTTTATGATTTAGTGTTAATAATTGATCAATATTTTTTTCAATCCATTCAAAAAAACAAGCATCAAAAAGAATAGCATATTTTATTACTTCCGCGATCCCTGAAATTAACTCATTAAATGGTAACGTACTTAAACAATCAATATCAATAATTACAGACGATGGCTGCCAAAAAGATCCAATCATATTTTTACCAAGTAAATGATTAACAGCTGTTTTTCCACCTACTGAAGCATCTACTTGTGATAAAAGAGTAGTAGGAATTTGAATAAAACGCACACCGCGTTGATAAACAGATGCTGCAAAACCAGTTAAATCACCTATAACTCCCCCACCCAAAGCAATTAAAGTAGTATCACGAGCATGTTTTTTTTCTAATAATGATGAAATAATTAATTCCATTTCATTTAATGTTTTATACTGCTCACCATCAGATAGAATCACTTGATCTACTCTTATACCTGATTTTCTTAAATGATAAAAAACTGTATCTTTCAAAAGATTAGCTAGCGTCTTATTCGTTACCAACATAGCTTGATTGCCAGGTTCTAAAGGCCAAAAAATATTATCTTCTTGAAGAATACCGGATCCTATACTAATAGGATAACTTCGCTTTCCTAGAATAACATTAATCTTTTCCAAAGTTTTTATACTCCATTTATGATTTTATTCTAAGTATATTATTTACATCTTCTCTAATAAATTTATAATATAATAAGCTACAGATTTAGCACTTTGATCATCTGTTTGAACTACAATATCTGCAATTTCTTCATATAAACAATTACGTTCATAAGCTAATTTTTCTAATATAATACGACTTGCAGTATTTACTTGTAACAACGGTCTTTTTTTATCTCTTTTTGTTCTTAATAATTGTTTGTCAATCGTTGTTTCTAAGTATATAACTATTCCACGAGATGATAAAATATTACGATTTTCTTTAAATTTAATTGAACCTCCCCCTGTTGCAAGAACAATACCATATTTATTTGTCAATTCATTAATAATCTTACGTTCTCGTTCACGAAAACCACTCTCACCTTCTACATCAAACACCCAATTTATATCAGCACCAGTACGTTTTTCAATCTCATGATCTGAATCATAAAAATCCATATTTAATTGTTTAGATAACTCACGACCAATAGTGCTTTTTCCAGCACCCATAGGTCCAATAAGAAAAATATTTCGCTTTTCTGCCATTTTTTTATTACTAATTGCTAAAATAACTCGTGAATAACACCAATGCTCAGCAATAATTTGCTGGCAGGACGTAAACGCATATTAAAAATAAATTATTTAAAATATTATATATTAATATAATTCATTAAAAATTATTAATTATCATAAATAAAAACATTATAAAAGTATATATTGAAATTTGTATCAAAGAAGAAATTATTAGAATGTATAATATACATTATAAAATTAAATTATTATATTCTTTCTTTATAAAAAAGTTATTTTTATAAAATGACTTGACGTATTTTATTCTTTTAGATTATTATATTACTATATTTATATATTTATGGTGAGGTGTCCGAGAGGCTTAAGGAGCACGCCTGGAAAGCGTGTATATGGAAACGTATCAAGGGTTCGAATCCCTTTCTCACCAAAAAATTATATTATTTCATCATCTAATAAAGTAGATTCTAAAGCAATTTTAATCATATCATTAAAGCCTGATTCTCTATCTTTAGAAGAAACTTTTTCTTTCTTAATTATATGATCAGAAACAGTACATATTGACAATGCTTTTGCATTTAATTCAGAAGCTACTGCATAAATTCCTGAAGTCTCCATGTCTATTCCTAGAATATTATATTTATTCAAAATATTTAACATCTTTTTATCATCATTATAAAAAGAATCTGTTGTAAAAA
Source organism: Buchnera aphidicola (Pterocomma populeum) (assembly GCF_049314985.1). Classification (GTDB taxonomy): domain Bacteria; phylum Pseudomonadota; class Gammaproteobacteria; order Enterobacterales; family Enterobacteriaceae; genus Buchnera; species Buchnera aphidicola_BQ. The sequence continues at coordinate 129,565 of NZ_CP186013.1, forward strand.
AATTACCAACATGAACTTTAATATTTATTTTTTTCGCAATTTTTACTGCATTGTATAACATATGAAAGTCTGCAATTGCAGAAAAATCATGATTATTAAAATTTATTCTGTTTACTTTTGAATCAGTACAAGCACCCATACTTATAATAATATCACGTAATGCAATATTATGATTAATAGTACCGCAGGTTCCAACCCGAATAATTTTTTTTACCTTATATTCTAAAATTAATTCTTTTACATAAAGAATAGCAGATGGTATACCAATACCATGGCTCATAATAGAAATTTTTTTATTTTTAAAATATCCAGTATAAGCAAGCATTAAACGAGTATTGTTGATTTGGTGATAATCTTTTAAATAATTTTCAGCTATATACTTCGCCCGTATAGGATCACCACACATTAAAACTATTTTTGAAAAATCATTTTTTTTACTATTAATATGAGGAGTAGACACTAATTGTTTTCCTTTTTTATACAACTATTATTACTATTTAAAAACTTTAAACCATATTTATTCCATATTGCATACTCGATAAACAAAAATGCTTTGCAATTGTTTGACCTATGTCAGAAAAAGTTGTACGATGACCTAAACAATGACTATTTATACTTGGAGAATAAATTAGTATAGGAATATTTTCTCTAGTATGATCTGTACCTATCCAAGTAGGATCACAACCATGATCTGCAGTTATAATTAATAAATCTTCTTTTTTAACTAAATTAATAATCTCTAATAATCTAGAATCAAAAAATTCAAGCCCCTTAGCATATCCTGAAACATCACGCCGATGACCCCAAGATGAATCAAAATCTACAAAATTAGTAAAAACCAGTGTATTATTACTTGATGATTTTATTTCTTCAATAGTCTTATTACATAATTCATTTAAACCAACTGCTTTAACTGATTTACTAATCCCAACTCCTGCATAAATATCAGATACTTTACCAACAGCAATAACTTTACCATTTTTTTCTTCAATTAATTTTTCCATTACAGTTTTTTGAAAAGGTTTTAAAGATAAATCACGTCTATTACCTGTGCGTTGAAATTTTAATGCCGTATCACCAATAAAAGGTCTAGCGATAACTCTTGCAATATTATAATGATTTTTATCTAAAATAATTCTAATATTTTCACATAATTTATAAAGTTTAGATAATCCAAAATAAACTTCATGACAAGCTACTTGAAAAACAGAATCGGATGAAGTATAAAAAATAGGATTTCCTGTTTTTATATGTTCTTCACCTAAATTTAATAAAATATCAGTACCAGATGCATGACAGTTTCCAAGAAAACCTGACAAATTTGATTCTTTTAAAATTGCTTTTAATATTTTTACAGGAAAACTATTATTTTTTTGTTTAAAATAGAACCAATTATCTAATACTGGAACTCCTGCAATTTCCCAATGACCTGAAGTAGTATCTTTTCCAGAAGAAATTTCACTTGCATATCCATAACTAGCAATTATATTTGTAGTTTTATTTAAGCCTAATGGAAATTGACCAGTAGATTCTTTAAAAGCATTTGCTATACCTAATTTCATTAAATTAGGAATATATAAATTTCCTCTCCGTTCAACGTTTGCCTTTCCTAAAAAACATGCCTCTGCTATATGGCCAAATGTATTAGACCCAACATCATTAAATTTATCCGCATCATGACTAGAACCTATCCCAAAAGAATCTAAAATCATTAAAAAAACTCGTTTCATTTCTTATCTCATATAATGATATAAAATAAATATAATTAATATTTTTATATAAAATATTAATGCTCTTTAATTTGATTAAATATAATATCTGGATATCGAGACATTACCATATTTAAATTTATAATATTTGGCGCAAGATATATTAAATGATTAATATTATCTAATGCTATACAAGAACTATTTTTTTTGATAAACAAATTTATACTATCAGGACTATCAGATGAAATCCAACGAGCCAAAACAATATTAACTTTTTTATATATTGCATCTATTTTATATTCAACTTTTAATCGATGAATAACTACATCAAATTGTAAAGTACCTATTGCTCCTAAAATTATATAATTATTTACAATAGGATAAAATACTTGTACAGCTCCTTCTTCTGATAATTGTACTAAACTTTTTTTTAACTGTTTTTTTTGAAGAGGATTTTTTAAAATAATTGAACGAAATATTTCAGGAGCAAAACTAGGTATACCAATAAATTTAATTTCTTCTCCTTGTGTAAAAGTATCGCCAATTTTAATAGTTCCATGATTATGTAAACCAATTACATCACCAGGATAAGCGTGATCAATTAAAAATCTATCACCTGCAACAAAAGAAAGTGCATCAGAAATAATTATATCCTTTTTTATTCTTACATGCCTCAATTTTATTCCCTTTTGATATTGACCAGAAACAATTCTCATAAATGCTATACGATCACGATGTTTTAAATCCATATTAGCTTGAATTTTAAATATAAAACCAGTAAAGTTTTTTTCTTTTGGACAAACTATTCGTTTATTGCTTTGACGAGAAAGAGGAGAAGGCGCCCAATTGATTAAACTCATTAACAAATGGTTAATACCAAAATTTTTTAATGCACTACCAAAAAAAATAGGTGTTATATCACCTTTTAAAAAGTTGTTTTTATCAAATATAGGATATATATGATTAATTAATTCTAATTCTTCACATATTTTTAATGATAAATTTGAATCAATATTTTTTTTTAATAACATGGTAAATAAATGAGAAAAATCTTTAATTGGAAAATAAAAATTTTTTTGTTCTATCATATTATCATATGAGTTTAATATTTTATCATAAATATGATATACACCTTTAAAATTTTTTCCACAACTAATAGGCCATGTAATAGGAATACAAGATAATTCAAATTCTTTTTCAATTGCATCAATTAACTCAATAGGTTCTCGACTATCACGATCTAATTTATTAATAAAAGTAATAATAGGAGTTTTATTAATACGAGTAACATTAATTAATTTTTGTGTTCGTTCTTCTATTCCTTTTGCAGCATCAATAATTACAATACAACAATCTACAGCTGTAAGAATACGATATGTATCTTCTGAAAAATCTTCATGACCTGGTGTATCTAATAAATTTATTAAAATATTTTTATATGTAAATTGAACAACAGAAGTAGTTACAGAAATTCCTCGTTCTTTCTCAATTTTCATCCAATCTGATTTTGCAAATTTTCCATTTCCACGCCCTTTAATAGTACCAGCAGTTCGAATAATTTTTCCTAATAATAACATTTTTTCGGTGATCGTAGTTTTACCAGCATCAGGATGAGAAATAATTGCAAATGTACGTCTTTTATTTAATTCTGTTTCATGGTTTAAATTAAACATATATACTCATTAAAATTATATTTTTGTTGTTAATAACCTAAAAGAGCATATTGTAAAAAATTATTAAATATAGAAAAATTAATAAAATGAATGCACACCGTGTAAATGATCTGTTTCATCACGAATTTCTTTTAATTGAGGAAAACGAGACAATAATTTTTTTTCAATTGTATTCTTTAAAGTTACTGCAATCATAGAACAACCATTACAACCACCACTAAATTTTATAATAGCAATTTTTTCTTTAACAATCTTTAATAAATGAACACGGCCTTTATGAGATAATAAATGAGGATTAATGTCTGTATTTAAAAACTCTTCAATATCTGATTCCAATGATGATTGTTTTTTAAAAAAGTTCGTTTTAGAATAAGGAGCTTTTAAAGTTAATTGAGAACCTAATTTATCAATAATAAGATCAATTTCAGCATTTTTTAAATATGGTACAATTAATTTGTTTACATAAATATAAAAGTTATCATATTTAAATTTAACATCTGATTTTTCAATTTCATTTTCTAAACAATATGCAACACCGCATTCTGCATAAGGCGTTCCCGGATTTAAAATAAATACACGTATTTGTGTACCTTTTGGTTCTTTTAAAAGAAGAGATACAAAATAATTTTGTGCACTAGGAGAAATAGTAATCATAATAATTTATTTATATAATATCAATAAAATGAATAAATAATTTTACTGATATATAAGAACAAATACAAGTATAAGATAATACTTTATAAAATCATTAAATAAAATTTTATTATTACAAAAATAAAAAATATGAAAATATTTCATTGGAATATTATAGGAAATGGAAAAATTAACTTAGTATTTTTACATGGATGGGGAATAGATTCTAGAATATGGAATTGTATTATTAAAGAATTAGATATACATTTTAAATTATATATAATTGATTTACCAGGATTTGGAAAAAATTTACATTTAAAATCTATGTCACTAAATGAAATAATATACTTATTACATTTTTATCTTCCTAAAAATGCTATTTGGTTAGGATGGTCAATTGGTGGATTAATTGTTAATCAATTAGCTTTAAAATATCCAAACTATATTTTAGCAATTATTACAATTTCTTCTTCTCCTTGTTTTTTAAAAAAAAAAATTGGCCTGGAATTAAAAAAGAAATACTACAAAATTTTTATAATAATTTAATTATAAATTATCATAATACTATTATTAATTTTTTATCTTTTCAAAATATTAATTTATCTTATAATGTTAATGAATTACATAAATTAAAAAATATATTATTATCCGCACCGAACCCTAAATCACATGCATTAAAAAATGGATTAGATATATTATGTACAACAGATTTACGCGAAGAAATGATATTTTTAAAAACTCCATCTCTTCGTATATATGGTTCTCTTGACACTTTAGTTCCTAAAAAAATAACTACAATACTAAATCACAACTTACCTAATAGTTATTCTGTAATAATAAAAAATGCAGTTCATATACCATTTCTTTCACATAAAAAACAATTTATTTCCACAATATTTAATTTTATTAAAAAAGTGACTACATAATATTATTTTTTCATAATAGCCCCAAAATTATTGGGGCTAAAAATTTTAAATATAAACACATAATTTTAAAATGGAATTTCATCATCAAAATCAATTTCAGAAGAATTTAAAGAAACTTTTTCATCATGATTTTTTTCTATATTTTTTGATATATTATTTTTTGCTAATTGTTTAGATTTTAATTTTTTAATATAATTATCATTCATGGATGTAGAAGAGGAATTAGTATTTCGATTGCCAAGCATTTGCATAGTACCACCAATATTAACGATAATTTCAGTAGTATATCTTTCTAAACCATTTTGATCTTGCCATTTTCTAGTTTGTAAAGAACCTTCAATATATACTTGAGATCCTTTTTTTAAATATTCACCAGCAATTTCCGCTAATTTTCCAAATAAAACAATTCGATGCCATTCTGTTTTTTCTTTATTTTCTCCAGTATTTTTATCTTTCCAATTATCTGATGTTGCTAAAGTCATATTTACTACAGCATTACCATTAGGCATATAACGAACTTCAGGATCTTGACCTAAATGCCCAATTAAAATAACTTTGTTAACTCCTCGACTTGCCATAATTACAAACTCCATTTTTACAAACTTTAATATGTTTAGATCTAAAATTTATTTTTTAAATAAATATATTCAGATACAAAAATATTTATATTTAATAAATAATAAAATATTTTAACAATCGTATTTTAAACATATTTATTATTATTCTTATAATATTATAATTTCATATTTTTTAACATATTTTATAGAAAATATTTTATATTTATATTCTATAAATTTCTAAGAGAAATATTTTAATATATGAATACACTGAAAAATATACCAAACTACCGTTTTTCCATTGCACCCATGCTAAATTATACAGATAAAGACTGTCGTTTTTTTTATCGTCAAATGACAAAAAAAGCTCTTTTATATACTGAAATGATTTGTGCAAGTTCTATTATTAATAATAAATCTGAAAAATTAATATATAACTCTCCAATTGAAAATCCTATTGCAATACAATTAGCAGGAAATATTCCAATAGATTTAGCAAAATGTGCTCAAATTGCAGAAACTATGGGGTATAATGAAATTAATTTAAATATTGGATGCCCTTCTATAAATATGCAAAATGCAGGTTATGGTATCTGTTTAATGAATAAAATATCAGTTGTAATAAAATGTATCAATGAAATAAGCAAATATGTTTTATTACCTGTTAGCATCAAAACAAGAATTGGAATTGATAATCATAATTATTTTTTTTTAAGCAATTTTGTAAAAGAAATATCCCAAAATACTGATTGTAAAATTTTTATTATTCACGCCCGTACAGCATGGCTATTAGGAATAAATCCAGAACAAAATCGAAATTTACCAAAATTAAAATATAATTTTATTTATCAAATTAAAAATGATTTTCCACATTTAAAAATTATTATTAATGGAGGAATTAAATCAATCAAAGAAGCAAAAAAACATTTATCTTATGTTGATGGAGTAATGCTTGGACGTGCAATTTATAAAAATCCTAATCTTTTAAGTCAAGTTGATAAAGATATATTTAGTTGTCAAGATAATAATTGTAATATTATTCAATCTATTAAAAATATGCTTCCGTATATTGAAGAAAAAATATTAAATAAAAAATTTAATAAAAAAATTTTTAGACATTTATCAGGAGCTTTTTATCAACTGCCTGGATCTTCAATATGGAAAAAAAAACTACATGAATTAACAAAAAAAGATAATATTACAAAAGAAATTAATCAAACATTAAAATTAATATCTATTTTATATTATTTAAAATAATATTTTCATTAATATTAATAAAATTGTTTTAATATATATATATTAAATACATATTTTGTACATAATATACTATTAAAATATTACAATATGATTTTAAAATCATGTTATCAATACTGGTATATGCAATAAATATGGCTAAAAATAAATTATATTTACATCAAATTAATAAATTAAAAATTCCACCTCATTCTTTAGAAGCTGAACAATCTGTTCTAGGTGGACTTATGTTAGATAATGAACAATGGGATATAGTTTCAGAACATGTTGTAGCTGATGATTTTTTTAGTAAGCCTCATCGTTTAATATTTCAAGAGATGAAAAAATTATTAGATCTCGGATATCCTATTGATTTAATTACATTATCCGAATCTTTAGAACAAAAAGGACAATTAGATAGTGTAGGAAGATTTGCCTATTTAGCAGAATTATCAAAAAATATTCCTAGTACAGCTAATATTATCGCATATGCCGATATAGTAAGAGAACGCGCAATAGTTAGAGAAATGATATTAGTTGCAAATAAAATAGCTAATGCTGGATATAATACCAAAGGTCGAAAAAGTGAAGAATTACTTGATTATGCAGAATCTAGTGTATTTAAAATTGCAGAAAAAAGATTTAAAAAAGATTCAGGTCCAAAAAATATAGAACAAATACTTGATCAAACTGTAGCTAGCATCGAAAAACTATTCTTATCTCCACATGATGGAGTAACAGGTATTAATACAGGATATCAAGATTTAAATAAAAAAACATCAGGATTACAACCATCTGAACTAATCATTATTGCTGCTAGACCATCTATGGGTAAAACAACTTTTGCTATGAATTTATGTGAAAATGCTGCACTGATTTATGATAAACCTGTTTTAATATTTAGCTTAGAAATGCCTGGAGAACAAATTATGATGCGTATGCTTGCTTCTTTATCTCGAGTGAATCAATCATGTATAAGAACTGGAAAGCTTAATGATGAAGACTGGTCTCGTATGTCTGGTACGATTAATATATTATTGAAAAAGAAAAATATTTATATTGATGATTCCTCAGCTCTTACTCCAAGTGAAGTACGTTCTAGAGCGCGGCGTATTTATCGAGAAAATAATGGATTAACTTTAATTATGGTTGATTATTTACAATTAATGAGAGTACCATCTCTAGCAGATAATAGAACACTAGAAATTGCAGAAATTTCTAGAACTTTAAAATCACTTGCAAAAGAACTACAAGTACCTGTTATCGCACTATCACAACTCAATAGATCTTTAGAACAAAGATCAGATAAAAGACCAGTTAATTCAGATTTAAGAGAATCAGGATCATTAGAACAAGATGCTGATTTAATAATGTTTATATACCGCGATGAAATTTATCATGAAAATAGCGATTTTAAAGGAATTGCAGAAATTATTATTGGTAAACAAAGAAATGGTCCTATTGGAACTGTGCGTTTAACTTTTAATGGACATTGGTCTAGATTTGATAATTATTCTGGTTCTCAATATGATTGAAACATAATGTAATATTATGAATAATTAATAATATGTATTTAAATATTAGTAAATCTATTTAGTATAGATATTATTTTAGTTGACTAAAGAGAATTATTTTTGAATAATAAATAAATATTAATCATAATATAATTGAATATTTGTATTTACAATATGCATAAAAAAATAAGTTTAAAAATTGGAATAGTAATGGATCCTATTTTATCCATTAATATTAAAAAAGACTCAAGCTTTGCAATATTATTAGAAGCACAAAACAGAGGTCATATCATTTATTATATGGAATTAAATGATCTTTATTTAAACAATGGCAAATCTTATGCCATCATGCGATTAATTAAAATAAAAAAAAATAAAAACAAATGGTTTGAATTTATTAATGAACAAGATATACCATTAAACACTCTTGACGCTATTCTTATGCGAAAAGATCCTCCATTCAACACTGAATTTATCTATTCCACTTACATTTTAGAAAATGCAGAAAAAAATGGTGTATTAGTATTAAATAAACCACAAAGTTTACGTAATTATAATGAAAAAATATTTATATCGGATTTTCCTAGATTTACACCTGATACTTTAGTAACTAGAAATATTATAAAAATAAAAAATTTTTGGAAAAAACACCGAGATATTATTTTAAAACCATTACATTCTATGGGAGGAAATAATATTTTTAGAATTACAGAAAATGATACCAACTTTTCAGTCATTGCAGAAAATATGACCCATTGTGAAAAAAAATTTTGTATGGTGCAAAAATATTTAAAAGATATAAAATATGGTGATAAAAGAATTTTAATTGTAAATGGAAATCCAATTCCTTGGTGTCTTAATAGAATTCCTAAAAGTGGTGAAACAAGAGCAAATTTAGCAGTTGGCGGTATTCCAAAAATACAAAAATTAAATGAAACAGATTTTAAAATAGCAAATTTTTTATCTCCTATTTTAAAAAAAAATGGATTAATTTTTGTTGGATTAGATATTATAGGAAGTAAACTCACAGAAATAAATATTACCAGTCCAACAGGTATTTGTGAAATTGAATCAGAACAAAATATTTCCATTACTGGTATGTTAATAGATTACATAGAAAAAAATTTAAGAAAAAAATACTATGATAGCATTAGGATTTGATTTTGGAATTAAAAAAATTGGAGTTTCTGTAGGAGAAAAAATAATTAAAAAAGCTAGGGCTTTAGATAAATTACATGCGAAAAATGGATCTCCTAATTGGATAATTATAAAAAATTTAATACAATATTGGCAACCCAAAATACTCATTGTAGGACTTCCTTTAAATATTGATGGAACAAAACAACCAATAACACAAAAAACAGAAATATTTGCCAATAAATTAAAACAAAAATTTAACATCAGTGTAGAATTACATGATGAACGTTTAACTACGGTAGAAGCTAAATCTATCATTTTTTACAATGGCGGATTTAGAGCTCTACAAAAAAAGAATATTGATTCTTTTGCTGCTGTTATTATATTAGAAAGTTGGTTAAATCAATAAATTTAAAAAAATTACTTACCTAAAATATTTTCATTTAAAAATATGAATAAAATAAATCAAAACATAAATTATATAAAAAAAAAATTAAAAATATTATTATAAAAAATAAAATTTTATCTAAAAAAATTAAAATTATAGCTGTTAGTAAAAATCAAAAAATTCAAAATATTGAAAATGCCATTAAATCAGGTCAATATGAATTCGGAGAAAATTATATTCAAGAAAGTATAGATAAAATTACAAAATTAAAAAAATATAAAAAAATTATTTGGCATTTTATTGGAAAATTGCAATCTAATAAAGTTAAATTAGTTGCAAAAAATTTTTCCTGGTGTCAATCAATTGATCGAAAAAAAATAGCTATTTTGTTAAATCAATATCGACCTATTCATTTACCACCCATGAATGTACTAATACAAATAAATATTTCTAAAGAAAATCATAAAAATGGTATTTATTCAGAAGAAGAGTGTTATGAACTTGCTGATTGTATTATATCTATGCCTAATCTTTGTTTTCGAGGTATTATGGCTCTTCCTTCAATAACAAAAAACATCATAGAAAAAAATATAGATTACCAAGAAATAAATAATATTTTTTATAAACTCAAAAAAAAATATCATTCTGTTGATACTTTATCATTAGGTACAAGCTTAGATATAGAAGAATCATTAATTGCTCATAGCAATATGATCAGAATTGGATATGCCATTTTTAAAAATTAAATAATAAATACAATATTTTTCTTATACAGGTAAAATATTATGTATAAATTCAATCCTATGAGTATATATGTACACATACCCTGGTGTTTAAAAAAATGTGAATATTGCGATTTTAATACTTATATTCAAAAAAATAATATTCCAGAAGAAATGTATATTAAACATTTATTGCAAGATTTAGAAAATGATATTAAATTTATTCATGATAGAAAAATAAATACAATTTTTATAGGAGGAGGAACACCAAGTTTATTTAAAAATGAATCTATACATAAACTTATTAAAGGTATAAAAAAAAGAATAAATATTTCTTATCCTTTAGAAATTAGTATAGAAGTTAATCCTAATACAGTGGAATTAAAAGATTTTATATATTATAAACATTCTGGAATTAATCGAATATCTTTAGGTATACAAAGTTTAAATTCTAAACATCTGATAAACATAGGTCGAACATATACTAATAAAGAAGCAATAAATACTATTACAATAGCTAAAAAAATATTTAAAAATACTAATATAGATATCATGTATGGTTTACCAAAACAATCTGTAAAAGAAGCATTATTAGATTTACAAAATATTATTAATTATCAACCATCACATATATCTTGGTATCAACTTATGATTGAACCAAATACAGTATTTTATGCAAAAAAAATTAATACTCCTGACGAAAATATTATCCTTACAATACTTAAAAAAGGCGAAAAATTACTGATACAATCAGGTTATAAAAAATATGAAATATCGTCTTATTCTCAATCTAATTTTTTATGTAAACATAATTTAAACTATTGGAATTTTGGAGATTATATAGGAATCGGTTGTGGAGCGCATGGAAAAATAACACAAAAAAACGGAAAAATTATCAGAATAGTCAAAAATAAAAATCCATATGATTTTTTAAGTGGAAATTATCTTAACTCTATTAAGAAAATAAATGATAAAGATATTGTACTTGAATATTTTATGAATACTTTTAGATTATATAATCCAATATTTAAAAAACATTTTCAAGAAAAAACCTTTATAAAATCAGAAAATATAGAAAAATATATTGACATAGCAATACAAAACGGATATTTAATTAATAATCCTAAGTATTGGAAAACAACACAAAAAGGAAAAATGTTTCTTAATTCACTTCTTGAAATTTTTTTACATTAAAGTAATTTTTTATTCATTTGTAGTTATAAACATTAAATCAAATATTTGATTACCCAAAAAATGTGCTTTTTTTTCAAATTTAGTAATAGGACGAGAATCAGGACGTACAATAAAATTATTTTCTTCTGATAAATTTCTATAACTTGGGATTTTCCGTATAATATCTAATATCATATAAGCATATGATTCTGAATCAGTCGAAATATGTAAAAAACCTCCTACTTTTATTTTTTTTAATACTATTTTTAAAAAAATATCTTGTATAATTCTTCGTTTATGATGACGTTTTTTATGCCAAGGATCAGGAAAAAATATTTGAATCATATGAAGTGTATTATTCATGATCATCTTATTTAAAACTTCAATAGCATCATAATAAATAATTTTTAAATTAGTAACTTTTTTAAAAAAAGCATAACTTAAACAAGAACCTATACCTGATTTATATACTTCAATACCTAAAAAATTTTTTTTAGGATAATTAATAGCTGTATCTACTAAAGATTTTCCTGTACCAAATCCTATTTCTAATATAATTGGAAAATTATTATTAAATATAGAATTAAAATTTAAAAATATCGGATGAAAATCAATACCAAATAAATGCCAATAATTTTTAATTGATCTAGATTGAGAAATAGTAATACGACCTTTACGACAAACAAAGCTACGAATTTGACGTAAAAAATTACCATTTTCATTATATTGCGGTGTTAAAATATTATTTTTCATATTTAATAACATATCAATGATAAAGTAAAATATATCTATATTAACGTTTTTATTTAAAAAATAAAAGAGTCTCTATTATAATGACAATATATTCTTTTTCACAATTAATTTTAAATTGGTATCATTACCATGGTAGAAAAAATCTTCCATGGCAAAAAAAGAAAACATTATATAAAGTATGGATATCAGAAATTATGCTACAACAAACATCGGTTAAAACAGTAATTCCATATTTTAATAAATTTATAAAAAAATTTCCCAATATAAAAATTTTAAGTACTGGTTCATTAAATGAAATATTATTCTTATGGAGTGGATTAGGATATTATTCTAGAGCAAATAATATATATAAATCAGCGCAAATTATTAAAAATCAATATGAAACAAAGTTTCCTGAACAATTTTCACAAATTATTAAACTACCAGGAATAGGTAGAACTACTGCAGGTGCTATTTTATCATTAACATTAAATTATTTTTTTCCTATTTTAGATGGAAATGTTAAAAGAATCATAATACGATACTATGGTATCAAAAATATAACAATTAATATGATATCAGAAAAAAAACTATGGAAAATTATAGAATTAATTACTCCTTTATACAATACTAATAAATTCAATCAAGGAATGATGGATATTGGTGCTTTAATATGTAAATCTGTATTACCACAATGTAATATTTGTCCATTGAATATTTCTTGTATTGCATTTAAAGAAAAAAATTGGAAAAAATATATTTATAAAAAAAATCATATAATTAATAAAATAAAAAAATCTTGGTTTATTATTATAAAATATAATCATAAATTATGGTTAGAAATTAATACACAAAAAAATATTTGGAAAAATTTATTTTGTTTTCCAAATTTTGATACAAAAATTATGGCTTTAGAATGGTTAAAAAAAAATAATATTATAAAAACAGAAAAATATAAACAAATAAAACCATTTTTTCATTTATTTACTCATTTTCAGCTTCATATTCATTCTATTATAATTATTCTAAAAAATAATAAAAATATTTTTTATAAAAATACAGGAATTTGGTATAATTTAAATAAACCTCAAAAAATCGGTTTACCTACACCAGTTCAAAAAATTATTAAAAAATTAAATTATAAAATAGAGGATAAATCATTATGAATCGTATTATTTTTTGTCAATTTTTGCAAAAAAAATCTGAAGGACAAGATTTTCAATCTTATCCAGGTAAATTAGGAGAAAAAATTTATAAAAATATTTCTAAAGATGCATGGAAAAAATGGATTTCTTATCAAACTATGTTTATTAATGAAAATAAACTTAATATGTTTAATTTTAAAGATCGAAAAAAAATAGAAGAAGAAATGAAATTATTTTTATTTAAACAACAATAAATATTTTAAAAATTTATAATTATGTTAATTAATCAATTAAATAATAAATTTTATACAATATTATTATTAGATTCTGGTATTGGTGGGTTTTCTATATTAGATAATATTAAAAAATATTTACCAAAAATAAGATATATCTATATGTTAGACAATCAAGCATTTCCTTATGGAAATAAAACAGAATTATTTCTTATTCAAAGAAGTATAAAAATAGTTAAAAAAATAAATCAAAAATATACAATTCATTTGATCTTAATCGCGTGTAATACATTAAGTACAGTAGCATTATCTACTTTAAAAAAAACGATCAATATTCCTATAATAGGTATATTTCCCAATATACCTCTAGCAGCTACAATAACAAATAATTATATTATTGGATTAATAGCAACAAGTGCTACAATTAATAATATAAATACTAAAAAAATAATTTCAAAATATTCTCAAATTTGCAATATTCACATAATATCTACTAATAAATTAGCAAATATATCTGAACAAAAAATAAGAGGAGAATATATTTCAATAACACAAATTAAAAAAATATTTCAACCATGGATGATATTACCAGTAAAACCTGATACAATAGTATTAGGATGCACTCATTTTTCTTTTTTAAAAAAAGAAATAAAAATAATTTTTAATAAAAATACTATTTTTATTGATTCAAATAACTGTTTTATACATCAAATTAATCATATTTTTAAATTAAAAAATTATAATAATATAATAAAAAATAATATATTTTTATATTCTAAAAAAAATGAAAAATTAAAAAAATTATTTTTCTATTTAAAAAAATATAATTTTAATATGATAAAAAAAATATCATTTTAAAATATATTAAGAATATTTTTTAATAATAGATAAAAAATAATTTAATATTTTATTTAATAAAAATATTATCTTATTATTACTAGAGTACTTTTTATATAAAAAATCTATTTTATTTTTATATTGATCAATATAATCATTGCTAAATAATCGACGACAATGTTCTAACCACATTATTTTCTCTTTCTGAGTCAATAATTCAAAAAAATTACGTGCACGATATCGAAAAAAAATTTCTTTTAAACGAGAATCATGAAAATGAAAAGAAATACTATTTAAATCAATCATATTAGTATTTCTTATTTTTTTAATTAAATTTTGATCATAAACATCAAAAAAAGCATCATATAATTGAGTATCAACATTTGAAGATAATTGAAAAATATTTTTTTTAGATAAAAAAAATTGAATTTTTTTAAAAATATAATAATTTTTTTTTAATAAATAAATATTTTTTTTATAATCATCATAATTTAATTGTAATCGGTCAAAATCTTCTTGACGTAATGTTTGAATAGGTGCCAACATTGGACAACGATTAAAATATAATAATTTTACACCAAATTTAAATAGATTACTAATAATATTTTGCGATATACACGTTGTTATAGTAACAAGATGAATTAACTCTTTTATATCTGAAAATAAATCAATAGCAATTAATATATTTATATTATTGGTATGCCATGCAATAGGCATAATACAACTAATATTTTTACGAATTGCTCCAAAACAAGAAGAAATATAAACTACAGGTATTAGTTCTTTAATATTAATTAATTCATATAATTTTTTTTTAGTACGATGTCTTAAAAAAAAATTAAATAATTTTGGTTGATTTTTTTTAACTAATTGTGCCATTGCAATAGTAGCATATACATCTGATATGGCATCATGAGCATTTAAATGAATAATATTATTTTCTCTAGTTAATTCTGATAATTTAAAACTAATTAATCCTAATTTATTTTTAGGCCATTTAATACCATTAGGTCTTAAAGCATAACATGCTCGTAATAGTTTTAATATATCCCATCGAGTATTATTATTCTTCCAACTCCATTGATAAGGATCAAAAAAATTTCGATAAAATATATTTCGAGTAATTTCATCATCAAAATGTATGTTATTATAACCTAACATACATGTATTAGATTGCATTACAATATCATATATTTTTTTAGAAAAATTGCATTCATTTAAACCATGTTTCTTAGTATATTGTGGAGTAATATGAGTAATTAAAATAGAATTAGGATCTGGTAGATAATCGTCTGATGGATAACAATAAAAAGATTGTGGAACATCAATAATATTTAAATTTATATCTGTTCTAATACATGCAAATTGAGCCGGTTTATCTAAACATGGATTAATTCCAAAAGTTTCATAATCATAAAACAAAAAAGTAGGAAAATTATTTAATTTCATTTGTAGTTTCTATTGTTAAATAAGATTAAATATAAAATATCAATTAATAATTTAGTATTCAAAAAAATAATTTTTTCAAAAGGTTATAAAAAATATGACTGACCTAAAAAAATCATTTCAAAATGTATTAGAATTTGTTCATAAATTTAGAAGAAACAATAAAATTAAAAAAATTTATGATATTAAAAAAAATTCGAGATAATCAAAAAAGAATTTTATTATTATGTAATTTAAATTAATATATTACATCAGAAATGAATTATGAAGAAATTAAAAAAATAATTTTTACTATGAAAAGTGATTATGAAGATAGAATTGACAATTATATTATAAATATTGCAGAATTATCAAGAGAAAAGAAAATATTATCTAAAGATTTAAAAATAATTATAAATTAAAAAATTTTCTCCTCCGACTGGATTCGAACCAGTGACATACGGATTAACAGTCCGCCGTTCTACCAACTGAACTACAGAGGAATATATATAGGTATAACAAAAAATTTTATATATGTCAATTATATATAAATATTATTTTATAATAAAAAATAAAAAAATTCTAGATTATTATAAAAAATTGATTTATAGTAAAGATAGAAAAAAAATATTGGCCCCTTAGCTCAGTGGTAAGAGCAAGCGACTCATAATCGCTTGGTCGCTGGTTCAAATCCAGCAGGGGCCAAAAAAATATAAAGTTTTATCGAAGAAATATTTTATGGATTTAAAATGGACTATAAAAAAAAATTTATTACATTATCTTTAAGAAAAAAAGCATTAATGTTTGGAAAATTTAAATTGAAATCAGGAAGAATTAGTCCATATTTTTTTAATTCTGGTTTATTATCTACTGGAAAAGATATTTTAAAAGTTGGTTTATTTTATGCTCATCTTATTGTAAATTCAAAAATTAATTTTGATCTTTTATTTGGAGCGGCATATAAAGGAATTCCTATAGTAATAGCAACATCTATTGCATTGAGTCACTACTATAATATCAATATTCCATATTCTTTTAATAGAAAAGAAAAAAAAACACATGGAGAAAAAGGACTTTTTATCGGAAAAAACGTAAAAAATAAAAAAGTAATTATTTTAGATGATGTTATTACATCTGGAATATCTATTAATCATGCTTGCGAAATAATAGAAAAACAAGGAGGATATATTTCCTCTATATTTGTATTATTAGATAGAAAAGAAAAAATAAATAAAAATTTATATATAAATACATATAATAAAAAATACAATATTAATTCCATCATTACAATGAAAGATATTATTTTATACCTTATCGAGAGAAAAGAATTAAAAAAAAATATCCCGGATTTAATTAAATATCTTCAAAAATATAGCATTTTTGAAAATAAAAATATCCTTATATAATACCAGAATGACCAAATCCTTGATTATAACGTATACTTTTATCAAAATTTTCTACTACACGAAAAGTAGGACGTATAATGGGAACAAATACAATTTGTGCAATTCTATCTCCTGGAATAACATAAAAATCTTTTAAGCTTCTATTCCATAAAGAAATCATTAATTCACCTTGATAATCAGAATCTATTAAACCTACTGAATTTCCTAAAATAATACCTTTTTTATGGCCTAAACCAGAACGTGGTAAAATTAATGCTGTAATATTTGGATTAGATATATATATTGCTATTCCTGTAGGAATTAAAATTGTTTGTTTTGATTTTAGTATAATTTTTTTTTGAATACATGCTCTAAGATCTAATCCAGATGAACCTAAAGTTGCATATGTTGGTAAAGAAAATAATTCTTTTATACGTACATCAATAATTTTAATTTTAATTGTATTCATAAAAATTTTTGTTTTCCATTTATCAAGATAAAATTAAAATTTTATAATACAGAAGCACAAAACCCTGAATTTAAAAATGAAGAAGAAAGTTGATAATTTAAATTATCTCCCTTCCATGTTTTAACAATTCCACCAGCGGCAATAAGAATAGCTTCACCTGCAGCAGTATCCCAAGTATTTGTATTTCCAAAACGAGGATAAATTTGTGCTTTTCCTTCTGCTATATAGCAAAATTTTAATGAAGAACCCATTTTATTTATAGTATAATCTTTTAAATTTTTTAAAAAACTATTTATTTTTTCATCAAAATGAGATCGACTAACAACAACTAATGGAATGATAGAATTAGACACTTGTATTTCTCTATTAATATTATCTTCTTCTTTCCAAGCTGTATTATACAGTGAATAATATAAAACTTTAAAAAAAGGAGCATATATTACTCCTAATATTGGAATACCATTTTCAATTAAACTAATATTTACTGTAAAATCACCATTATTATTTAAAAATTCTTTTGTTCCATCTAGTGGATCAACTAACCAATATCTTGAACATTTATAATGTAATTTAGTATTATATGATTCTTCTTCAGATATTATAGGAATATGAGGATTAATAGAAAAAAGAGAATTTTTAATTATATTATTAACTTTATAATCAACATTAGTTACTGGAGTATTATCTGGTTTGTAATATACCTTTATTCGTTCTTTATGTAAATAAAAATCCATAATAAAATGACCAGAATCTTTAGCTAAATTACAAACTTTTTTTAATATTTTTATCATTTTTCATATTATCTATCAATTTATGTGAATAATTATATAATTTATAATTAATTTTTTGATATTACATCAACTATAAACTTTTGAGATATTTCATAATGTGGTTGAAAAATAATTTCATGCAAGCCAATTTTACGCAAAGAACCATTTGGTAACTTAATCTCTTTTTTATGTACTTTAAAACCTAATAATGTTAATTCTTTAATAATACTTCGAATTCCTACTGACCCAAAAATTTTTCCTTCGCTGCCAGATTTAGAAAAAATTTTAATAGATTGTATATTTTTAATTTTTTCAGCTCTTTCTTGTGCAATAATTAATTTACTAGTCTTTTCTTGTTCTAATGCAATACGCTGAGCTTCAAATGATTCAACATTTTTTTTATTAGCTAAAATAGCTTTTCCTTTTGGAATTAAAAAATTTCTTGCATATCCAGATTTTACCCGAATACGAGTTCCAGAATTACCTAATTTATTAATGTTAGATAGTAAAATGACATCCATAAATATACTCTTTTAATATTAAATTAATTTATTTTTAATGATGCTGATCAGTATATGGAATTAGAGAAAGATAACGAGCTCTTTTAATAGCTTTAGCTAATTGTCTTTGATATTTAGCTCTTGTTCCAGTAATTCGACTAGGTACAATTTTTCCACTTTCTGTAATATAATTTTTTAATATTGAAATATCTTTATAGTCTATTTCTTGTATCCCTTCTGCAGTAAATCGACAAAATTTACGACGACGAAAATAACGTGCCATTAATATTCTCCCCAATATTATTATAATAAAAATACAATTATTTTCAAAATTATTCAGAATTTATTCTATTTTTTTCTTTCTTTTCATCTTTATTTTTAATCATTGGTGATGATTCTACTATTGCTTTTTTCATATACATAATCAGGTTTCGAATTATAGCATTATTAAAACGAAAATCTTTTTCAAGCTGATGTATAATACTAGGTAATACTTCAATATTCATTAATACATAGTGTGCTTTATGTAATTTCTTGATAGAATAAGATAATTGACGTCTTCCCCAATCTTCAATCCGATGTATAATTCCAGAATTGTCATGAATAATTTTTTTATAATTATCAATTATAGCGGGAACTTTTTCACTTTGATCAGGATGAATCATAAAAATTATTTCATAATGTCGCATAACAATGATCCTTATAAAAAATTTTAGCTTCCTTACAAGTATTATATGTATCTATTTTAAAGGAAGAGAGAAAATATTTTTTAAAATTATAGATAAAGTGTTATATATGGTATTTTAATTTTCATAAAAAATCAATATAATTTCATAGGTTTAAATAAAACTATCATAAGATCTCTATAAAGATAATTCTATTTTACGCTCATGTAAATGTATAGCAATAACTTTTACTTTTAATTTATCACCAAGACGATAAATTTTTTTATGAGATTTACCTATTAATCTTAATCTAATAGAATCAAAATAATAATAATCATCATGTAATGATGTAATATGTACTAATCCATCAATAAATAACTGATTTAAACGAACAAAAAAACCAAATGATGTAACGTTTGAAATAACACCAGTTAATATATGACCAATTTTTTTTTGCATAAAATCACATTTTAACCAGTCAACTACATCACGAACAGCATTATCAGCACGTCTTTCAGTCATAGAACAATGAATTCCTAATTGTTCTGCATCTTTTAAACTTATTAAATGCGTATTATACATATTATTTTTATTAATCAATATTTTGTTTTCTTTTAAAATTAAAAACTTAATAATTCTATGAACTAAAAGATCAGGATAACGTCTTATCGGTGAAGTAAAATGAAGATAACTTGGTAAAGATAATCCAAAATGACCACAATTTTTTGGAGAATAAACTGCTTGTTTCATAGATCGTAATAACATAATTTGAATCATTTCATAATCAGAACGAAAAGAAATTTTTTTTAATAAATGAGAATAGTCTACTGCATCTGGAATATCTCCTCCATCTAATGTTAAACCTAATTCTTTTAAAAATAAACGAAAACTGATAACATTATTTTGACTAGGTTTATCATGATTTCTAAATAAAGTAGGATATTTATATTTTTTTACTAATAATGATGAAGCAATATTAGCTAAAATCATGCATGATTCAATAAATTTATGTGCATCATTTCTAATATTTTGATAAATCTTATAAATTTTATTTTCTTTATCTAAAATAAACTTTGGTTCTATATTTTCAAAATCAATGCTTTTTTTATTTATTTTATATATATGAAATATTTTTTGTAAGTCAAATAAATTATCAATATATTTTATTATTTTTTTATACTGTATACGTAAATCAATATCTCCATTCCATATTTTAAATATTTCATTATATGTAAACCGTCCTTTAGAAGATATTATTGCTTCATAGTGTTTATAACTGATTAATTCTCCTGTAATGGATAAATGCATTTGACAAACTAAGCATAAACGCTCAACATCAGGCTTTAAAGAACATAAGTCTATAGATATTTTTTCAGGTAACATAGGAACGACTAATGAAGGAAAATATACAGAAGTACCTCTTTCAGAGGCTGCTTTATCTAAAGCTGTATTAGGTTTAACATACGCACTAACATCTGCAATAGCTACCCATAAATCCCACCCTTCTTCTGAATTATTTTTTTTTTTACAAAAAATTGCATCATCAAAATCACGTGCATCTTCATCATCTATAGTAAAAAAAGGAAGATGACATAAATCTATGCGATTTTTTCTATCACTATAACTTATATTGTTTTTAATATATAATAATTGATTTTTAACTTCTTCAGACCAACAATATGGAATGGAATGTGTTCGAAGTGCTACTTCTATTGCCAAATTTGTAGCCATCTTTTTACCTAAAACTTCTACTATTACACCTTCTATTATTTTTCTTTTTAAAGGATAATTTTTCAACTTAACTACAACAATTGATCCTACTGCAATACATTTTGGTTGAATAGAGGATGTAATAAAAATATGAAAATTAAAGCGAGTATCATCAGGAATAACAAAATTTTTTGCATTTTTAATATAATATCGACCTACAATTAAATTACTATTTGGTTTTAATATTTTTAAGACTTTTGCTGCACTACGTCCTTTTTTATCACTATCAAAAACATGCGCTAAAATAAAATCACCATGAATACATAATTTCATTTGTTCTGTAGATAACCATAAATCATCTTTTAATGTTTCTGCTCTTAGAAATCCATATCCATCTCGATGTCCTATCACTTTTCCTTGTATAGTTTTTAATTTTTCTGGAGTAATATAACATTTATTCCGGGTATAAATAATTTGGCCATCTCGTTCCATTGCCCTTAATCTTCGACGCAATGCTTTCTTTTCTTCTTTATTTTTAATATCAAAAATTTTTTCTAAATTTTTTTGAGTTGTAACATCTTTATTTTTTTTTAACCATGATGAAATATATTCACGACTAGGAATCGGATTTTTATATTTTTTTGCTTCTCTTTTTTGGTAGGGATCTACTACCATATATACTTCTCCATTTATATTATTTTATAATATATATAAAAATTATATAATAATAAAATTAATTTTTATTAATTGTATTTTAAATTTACAATATTATTACTATTTTATTAACAATATATAATGCTATATTCCTTAAATAATTATATAAAATATTTATAAAAAAATTTAACAATTAAAAAATAGAAAAATTTTTCATAAAAATAGTATGTAAACGATCAGGACCTGTAGAAATAATATCAACAGGAATTTTTGTTATTTCTTCTATTCTATGAATATAATTTTGAGCTTCTTTTGGTAAAAAATGAAATTTAGTAATACCCTTAGTATTTGTATTCCATCCTGGATGTACTTCATAAATTGGTTCTATATTTTCTAAATCATACATAGTAGGATATTTAATAATTTCTAAAGTATGTATGTTTTTATATGCTATACAAATTTTTATTTCTTTTAATCCATCTAAAACATCTAACTTAGTCAAACACAATGCTGATAAAGAATTTAAATGTACTGCACGATTTAATAATACTGCATCTAACCAACCAGTACGTCTTTTTCGACCAGTAGTAGATCCAAATTCCTGACCATAATTAGAAAAATGTTTATCTATATGATCAAATAATTCTGTTGGAAAAGGTCCGTAACCAACTCTCGTAGAATATACTTTTGTAACTCCTAATATATAATGAAAGTTTTTTGGACCTAATCCTGTACCAGTTATTACACCACCTATAGTACTATTAGACGAAGTAACATATGGATATGATCCATTATCAATATCTAAAAAACTGCCTTGCGCACCTTCAAAAATAATATTTTTTTTATTTTTTATTATTGTATGTAAAATATGTGTAGTATCCTGAATCATATCATGAAAAAAATCTATTATAGGTAGCAAATTTTTAAAAATTTTTTTATAATCAATAGCGGGAAAATTATAAAAAGATACTAATTGATGATTGTAATATTCTACTATTTCTTCTAATTTAATATATAATTTATCTCTATTTTTTAAATCACCGACAAGTAAAGCCCGACGAGATATTTTATCTTCATATGCAGGACCAATTCCTCTACCTGTTGTTCCTAGTGCTTTACGACCTAATTTTTTTTCTCGAGCAATATCCATATCAATATGATATTTTAATATTAAAGGAGAAGAATTAGAAATAAAAATACGATTTTTTACAAAAAAACCATTTTTTTCTAACATTTTTACTTCATTAAATAATGCAATTGGAGAAACAACTACACCATGAGAAATAATACCAATAACATTATTATGTAATAATCCAGATGGAATTAAATGGAGAATGATTTTTTCTTTATTAATTACTAATGTATGACCTGCATTATGACCACCTTGATATCGAACTACATAAGAATTAGATTTAGTTAAAACATCAACAATCTTTCCTTTACCTTCATCACCCCATTGTGTTCCTAATATCACAATATTTTTATTCATATTCTAATACCTATTTTTACTAATTCTTATCATTATATTGTTTTTATAAAAATTAATTTATAATATTATTTTTTTTTGTATGTACTGAAAAAAAATCACTATCTATATTTAATATAATGACATTATTATTTTTTTGAAAAATATTTTCATATGCACGCAAACTACGTATAAATAAATAAAAATCTGGTTCTTTACTAAAATTTTTTGCAAATAATTTAGTCACTTTTGCTTCTGCTTGACTTCTAATAATTAAAGCTTTTTTTTCTGATTTTGCTAAAATAATAGATATTTTATAATCTGTATACGAACGTAATTTTTTTTCTTTTTCATATCCTTCAGAACGTTTATTTTGTGCTATCAATTCTTGTTCTAAATTCATACGATTATAGATGGTGTGATACATTGATTCTGAAAAATTAATTTTTTTAATACGAAAATCTAAAACATTAATCCCTAATACAGATATTGTATTAATATTATTTAATATACAGCATGTTAATCTTGTATCTGCATGAGAAATAATATCTTTTATATCAACATTGCTAGCATATAAACGCAATTGATCATTGATATAATGTTTTAATAACGTTTCTATTTGCCAGATCTTTTTACCTTCGGTATTAAGATAATAACGACTAAAATCACTAATTTTCCATCTTACATATGATTCAATGATAATTTCTTTTTTGTCTTTTGTTACTACATGATCTAATTCGTTATTAATTGTATGTATACGAGAATCTAATATTTTAACTGTATCTAAAAATGGCCATTTAAAATGTAATCCTGGAGTATATACAACAGTTTTATTTGTATTATTCCGTAAAACTTTGCCAAATTGTAATATAATTCCACGTTCTCCTTCTTGTATAACAAAAAAAGAAGAGAAAACAAATAAAAATAATAGACTAAATAAACTAAGGAAAAATTTACTCATATTTATTTTTTCTCTGAATTTTTAATATAATTATGTATAGAGTTTACATGATATTGTTCGAAAATCTCATTAGGAAAAAATAAAGAAAGATTATTTTTATTTTTTTGAGTTAAATTAATATTATGTTTATGAGGTTTAATATAATATTTAATAGGATTAAAAATTAATGGCATATTATCTAAAGAATTATTAATAGATAAAAATATATTATTTTTTCCATTAATTAAAATTTTTCTAGTATTACCTAATATTTTTTCCATAGATTCCAAATATAAACGTTGAAGAGTTATTTTTTTAGATAATTTATATGCTGGTAATATAGTTAAAAATTGTTCTACTTCTCCTTCTGCTGCTATAATAATACGCGATGCATATATTTTTGCTTTTTGAATAATTTTTTCTGCTTTTACATTAGTTTGAAATATCATTTTTCTACAATATATTTGAGCTTCACGTATATGTTGATTATAATTTTCACTAGCAATAATAGCATGATTAAATGAAGACTTAACTTTTTCTGGAATAGAAATCATACGAACATTAACATCTAATATTCTAATTCCCATATTATATGGTTTAATTATATTTTCAATACCTTTACGAATCTCGTCTCTAATCCATTTATGTTCTTTAGTAAAGATATGATTTATATCAATATTACCGATGATATTACGTACTATACTATCTGTAGATTGATGTAAACTATCATCTGGATGTGATAAAGAAAATAAATAATGTACAGGATTATTAATTTTATATTGAATGTTCATCGATACACGAACAATATTTTCATCAGATGTTAACATTAATCCCGTTGTAGTTAACTCGCGCATAATATTTATATTAACAACTTTTATATTATTAATAAAAACAGGCCGCCAATGTAATCCTGGCGTAACTATCTTACTAAATTTACCAAAAGTAGTAATTACACCTCGTTCATTTTCTTTAATAGTATAAAAACCATGAAAAAACCAAATAAAAAAACTAATAAAAATTATAATAAAAATCGGATTAATACTATTCTTTGATAATTTTGAAGAATTATGCTTATTAGTGATAGTATCTCCAATTTTATATAAAAAATCTTTCATATCTGTTGAATGATTTTTTTTAATTATTTTCTTTTCATCAGTATGATTTTCAAAATTTTTATCATTCTTTTTCTTTTTACCCCAAGGATCAATATCAGACTCATTATCATTTGGTGTATTCCAGACCATATAATGCCTCATATATCATTATTTTGTATCACTCTAATTAATTATAAAATATTATTATAATAATTAGATCTATTCTATATTAAAAATACTTAAAATATAGTTTTTTAAGATACTTTTAAAAACAATGAATTATATATTATCATAATATATAATTTATTTTCTTAAGAATATCTAAAATTATTTTAACTGATAAATTAAAGTCTTGATTATCCAATATATAAATGTCTTTCCATTTTTTTAACCAAGTAAATTGATGTTTTGCTAATTTTTTAGTAGCATGAATAATTTTATACAACATTTCTTGGAAACTAGTTTTATATTCAAGATATTCCCACATTTGACGATAACCTATACACCGAATAGATTGTAACTCCACGTTTAAATCTCCTCGATAATATAATTTTTCTACTTCTTTTTGAAATCCAGAAGATAACATATGATCTAGACGAATTTTTATTTTATTATACAACCATTTTTTATTTGGTGGCATCATTGCAAATTGTAAAACGTTATATGGAAAGACATTACTTTTATTCTGAGTTAATTCAGTTAATGTTTTTCCAGAAATAAAAAAAACCTCTAATGCTCTTAATACTCTTTGTATATCATTTGGATGAATTCGTATAGCAGAAATTGGATCAATGATTTTTAATTTATCATGTAAACAATTTTTGTTATAGTTTTCTTGCAAAATATATTTACGAATATTAACATTTGATTCTGGTAAAATAGATAATCCATTTAATAATGCTTTATAATAAAACATTGTTCCTCCAACAAGACAAGGAATTTTACCAGATTTAATAATATTTATAATTATTTTTAAAGCATCTCTTTGAAATTCTGCAACAGAATAATTTTCACTTGGATCTTTTATATTTAATAAATGATGAGGATGATTAGATAAATCAGAAAAACTAGGTTTTGATGTACCAATATTCATATCACGATAGATTAAAGCTGAATCAACACTAATTAATTCAATAGGTAAATGTGATCTAAGATAAATAGCAAATTTACTTTTTCCACATGCTGTAGGTCCCATTAAAAAAAAATTATAGGTTTTTTCCACATTTTTATAGTATTCATAATTTAAATATATTATTGTAGTTATTATTAAATTTTTTTATTTTATTTAATAAAAAATTAATCAATATTAAATATTACTTTTATATTTTTAAAAAATAATTTAAATATATTATTTTATATTAGCAGTAATATTAAAGTATAAAGATAAACATTAATGAATATAAATTATATATATTCTTATTTTAAAATAATTATGATAACAAAACGTTATACTCCGCAATAATATCAGAAATAAAATCAGCATAATTATCTAATCTTGAAATAGTTAAAATAGATTTTTTTATACCATATTTTTTAATCATAATTCCTATTTGAATAGATTCCAAATCATTTTCATTTCGATAATATAATGCTGCTGCAATTCCTTTAATTAAATAAGAATAAGAAAAATTATATTTTATTGCTCCTAAAGCAGGTTTAAATAATCTCTCTTCTTTATCTAATTTTTGTACTGGATTACGTGCTATTCTTTTTAAAGGATCTAATAAAAAAGGATTTTTAAAACGAGATAAAACATGGTTAATATAAGAAAAATGATCATTTTTATTAAAGTTATATTTTTTAATTAAAACTTCTCCACTTTCTCTCATAGCATTTTTAACTAATTTATAGATATGATGATCTTGAATTGCTGATTGAATAGTTTCGTATCCTTGAATTAATCCTAAATATGCAGCTATGGCATGTCCTGTATTTAAAGTAAAAAGTTTTCTTTCAATATAAGATATTATATTATTCTTTAATTTCATGTCTTTAATATTAGGTATATCACCTTTAAATTGTTTAGAATTAACAATCCATTCTTGAAAATTTTCAATAATTAATAATAACATATCTTTTTCTTTAGAATATATTGAAGGTATAATACTATCAATACTACAATCTACGAAACCAATATATTTTTTTAAATAACCATGATATTGTATTGGTAAATATGAAAGAACTACTTTTTTTAAATATGAACTAGCTAAAAATTTATTTTCACAAGATATAATATTTAATGGTTTATTTGATCCTGTATCCATTTTATATATTAAACCTTTTGCAATAATAATAGCAATTTTATCTAAAATATTAAAACCGACTGCTGTTGTAATTATGGTTACGTTAGCAATAATTTTTATTATGTTTGGATTATCTATATGTATTGCACTCACATTTTTTACACATTCTATTTTATCTTGATATTCACTAACTAATCTTACATTATATTTTTTATGATAATTAATTGCATCAATTAAAAATTGATTAATATCAACAAAAATAACATTAAAACCAGAATCTGATAATAATTTTCCAATCACACCACGACCAATATTTCCAGCTCCGAAATGAAGTGATTCCATAAAAACCTTAATTATTTTGTAATGAATAAAATATTATACTTTATTAACATTTAAAAAAGATAATACTTCTTGTATATTATTAGTTTTAGATAATTTTTTAATAATTTCTTTATCATCTAATGCATTGGTAATATTACTTACTACCATAATATGTTCATTATTTCTTGCTGCAATACCAATAACTATATAAGCAATATCATCAATATCTTCTCCAAAATGTACCCCTTTTGGAAATTGACAAAAAATTACACCTGTTTTTAAAATAGAATTTTTCGATTGAATAGTTCCATGCGGTATAGCTATAGATTCTCCTAACCATGTAGAAGAGATTTTTTCACGTTCTAACATAGCATCAATATAATCTAATTTTACATAACCTTGTTCAACTAAATATTTTCCAACTAATTTTATTGCCTCTTCTTTATTGATCGCATATTGATTTAAAAAAATATTTTTTTCACTTATTATAAAAGATTTTTTTATATTTTTTATTTCATCTATATTATTACGTTTATTTTTAAAAATAATTTTCTTTTTTATTAATTCATTTATTAAACTATCATATAAACTATGATTTAAAAATGTTTTTAAAGATATATGTTGTGCATGAGGTGAATATATTTTTGCACGATGAGTTAAATGATAATGTGTAATTACTAAATCTGCATGTTTAGGTAATAAATGAATAGGCATATTAGATACAGAAATATATTTTAAATTCGCATTTTTTATTTTTTTACGCAGTAAACTTGCACCCATAGCACTAGAACCCATTCCAGCATCGCAAGCAAATATGATATTTTTAATATTAGTAAATGAAATTCCGCGAAAATAATCACTTTTTTGTAGTTGTTCAACATTTTTATTTTTATTATTTAATTCTATTTTAAATAATATTATAGAACTAATAAAAGATATTAAAAAAGAAAAAAAGATAGATATTATATTAGTAAAATACATTCCTTTTGGAGTCATAGCTAAAATTGATAAAATAGATCCAGGTGATACTACTGATACCAATCCACCATGTAAAAAAACCAATAAAAATACTCCTGTCATACCACCTAAAATTAAAGAAATAATTAATTTTGGCTTTATTAAAACATAAGAAAAATAAATTTCATGTACTCCACCTAAAAATTCAATTAACGCCGCTCCTCCTGCTGTTTTAGAAAATTCTCCTTTTCCATAAAAAAACCAAGCCAACAATATACCTAATCCAGGTCCTGGATTCGATTCTATTAAAAAAAATATAGAACTATTATTATTAATAATCTCTTGAATACCTAGAGGAGATAAAATACCATGATTAATTACATTATTTAAAAAAAATATTTTAGCAGGTTCAATAAAAATTGAAATTAAAGGCAATAATTTATAAGATATTATAATTTTAATAATATAATTTAAATTTTGAGAAATTAATTCAACTAAAGGTCCAATAAAAAAAAATGAAAAAATAGATAAAAAAATAGAGACAAAAGCAAGAGAAAAATTATTAACTAACATTTCAAAACCACTTTTAATATTTTTTTCTATTAATTTATCAAAAATTTTTATGCTCCAACCAGCTAATGGACCAACAATCATAGCGCCTAATAACATTGGCATAGTAGTACTAGTAATGACTCCTATTGTACTGATACTACCAGCTAAACCTCCTCTTTCACCACTAATTAATCGTCCTCCAGTATAACTAATTGATAAAGGTAAAAGATAATTTATTATGGGAGATATTAAATGTGATAATGACTGATTAGGAAACCATCCTAACGGCATAAAAAAAGATGTCATTATTCCTAATGTAATAAATATACTAATATTAGGCATAATCATATTACTTAAAAAACGACTAAATACTTGAATTTTCAATTTTATTAATGTAAACATAAGCAGCACTCAGATTCTGAAACAATCAGAATCAAAAAAAAAAAATAATATTTCACTCAATATTCATTGGTTATTAACATATACTATGAAAAAAATTTATAAAATTTAATAAGCCCTTGAGTGGAAACATCATAATATTCATTATTGGAATTATTATTTAAATGTGAATAAATATTTTGTGCTAATTTTTTTCCGATCTCTACACCCCATTGATCAAAACTAAAAAGATTTAAAATATAACCTTGAACAAAAATTTTATGTTCATATAAAGCAATTAATGATCCTAAATTATACGGTGTAATTTTTCTTATTAATATAGAATTAGTTGGTTGATTTCCTTGGCAAATTTTAAAATTTAATATTTTTTTTATGTCTTTATTTGTATCTTGCAAGAAATGTAAATCTTTCATTAAATCATCTCTTGTTTGACCAAATGCCAGAGCTCGAGTTTGTGCTAAAAAATTAGATATTAACTTTAAATGGTGTTTTCCTAATTTATTATGTGATATGATTGGTGCAATAAAATCACATGGAATTAATTTAGTACCTTGATGTATTAATTGATAAAATGCATGCTGACCATTAGTACCTGGTTCACCCCAAATAATAGGACCAGTATCATATAATATTTTATTTCCATTTCTATCAATAGATTTTCCATTAGATTCCATATTAGCTTGTTGAAAATAAGCTGGAAGACGATGCATATATTGATCATATGGAAGCATTGCCTCAGTCTCAGAACGAAAAAAATTAGTATACCAAATACTAATTAAAGCTAATAATACAGGAATATTTTTATTAAAATCTGTTTCATAAAAATGATTATCCATAGCATGAGCGCCATCTAAAAATTTTTCAAAATTATGAAATCCAATTGATAAAATAATAGACAAACCAACAGAAGACCACAAAGAAAAACGACCACCAACCCACTCCCAAAATGGAAAAATATTTTTTATATTAATTCCAAATTTTAAAACATTTTCTATATTTGATGATAATGCAATAAAATGTTTATCTAAAAAATTTTTATTTTTAAAATAATATAACATCCATGTTTTAGCACTATTTGCATTAGTCATTGTTTCTTCTGTTGTAAACGTTTTAGACGCAATTAAAAATAATGTTGTTTCAGGATCTACTTTTTTAAATACTTCAGAAAGATGAGTGCCATCAATATTAGAAACATAGTGCATATTCAAATGATTTTTATATGGACGTAATGCTTCTGTAACCATATAAGGTCCTAAATCAGAACCACCAATACCAATATTCACAATATCAGAAATAGCTTTTCCACTATAACCTTTCCACTGTCCATTAATAACTAATTTTGAAAAATCTTTCATTTTTTTTAATACAATATTAATTTCTGTCATTATATTAGTATTATCAACTATAATTTTATAATTAGTACGATTACGTAATGCTATGTGTAATACAGATCGATTTTCTGTCTTATTAATTTTATCGCCAGAAAACATGGATTGTATTCCATCTTTTAATTTTGTTTCATTCGCTAAATTTATAAGTTTTTTTATAGTTTCTTCTGTAATACGGTTTTTTGAAAAATCAATTAACATTTCGTCTTTAAATTTAATAGAGAATTTTTCAAAACGATTGTTATCAATCGAAAATAAATGTTTTAAATGAATATTTTTGATTTCTTGAAAATGATTTTTTAAATCATTCCAAGATTTAGTAAACATACAATTAATATTTTTCATAAAAAATCAGATCTCATTATAATAAATAATATTTGTTCTAATTATAATTGTTATTAATTACACTGTGATAAAAAAATTTTTCACAGTAAATATATATATATATATATTAATTACATAAATATATCGTATAATTATATATTCATCATACTTTAATATATAAAAAAATGAAAAAAAATAAAAATAATCTTATATGGATTGATTTAGAAATGACTGGACTAAATCCAAAAATTCATCATATTTTAGAAATAGCTACATTAATTACAGATATAAATTTAAATATTATATCAGAAGGTCCAGTGATCGCTATATATCAAAAAAAGAAAAACCTTTTATTAATGAATAAATGGAATGAAAAAACACATACTCAAAATGGTTTAATCACACGGGTTCAAAAAAGTCTTTATAATGAAAAAAAAGCTGAATATGCAACTATATCATTTTTAAAAAAATGGGTTCCAAGTCAAACATCTCCCATTTGTGGAAATAGTATTGCACAAGATCGTCGATTTTTATTTAAATACATGCCAGATTTAGAAAAATATTTTCACTATCGCTATATAGATGTAAGTACTATTAAAGAATTAGCTTATCGTTGGAATCCTTCTATTTTAAAAAAAATACATAAAAAAAATACACATAATGCTTTAGAAGATATATATGATTCTATAATGGAACTAAATATTTATAAAAAAAATTTTTTTAAAAGAAAGCTTGAAAAATAAATTTTATCTCTATAAAATATAAATTCGAGAAAATTATTATAATATTGCGGAAATAGCTCAGATGGTAGAGCACAACCTTGCCAAGGTTGGGGTCGCGAGTTCAAATCTCGTTTTCCGCTCCATCCAATTTTTATACAAAAATAAAAAATTTTTAATATATCAACAAAAATTTGAGAAAAAATATGATTTTTAATTATTGTTTTAAAGGAATTCTATTAATTACTTTATTTTTTTCAATGTATGTATATAGTAATAAAAAACAAAATAATATAAAATATCAAGAAAAAAATAATTTTTTTTTAAAATAACCCAATCACAATACATCATCAATAAAAAAAATAAAAAATTTTCTAAAATATCTTACACTTCTATCAATAACCAACTCCCTGAAAAAAAAATAAATAGTTATATCAATGTAAAAAAAAATAACAATCATACTGGATGCAGGACATGGTGGAATTGATCCAGGAGCAATAGGATTTTTAGGATTACAAGAAAAAAAAATTACGATTAAAATCGTATCAAAAATTAATAAATTATTTAAAAAAAATAATCTTTTTAAAATATTATTAACACGAAATAATGATTATTTTATTTCATTAAATAATAGAAAAAAGTTATTTTGTAATCAAGAAATAGATTTATTAATATCCATCCATATAGATTCAGCAAAAAAAAAATCTGTATCAGGAGCATCAATATCGATGATTTCTAATAATCGAATACATCGAGAAATTAACAATTATTTAAAATATCAAAAAGATATTTTATTTTTTCCTGATAATATTAAAAAATTTTTAGAAAATACAAAAAATAATATTTATTTAAAAAAAATTATTCTTGATTTACAATTTAATAATTTTAAAAAAATTGAACATAATATATCAAATAAAATTTTTAAAGAATTAAAGAAAATAACAAAATTACATAGAGCATATCCTTATTATTCAAGTTTAGGAATATTAAGCGCTATTAATATGCCTGCTTTGTTAATCGAAGTAGGATTTATTACTAATCTAGAAGAAGAACAAAAATTACAAACGGAAAAATATCAAAATGAAATAGCTAATTCTATTTTTATAGCTTTAAAAAATTATTTTAATGATTCATATTTAAAATATAAAGTAAATATATGAAAATAAATTTTTAAGCATCTAAAAAAAATTTAAAGATGCTTAAAACAATTATTACATTAAAAATTAATTATTTTTAGCAAAATTAAAGCGTTTTTTAAATCTTTCAACACGACCTCCAGTATCAACAATTCTTTTCTTACCTGTATAAAATGGATGACATTTAGCACAGATATCTAAAGTTAAATTATGATTAAGGGTAGAAAAAATTTCAATTACATTTCCACAAGAACATGTAGCTTTTATTTTTATGTAATGTGGATGAATACTTTTTTTCATTATAATAATCCTATATTAGATATATTTTTTATATAAGATTATCATGAATATAGTAAGATAAATTAAATTTTTTAATTAAATTAATAATATTTTATAATATGTATAAAATATAGATATATTTATCAATTAACTTTTATTTTTAAGAATAAAATAAAAAAGATAAGATTTAAAACATATTAAAAATAAAAAATTTTATAATTATGAATATAGAAGATATTATTATCTAATTTTATTTTATATTAATATAATATAAAAATATTTCATTAATAAATAAAACAAAAAAATATTATTTTTCTATATAATAAAAAAATAATATTAAATATAACTATAAGATTAAAGATATTCTAAGAGGCTCTCTTGTGACAACAATATTAAGTGTAAGATTAAATAATAAAGTAGTAATTGGAGGTGATGGACAAGCAACATTAGGTAATACAATTATGAAAAGTAATGTTAAAAAAATTAGATCTCTTTACTATGAAAAAGTAATTGCTGGTTTTGCTGGTAGTACTGCAGATTCCTTCACTTTATTTGAATTATTTGAAAAAAAGCTAGCAATGTATCAAGGTCAATTACAACGTGCAGCTATTGAACTAGCAAAAGATTGGAGATCTGATAAAATATTACGAAAATTAGAAGCTTTATTAGCAGTAGCTGACAAAGATAATTCTTTAATCATTACAGGTAATGGTGATGTTATACAACCTGAAAATGATTTAATTGCTATTGGATCAGGAGGTTCTTATGCTCAATCTGCTGCACGAGCATTATTAGATAATACTAATCTAGATGCATATAATATTGTAAAAAAATCATTGAATATTGCTGCAAATATTTGTATTTATACTAATCACACTTTTACTATAAAAGAATTATTTTCAGAAAAGTAAGGATTATCTCTATGTCTGAAATGACTCCTCCTCAAATTGTTTTAGAACTTGATAAATTTATTATCGGTCAAGATAAAGCAAAACGAGCTGTATCAATTGCATTAAGAAACCGATGGCGTCGTATGCAACTAAATAGTGAATTACGACATGAAATTACACCTAAAAATATTTTGATGATTGGTCCCACTGGGGTTGGAAAAACAGAAATTGCTCGACGTTTAGCAAAATTAGCTAACTCTCCTTTTATTAAAGTTGAAGCAACAAAATTTACTGAAGTAGGCTATGTAGGAAAAGAAGTTGATTCTATCATTCGTGATTTAACAGATGCTGCAATCAAAATGATAAGAATAAGAAATATAAAAAAAAATAAATTACAAGTAACAGATATTGTTGAAGACAGAATATTAAATATTCTTATTCCAACGCCAAAAAGTAATTGGACAGAAAATGAAAGAAAAGAAAGTCTCTCTAAAACAATTCAAATATTTCGAAAAAAATTAAGAGAAGGAGTATTGGATGAAAAAGAAATAGAAATTAGCCTTTTAACAAATTCTATGGGGGTAGAAATTATGGCACCTCCAGGAATGGAAGAATTAACTAATCAACTTCAATCTTTATTCCAAAATTTAGGAAATCAGAAAAAAAATACTAGACGTTTAAAAATTAAAGATGCAATTATATTATTAACAGAAGAAGAAGCTTCAAAATTAATAAATCAAGAAGAAATAAAAAAAGAAGCAATTCATGCAGTAGAACAAAATGGTATAGTTTTTATTGATGAAATTGATAAAATATGTAAAAGAGAAAATGCTTCTGGTCCAGATGTTTCTCGAGAAGGAGTACAAAGAGATTTACTTCCTTTAATTGAAGGATGTACTGTATCTACAAAATATGGAATGGTTAAAACAAATCATATTTTATTTATTGCATCAGGAGCTTTTCAAACATGTACACCATCTGATTTAATTCCTGAATTACAAGGACGTTTACCTATCCGAGTAGAATTACAAGCATTGACTATTAATGATTTTGAAAGAATTTTAACTGAACCTACTGCATCTATTACTACTCAATATAAAGCATTAATGGCTACAGAAAAAGTAGATATTAATTTTACAAAAGAAGGAATTCGTAATATTGCTGAAGCAGCGTGGAAAGTAAACGAATCTATGGAAAATATTGGCGCACGTCGATTACATACTATATTAGAAAAATTAATGGAAGATATATCTTTTAATGCAAATAATAATATAGGAAAATCAATCAAAATTGATTCAAATTATGTATCAGAACATTTAGATCAATTAATATCAAATGAAGATCTTAGTCGTTTTATTTTATAACCTATTAATTTATTTATCCATTTTAGAATTTTCTAAAATGGATATTTTATTTTATTAACATATATTTTCTGTTTTTCCGTATAAAGAGATGTTTATCATGAATCCTTGGATTAATGCAAATGTTATAATGAATAAAAAATGGACTAATAATTTATTTAGTCTTTTTTTACATGCATCTATTTCTCCTTTTTATGCAGGACAATTCAACAAATTAGCACTATATGATAAAAATAATAAAAAAATACAAAGAGCATATTCATATGTTAATGCTCCAAGCAATAAAAACATAGAAATTTATATCAATCGTATATTAAACGGAAAATTTAGTAATTATTTGTATAATTTAAAAGATGGAGATAATATTTTAATTAAAAAAAATTCATTTGGATTTTTTACTCTAAATGAAATACCGGATTGTAAAAAACTATGGATGTTTGCAACAGGGACGGCAATTGGTCCTTATTGTTCCATATTACAAGAAGCTAAAAATGTTAATCGATTTAAATATATTATTTTAATATATGCTGTACGATATCAAAATGAATTAAATTACTTACCATTAATAAAACAATTATGTCAAAAATTTAATGGAAAATTAAAAATTCAAACTATTGTTAGTAGAGAAAAACATAATAATTCTTTACAAGGAAGAATTCCTTTTTTATTAAAAAATCAAGAATTAGAAAATAGTGTTGGTTTTAAATTAAATAATCAAGATTCACATGTAATGCTGTGTGGAAATCCCAATATGATTAAAGACACATATACATTATTAAAAAATACTAAAAATATGAAAAAACATTTACGTCGTATTCCTGGTCATATTACCACAGAAAATTATTGGTAAAAATATTATTACTAATTATTATTTTATCTTATTAAAAATCAATTTTCTATTTTTACAATTAAATAAGATTTATTATTTATTTCAATAGGATATATAATATATCCTATTGGGTATTTTATAAAATATAAAAATACAAAATTTATCATTAATTTTAAAAAATTTATATTTTTCTAATATTATTATATATACTAACTGCACTATCTTTTTGAAAAAGATAGAACAGTTAATATTAATAAATCATTTTATATATTTATCATATATAAATATACTTTTTAAATTACATTTAAAATAAAATATTATTAAATTTCATTTTATTGTTTTTTAAAAAATTGATTAATAAAATTTTTAAAAATAACCTGACCATTATCAATTACTTTTAAAAAATCCTTAGTATATTGTGACATAACATCAAAAGAATTTTTTGCAAGATTCATTATAAATTCACAAGTATCATGAAAGAAATTTTTTATTGTAGTATTGTTAGATAAATTAGAGATAAATTCTTGAATTTTTTGAAAGGTTTGTAATGCAGAATCTTTGATGCTAGAAATAAAAGAAGTGAATGTATCTTTAAAATTTGTTTTATCAATTATTTTTTCTAGATAGTTAAGTATATCTTTAAATATTTTAGGTATTTCTATAAAAAAAAATTTTTTCGATATTATCGTTTTTCATACTATCTATTTTTTCAATTTTTTTTTGAATCATATCTTTCATGTTATCATCAACTTGATTTTTTTCTGGTTTTAATACATCATGTGACTTTGTTTTAGTCTCATCATTTTTATTTGTATTTTTATGATCTTCATTTAATGAAACTGTATAACTAAGATCATTTTTATTTTTTATATCTTTTGATTCATTTTTTGTACTATTGTTTACTTTATTATCAATATGGTGATTATTTAAAATTTTTTTTTCACTATTTTGACTTACTACAGAAATCTCTGACATTATTTTAAATCTCCTTGAATTTTTTAATATATATTATTAATAATATATATGAAGTAAAGTATAAAATGTAAAATTTATGTTAATTTTAATATTATATTAAAAATTTACTTAATTTTATCATTCTATACTAAAAATATATAAAAACAATAAAAATATATCATATTTTTAATTAAAATGTAAAATATTTTATTTTAAAGTAATATTAAGAAAATATCACTACAAGAATAATTAAAATATATTTATTGAAAAATATAAAAATACTCTGATGTCATATTAATATATAATTATTTTTTAAAATTATATAATTATTAGAATATTATTACAACATATGATTAAAATTAATTTTATTTCAAAAAAAAATAATTATCGATGTTTTTATTCAAATAGAAAAAATGAAATTATTGCTAAAGCAGTTGGAATAAAAAAAAATTATTTTCCTTTAGTGTTAGATACTACTGCAGGATTGGGTAGAGATGCTTTTATATTATCTTTTTTAGGTTGTCATGTAATTATGATAGAACGTCATCCAGTGATAATAAAATTATTACAAGAAGGTTTAAAAAAAGCATATGAAGATGAAAAAATAGGATTTTGGTTAAAAAAAAGATTACATTTAATTCATGAAAATAGTATGAATATGTTATCATTATCCATTCCTCAACCCGATGTTATTTATTTAGATCCTATGTATCCACTTCGTAAAAAAAAATCTTTACCAAAAAAAGAAATACAATTTTTTCAAAAATTAATAGGAAATGATAAAGATTCATATCAGTTACTTAATATTGCTAAGAAATTAGCAAAAAAAAGAATTGTTGTTAAAAGACCATACTATGCTAAAAAAATTTCTACAGATAAAGTAGATTTTATCATTAAAAGCAAGAAACATCGATTTGATATATATCTTCCTTCAAAAAAATAAAATTTTTTAAAAATAGGAGTACATAATAATTATACGTACTCCTATAAAAAATATTTGCAGAATTATATCTACTATATTAAACAAAGCATAACCCAATATAAAAAACCAGATAATAAAATTGAAACTGGTAAAGTTAAAATCCATGCAAGAGCAATATTTCTTATTGTATGTAATTGAATCCCATCACTATCAATTAACATAGTTCCCGCTACTGAAGATGATAAAATATGTGTGGTAGACACTGGAATTCCTGTGTAACTAGCAATTCCAATAGAACAAGCAGTAGTAATCTGAGCAGACATGGCTTGTGCATATGTCATTCTTTTTTTTCCTATTTTTTCACCTATTGTTATTACAATACGTCTCCAACCTATCATTGTACCTAATGATAAAGATGAAGCAATAATAAATATAACCCAAATAGGTGCATATTCAATTGTAATTAATATATCTTTTCTCCAACTATTTAAAGAAGATTGATCTGTTTTATTTAAATTAAATAATTTTGTTATATCATTAATAGTATTTGCAATACACAATAAATTATGTCGTAATGCAATTTTTTTTTCTTTATTTAAAAAATGATAATTAGATATGTTGTGAAGTAATAGTTGTGTTTTTTTTATATTTTTTATAATATTATTATGATGACAATTAATAAATGATTTTTCAATAATATTTTTTTTTTCTTCTATTTTTTTAAATTCAATCATATGATTTAAATAATATTTTTCTAAATTATTTATTGCATTTCGTGTATATATTATATCATTACTATTAGAATTTAAATTAACTAAAAAAGAAGATGGCATGACACTAATTAATATAAGCATTATTAACCCAATGCCTTTTTGACCATCATTCGCTCCATGAGCGTAACTTACACCAATTGATGAAAGAATTAAGATAATACGAATAAAAAATGGAGGATTTTTTTTTCCATCAATTTTTTTACGTTCTAATGGTGTCATATGTATACGATAAAATTTTGTATTAGTACTAAAAAAACACCTTAAACAAAAAATAAAAATACCAGAAATTACTAACCCAATAACAGGAGATAAAATAAGAGATAAAAAAATACTAATCATTTTAGATGCATTAAATACATCAATACAAGAAGAACCTTGAATAAAAGAATTAATCAAACTTACTCCAATAATTCCTCCAATTAAAGAATGAGAACTTGATGCTGGCAAACAAAAATACCAAGTAGATAAATTCCATATTATTGCTGATAATAATATAGAGAATACCATAGAAAGAGTATTTAATGCATTATTCATTAATAATAGATTATCAGGTAATAAATGAACAATTGCATAAGAAACGGTTAATCCTCCCAATAAAACACCTAAAAAATTAAAAATACCAGATATAAAAACAGAAAAATTAGCAGATATAGAGCGAGTATAGATCAAAGTTGATACTGAATTTGCTGTATCATGAAAACCATTTATTACTTCATAAAATAAAATCAGTAATACTGTTAATAAAACAAATAAACTATAATTCAAATCAGAATAAAAAAATAAATCTAGCATAATATTTAAGCCATTTAAATGAATTGAATGAAGCTTATTATCTGTCAGAAAAATATTAATTTTCTGAACACGAGTCTAAATCATGCATTAAGATTCAAAATTTTTATTATTTATTGTTATTTTTTAGCTGATAAGATAAAAAAATTCCGAATATTAACATGGTTATGATAAAAATAGAAATACCAAGCCATTGAGAAAAAAACCAAAAAAATCCACCAAATGTACCAAAAATACTCGAACCTAGATAATAAAAAAATAAATATAAGGATGTTGCTTGTACTTTTGCAATATGTGTACAAGAACTAATCCAACTGCTCACTACAGAATGAGAGGCAAAAAAACCGCCTGAAAATAATATTAGACCAAAAATAATAATTAATAAATGATTTTTTTGTGTAACAATTACACCAGTAATCATTAAAAATAATGCTATAGTAAGAATATGATTACGATGATATTTTTGTATTAATATACCAGCTTTTGGAGAACTATATACTCCAGTTAAATAAATAATTGATAAAAATCCAATACTAGAAGGACATAAAAAAAAAGGTGTTAACATTAAACGATAACCAATATAATTAAAAATGGTAACAAAACTACCCATTAAAATAAATCCTATTAAAAAAAGAATAAATAGCTTAGGATTAATTAAATGAGAATAAAAGTTTTTTAAAAATATGCGTATATCTATAGAAATAGAATTAAAATTACGTGATGGAGGTAATAAATATAAAAAAAAACAAGAGGATAAAAAAGAACAAAATCCAATAATCATTAAAGCAATATGCCAAGAAAAATATTCTGATAATATGCTACTCATTAATCTTCCAGAACATCCACCAATTGTATTACCACTAATATACAAACCCATCGAAAAAGAAAGAGAACTGGGATCAATTTCTTCGCTAATATATACCATTGCAACTGAAACAACTCCACTTAAAGAAAATCCTGTTAAAGCTCTAAATAAGACAATATCCGCCCAATTATTCATATAAGAACAGAGTATAGTTAATATAGCAGAAATTAAAAGAGAAGAAGACATGATAAATTTTCGACCCATAACATCCGATAAAGGTCCAGTAAATAACATTCCTATGGCCATCATTGCAGTCGCTGCTGAAAGTGATAAACTACTTTCAGCAGGAGTAAGTAAAAATTGTTTAGAAAAAACAGGTAAAATAGACTGAACACAGTATAAAATAGAAAATGTTGAAAAACCCCCTAAAAAAAGAGATAGAATTACCTGATTAAATTTCTTTGTGCCTTTTTGAATATATTCTTTTTTTTTCAAATCTATTCTTTTTTTTTCTACAAATATCAAAATCAACCTCTTTCTTAAAATAAACGCTATTATTTTTTAAATAATATATTTATATATATATAGTACCGTCATAAATATGCTCAGCAGGACCAGTCATATATAAAGGATGTCCAAAACCTGCCCAATGAATTGTTAAACTACCGCCTAATAAATCAACTTGAACTTTATTATGCAATATATTACGGGCAATTCCTGCAGCTACAGAAGCACAAGCAGCACTTCCACAAGCTTGAGTTTCCCCTACATCACGTTCATATACTCGTAATTTAATATGCATTTTATTAATAATTTGCATAAAACCAACATTTATTCCTTTAGGAAAAAAAGCACTTTTTTCCAATTTTTTTCCTATTTTTTTAACAGGTGCACTATCAATACAATTAACTTGAATAATACAATGTGGGTTTCCCATGGAAACTATACTACATTTTATATTTTCATTAAGAAAATAAATTAAAAAATTATGAATAATTATATTTTTTAATAATGGCATATTGTTTAAAATAAATGTTGGTTCATCCATATTAACTGTAATAAAATTATTTGAAAAATAAGTAATTTTTAAGTGTTTTAATTTAGTACTTACAGAAATATTATTTTTTTTAGTTAATTTTTTAATTTTTATAAATAATCCAAAACATCGTGCACCATTTCCACATTGTTCTACTTCATTTCCATTTGCATTAAAAATTCGATAATGGAAATCAAAAATAGGATTCTGT
Source organism: Buchnera aphidicola (Pterocomma populeum) (assembly GCF_049314985.1). Lineage (GTDB taxonomy): Bacteria > Pseudomonadota > Gammaproteobacteria > Enterobacterales > Enterobacteriaceae > Buchnera > Buchnera aphidicola_BQ. The sequence goes on from NZ_CP186013.1 coordinate 172,142, forward strand.
GGTTTTTCTACAAAAAGTAATTGATCAAAACCAATACCTCTGTGTCGATCAGATAATTTTTTAATCTCAGACGAAGATAAAAAAATATTTTCATTAATACAGTTTATAATAACAAAATCATTTCCTAATCCATGCATTTTAGAAAAATTTATTTTTTTTTTATGTTTAGAATATAGATACATTTTTTTACCAAAATATGTTTGTTTTATTGAAAAAATAAAAATTTTCAATTTTATATTAGAAAATATATTATTATTGTATATTGAATAAGATTAAAAATAAAAATTGTTTTAAGGTATCATAATGAAAGATCAAAATAATAATATAATCAATAATAGTCAGTTTTATCAATTAGTAGATGATCTATTTTTAAAGATAGAAGATACTTTAGATATATATAGTAATAAAATTGACATTGATTATGAAATACAAAATTATGTATTTACAATAGAATTTAATAATAAAAGTATTATTATTATCAATAAACAAGAATTTTTTCAACAAATTTGGTTAGCAACATCAATTAATGGATATCACTTTAATCACAAAGATAATATATGGATTTGTACTCGTAGTTATCAAGATTTTTGGAAAATATTTAGTAATGCATGTTCTATTCAATCCAATACCAATTTAAATTTTATTTCACATTATTCTTGAATAGATTAAAAAAATTTTTTATATATTAAGAATATAATAAAAATTACTTTAATATTAATATAAATTATCACATGATAAATACAATACTAAGAATTGCTACTAGAAAAAGCCCATTAGCTTTACAACAAACAAAATATGTTCAAAAAAAATTATTATCTTTATATCCAAATTTAAATATTCAATTAGTACCAATTGTTACACATGGAGACAGTATTTTAAACAAATCTTTGTCAAAAGAAGGAGGAAAAGGATTATTTATCAAAGAATTAGAAATTGCTTTATTAGAAAACAAAGCAGATATTGCTATACATTCTATGAAAGATCTACCTGTAACAATAACAAAAGAATTATGCTTAGTCAGTATATGTAAAAGAGGAAATGCACTGGATAGTTTAGTATCAAATCACTATAAATCTATTAATCATTTACCCAAAGGCGCCATAATTGGAACATCTAGCTTAAGAAGACAATGTCAATTAATTACTTATCGACCTGACTTAATTATTGTGCCAATCAGAGGAAATGTTGAAACTAGAATTGCAAAGTTAGATCAAGGAAAATATGATGCAATTATTCTTGCTACTGAAGGATTAAATAGATTAGGTTTAAAAAATCGCATTACTCAAATTATACCAGCAGAATTATCATTACCATCATGCGGTCAAGGTGCTATTGGAATTCAATCTCGATTACATGATAAAAAAATATCATTTTTTTTATCTCGTTTAAATCATTCTAATACAGTCATTGAAATTAATGCAGAAAGAGCTTTTTGTAAAAAATTAGAAGCAGGATGTCATATTCCTATTGGAATTTATGCTATTCTTAAAAAAAATAAAATTTGGCTGAGAGGATTAGTCGGATCTCCAAACGGTAAAATAATTTTAAAAGGTGAGAGAATAGGTTTGTATAATACAGGTGAAAAAATGGGTTACTCACTTGCAAATGAATTATTAAGTAATGGAGCTCATAAAATACTTAAAAATCTTTATATTAAAAATCCATATTATCTATGAAAATACTTATTACAAGACCATCTCCTCAAGGGGAAAAATTAGTCAATGCTTTAAATAATATAGGTATTATTGCTTATCATTTTTCTTTATTTAATTTTATTTTTAACAATGATGAAAGAGGATTATCAAAAAATATAAATCAATTGTATCAAGCAGATAAAATTATTATTTTTTCTCAAAAAGCAATATATTATACTCATTTATATTTAAAAAGTAAAAATCTTAATTGGCCATCAAAACCAAAATATTATACTATTGGTAAAAGTACAGGTTTACTTTTACAAAAATATATTAAAAAAAAATTTTTATACCACAAAAACAAGAAAATAGTGAATCTTTATTAAAAATTTTATATGAACAAGATATGAAATATGAAAAAATATTATTATTACAAGGAAAGAATGGAAGAAAACTAATAGAAAAAACATTAAAAAAAAATAATATTAACGTTTTTGTAATTGAATGTTATAAAAGAATTTTTAAAAAATTTAATGTAATTAAAAAAGGAAAAAAATGGAGTACTGATAAAATTAATACTTTATTAATAACAAATTCAGAAACAATGTATGAATTAAATCGTATTTTTTATAATTCTGATTATTATGCATGGTTATTAAAATGTAAAATATTAGTTGTTGAATCAAGATTATCAAAGATAGCAAAAAAAATAGGATGGAAACATATAATTATTGCTAATTATGCAAATAATGAATATTTAATCGAATTTATAAAACAAATAAAATGTAAAATATAGATTTTTGGTCGGCGAAAGAGGATTTGAACCTCTGACCTACTGGTCCCAAACCAGTTGCGCTACCAAGCTGCGCTATTCGCCGAAATTTGGGTGGCTAATGGGATTTGAACCCATGACCACTGGAATCACAATCCAGAGCTCTACCAACTGAGCTATAGCCACCAAAAATATATATTATAAAATATTGAAAAAAATTGCGCTCGACAGGATTTGAACCTGACGCCTCTACCTTCGGAGGGTAGTGCTCTATCCAAATGAGCTACGAGCGCATTAGTATTAAATCCAGTTTAATTTTAAGATTAATAATATTAATTGTCCAGCTTTTTTTCAAATATTTTATATATTATCTCAATATTTAATATATAGAATAATTTAAGAACGTTTCATCATATCAAAAAATTCATTGTTTGTTTTAGTCATAGATAATTTATTAAGTAAAAATTCCATAGCATCAATTTCGCTCATAGGATGAATAATTTTTCTTAAAATCCACATTTTTTGTAATTCATCAGGTAATGTTAATAATTCTTCTTTACGCGTACCAGACCGGTTATAATCAATAGCTGGAAAAACACGTTTTTCTGCTATTTTTCTAGACAAAGGCAATTCCATATTACCAGTTCCTTTAAATTCTTCATAAATTACCTCATCCATTTTCGAACCTGTATCTACTAGGGCAGTTGCAATAATTGTTAAACTACCACCTTCTTCTACATTGCGTGCTGCACCAAAAAATCGTTTAGGTCGATGTAAAGCATTAGCATCTACACCTCCAGTTAAAACTTTTCCTGATGCAGGTACAACTGTATTATAAGCCCTTGCTAAACGTGTAATAGAATCAAGCAAAATAATAACATCTTTTCTATGTTCAACTAATCTTTTTGCTTTTTCAATAACCATTTCTGCTACTTGAACATGTCTTGATGCTGGTTCATCAAAAGTAGATGCTACTACTTCGCCCTTAACTAATCTTTGCATTTCTGTTACTTCTTCAGGTCTTTCATCAATTAGCAATACCATTAACACGCAATCTGGATGATTATAAGCAATACTTTGTGCTATATTTTGTAACAATATAGTCTTTCCAGCTTTTGGTGGTGCTACTATTAAGCCTCTTTGTCCTCTGCCAATTGGTGATGCCAAGTCTAATACTCGAGCAGTTAAATCTTCAGTAGAACCATTACCTCTTTCCATTCTTAATCTAGAATTAGCATGCAATGGTGTTAAATTTTCAAATAAAATTTTACTTCTTGCATTTTCAGGCTTGTCATAATTTACTGCGTTAACTTTTAATAAAGCAAAATATCGCTCTCCTTCTTTAGGAGGTCGGATTTTTCCAGCAATAGTGTCACCAGTTCGTAAATTAAATCTACGGATTTGACTAGGTGAAACATATATATCATCAGGACCAGCTAAATAAGAGCTATCTGCAGAACGCAAAAATCCAAATCCATCTTGTAATATCTCTAAAACACCGTCTCCAAATATATCTTCTCCACTTTTTGCATGTTGTTTTAGGATGGCAAAAATAATATCTTGTTTACGCATACGCGCTAAATTTTCCAACCCCATTTTTTCACCAAGAGTAATTAATTCAGAAACTGGCATATTTTTCAGTGCGGTAAGATTCATAATGGTGGGTTCTTAGTAAAATCGGGGTAAATCTTGAAATAAAAATTGTGACATAATAGATAATTTTTATTTATGTCTATTAATGATAATATATAAAAAATAAAATTAATACAAATTTAATGAATATTTTCATCTAAAAATGTTTTAAGTTCAATTTTAGAGATAGCTCCCACTTTAGTTGCAATAACTGCATTATTAGAAAATAATAATAATGTTGGAATACTTCTGATGGAATAAATTGGAGGAGTATTCGGATTTTTTTCAATATTTAATTTTCCTACTTTAATTTTATTAGAATATTCATTCGCTATTTCTTCTAATATCAAAGAAATCATTTTACATGGATTACACCATTCAGCCCAAAAATCTACTAAAACAAAATTTTTTTCTTGTAATACTTCAATTTCAAAATTTTGATCAGTTAACTCAATTATTTTATTCATTTTATTTGTTTGCTCATAAAGTATAAATTTTTAATTTAAAAGAATATGTATTATTTAAATATTATATAATAATAATATCATTTTTAAGAATTGATTTAAACTAAAATTACAGAATTTTATTTTGATTAAATTAACTATTTTTTTTAAAATTATACAACAATTTTTTGAAATTATTTATTCTATATTTTTTATTATCCAAAAAATTATAATTTTTACTTAATATCATATTATTTTCTAGATATAAATCTTCTTGAGGCAGTTCAAATAAAAAACGACTTGGTTCAGAATTCAATATTTTACCATATTCAATACGTTTACGACATAAAGAAAAAAATAAATTTTTTTTCGCCCTAGTTATACCAACATATGTTAAACGGCGTTCTTCTTGAATATTATTATCATTAATACTTCTATAATTTGGAAGAATACCTTCGATCATGCCAATAATAAAAACTGATAAAAATTCTAGTCCTTTCGAAGCATGTAAAGTCATTAATTGCACTTTGTTATCTAAATTCTTTTCTTTATTGTTTTCCGTTATATCACGTAGTGTCATTTTTGTAATAATTTGTGATAATGTCATAGGTGGTTCTAAATCATTACCAGATAAAAGACCGGAAATCCAGTTTGATAGAATAGATATATTTTTTATACTTTTATTTAATTTATCTGATTCTTTTATAGTTTTTGATAACCATAATTTATATTGAATCTCATCTATAATTGTATCAATTGCTATGATAGGTTGTAAAAAACAGATTGTTGTTATTTTTTCTATCCAAATAACAAAAATATTTATTTTTTTTATTGTATTTTTTGTAAATAAAGAATATTTTTTTATTTCTTTACTAATTAAAAATAAACTTTTTTTTTCTTGATATGCAATATTTTTTAATTTATTTAAAGTTATAAGACCAATTTGACGAGAAGGAATATTAATTATTCTCATAAATGCATAGTCGTCATGTGGATTGATAATTATTCGTAAATATGCAATTAAATCTTTAATTTCAGGACGTAAAAAAAAAGATGTATTACCAGAAATATGATAAGGAATATTTTTTTTAATAAAAACTTTTTCAAGAATTATTGATTGGTAATTACTACGATATAAGACTGCATAATCATTATAATCTATTTGGTCTATCTTTTTTGTGTAAATAATTTTATCTGCTATTTTTTCTGCTTCCTTTTCTTCATTATCACCAATAATAACAGTAATACGATTACCATAATCTAATTTAGAAAATAATTTTTTTTGAAAATTATTAATATTATTAGAAATCAAACTATTTGCAACTTTTAATATTCTTCCAGAAGAACGATAATTTTGTTCCATTTTTATAATTTTCAGATTAGGATAATCTTTTTTTAATGATAATATATTATCTAATTTTGCACCGCGCCAAGAGTAAATTGATTGATCATCATCTCCTACTAAAGTAAAATGAGAATTATTATTAGTTAGATTTTTTAATAAAGCATATTGACTATTATTAGTATCTTGATATTCATCTACCAATAAATAAGCAATTTTATCCCTCCAATAAGTTCTTATTTTTTTATTATTTTTTAATAATAAAACAGGTATACAAATTAAATCATCAAAATCTAATACATTAGATATTCGCAAATAAGAATCATATTTTTTATAAATCCAAGAAAAATTTTTTTCTATTGTAGATTGAGCTAATAATTCAACTTTTTGAGGTGTCCAAAATTTATTTTTCCAATAAGAAATCATGAACATAACTTTTTTTAAAAATTTTTTATTAAATTCTAATTTTTCATTAATAATTGTTTTTAATAATACTATTTGATCTTTTTCATCTAATAAAGAAAAATTTTCATTAAAATTACATGATTTAATTTCTTTTTTAATAATTTCTAAACCCAATGCATGAAAAGTTGAAATAATCATACTTTTTATTTGTAGTAAATCTAAATATTGTGCAAGACGAGTTTTAATTTCATGAGCAGCTTTATTTGTAAAAGTAACAGCAATAATACTATCAGGTTTATATTGACAATTATGTATTAAATGAATGATTTTATTAATAATAACTTTAGTTTTTCCAGAACCAGCCCCTGCTAATATGAAACAGGGACCATCTATAAAATGAATGGCATTTTTTTGAATTAAATTAAGTGACATAATCAGTAATATCAAATGAATAAAATATTTTTAAGAAAAAATAACAATTTATTAAGAAATAACAATTTTTTTCATATTTTTCATATATTTTCTTAACTTTCGACCAATAATTTCAATAGGATGATTGCGAATACACTCATTAATATTATATAACTCAGAATTATCAATAGATTTATTTCTTAGTGAAGAACCAAGATCATTATTAGGAAGTTTCATAACCATTTCTTTTAAAAGTGGATAAGCTGTATTTGAAAATAAATAACTTCCATATTCAGCTGTATCAGAAATAACTACATTCATTTCATATAATTTTTTCCGAGCAATGGTATTAGCAATTAAAGGTAATTCATGTAATGATTCATAATAAGCTGATTCTGCAATAATACCAGAATTAATCATTGTTTCAAAAGATAGTTCAATTCCTGCTTTTAATATAGCAATCATTAATATACCATGATCATAATATTCTTGTTCTTTTATATTATATGTAGAAATTGGAGCTTTTTCAAAAGATGTATTTTTTATTTGCATACGCCAAAATAATAACTTTTTATCTTCTTGTTTCCAATCCTCCATCATATCTATAGAAAATTTTCCAGAAATAATATTATTCATATGTTTTTCAAATAGAGGTAAGAATATTTTTTTAATTTTTTGAGACAATATAAATGCTCTTATTTTTGCTGTATTTGATAATCTATCCATCATTAAAGTAATACCACCATGTTTTAGGGATTCAGTAAGTGTTTCCCATCCATATTGTATTAATTTTCCTGCATAAGAGGCATCATATTGATCATGAATTAATTTTTCATAACAGACTAATGAAGCAGTTTGTAACATTCCACATAAAATTGTTTGTTCACCCATTAAATCAGATTTTACTTCAGCAATAAAAGAAGATTCTAATACACCAGCTCGATGCCCTCCAATAGAAAAAGCCCATGCTTTTGCAATATCTAAACCTATTTTTTGTAAATTATTTTCATTATGTACTGCAATTAATGTAGGAACACCAAAACCTCTTTTATATTCTTCTCTAACTTCTGTACCTGGACATTTTGGTGCAACCATGATAACTGTAATATCTTTACGTATTATTTCACCACATTCAACAATATTAAAACCATGTGAATATCCTAAAAAAGCATTTTTTTTCATTAATTGTTGTAATTCTTTTACTACATTACTATGCTGTTTATCTGGTGTTAAATTAATGACTAAATCAGCATCAGGTATTAATTTTTCATAAGTATCTACCTGAAAATGGTTTTGAATAGCATTCATCCAAGATTGATTTTTTTTTAAAATACTATCTTTTCTTAATGCAAAAGAAACATTTAATCCAGAATCGCGCATATTCAATCCTTGATTTAAACCTTGTGATCCACAGCCTATGATAACAATTTTTTTTTCTTTTAAGATATTATTTTTATTTTTAAATTCTTTTTTTTTCATAAAACGACATTGTTTTATTTGATTAATTTGTTGACTAAAAGTTAATTGATTAAAATAATTCATATAATTACCTTTAATATATTTAATAAATGTCATAAAAAATAAAATATTTTAAATAGAAAATAATTTATTTTTATCCCTTACAGCTCCTTGATCTGCACTAGTAGCAAAAAAAGAATATGTTTTTAATGCAGCAGAAATATTTCTTTTACGATGAAGGGGAGTATAAGATTTTTGACCTTTTGATTGTTCATTATTTATTCGGATATTTAATTCTTTTTCTGTAATATTTAAATGAATTTTTCTTTGTGGAATATTAATATCAATAATATCGTTATTTTGTACTAAAGCAATAATACCTTGATTTGCAGCTTCTGGAGAAATATGTCCAATTGATAATCCAGATGTACCACCAGAAAATCTACCATCAGTAATTAATGCACATGTTTTATCTAAATTCATTGATTTTAAATATGTAGTTGGATATAACATTTCTTGCATTCCTGGGCCACCTTTTGGACCTTCATAGCGAATAACAATAACATCTCCTGATGTGATTTGATTATTTAAAATAGCATAAACCGCTTCTTCCTGGCTTTCATATACCTTAGCTGGACCTGAAAAAATATAATTTTTTTTATCAACACTAGCAGTTTTTATTATACAACCGTTTTTCGCTAAATTACCATATAAAACAGCTAGTCCACCGTCTTTTGTATAGGCATAATTACATGATCTAATACAACCTTTTTTACGATCAGAATCTAATTTTTTCCATCTATAATTTTGAGAATATGGTTTAACTGTACGATACCCTCCCGGTCCTGCACAAAACATTTTAAGTATATTAGAATCTTGAGTTGAAATAATATCATATTTATTTAATGTTTCTTCTAAAGATAATCCTAATATATTTTTTGTATTTTTATGTAGTAAATTAGATCTATTTAATTCACCCATAATACCCATAACCCCACCAGCACGATGTACATCTTCAACATGATATAAAGATGTACTTGGTGCTACTTTACAAATATGTGGTATTATTTTAGATAATCTATTTATATCTAACATACTAAAATTAACATTTGCTTCTTGTGCTGCAGCTAATAAATGTAAAATTGTATTAGTAGATCCTCCCATAGCAATATCTAATATCATCGCATTTTCAAAAGATTCTTTATTAGCAATATTTCGCGGCAAATAATTAATATTATTATTTTTATAATAATATTCAGTAATATCTACTATTTTTTTTGCAGCATCTAAAAATAGTTTTTTACGATCAATATGAGTAGCTAATAATGTTCCATTACCCGGTAAAGATAAACCAATAGCCTCAGTAAGACAATTCATAGAATTCGCTGTAAACATTCCAGAACAAGATCCACATGTTGGGCATGCTAAATGTTCAATTTCATTAATAACATTTTGAGACTGATGCGGATTTGCACTATTTATAATGGCATCTACTAAATCAATTTTTATTATTTTATTATTTTTTTTAATTTTTCCAGCTTCCATTGGTCCTCCTGAAACAAATACAGAAGGAATATTTAAACGCAATGATGCCATTAACATACCCGGTGTAATTTTATCACAATTAGAAATACAAATCATAGCATCTACACAATGTGCATTAATAACATATTCAATAGAATCAGCAATTAATTCTCTCGATGGTAAAGAATATAACATACCTTCATGACCCATTGCGATACCATCATCTATAGCTATAGTATTAAATTCTTTAGCAACACCGCCTAATAAATTTATTTCTTTAGAAATTAATTGTCCAACAGATTGTAAATGAATATGACCTGGAACAAATTGAGAAAATGAATTTACTACAGCAATAATAGGTTTTTTAAAATCTTCATCATTCATACCAGTAGCTCGCCATAAAGCTCTTGCTCCTGCCATATTTTTACCATGAGTAGTTTTTAAAGAACGATATTTTGGCATAATTTAGATTCCTAAAAATTTATTTTGTTAATTAAAATATAATATAAAATGAATTTTTTTAGTATTGTTGTTATTTGTTTTGAGATAATATAAAAAAATATAGAAATGGTACTTTTATATAAAAAATAATAATATTTTTAAAAAAGTATTTTTATGATGAGAAAGGTATTAAAAATAGAATATTATTTAACATATTTTTCAGGGGTGGAAGGATTTGAACCTACAACTTTCGGTTTTGGAGACCGATGCTCTGCCAATTGAACTACACCCCTATTTGTTAATATATAAAAACTATAATTTGAATTATATTCTTAATATTTAAAAAAGTCTACTATATATTTTATATTGATTTTAACATAATAAAAGCATTAAAAAATTTTTATTTATTTGATATAAAGTCTACTTTATTATTCTTTAATTTTAATATGTATGTGAGGTATATATTTTTATGAAAACTCCAATTTATTTAGATTATGCAGCAACTACACCAGTAGAATTGTCTGTTGCACAAAAAATGATGAATTACTTAACAATAGACGGAATTTTTGGAAATTCTGCTTCTCGTTCTCATAAATTTGGTTGGGATGCAGAAGAAAGTATTGATATTGCACGAAATCAAATATCTGAATTAATAAATGCAGATTCACGGGAAATTATTTTTACTTCAGGAGCAACTGAAGCAAATAATTTAGCTATTAAAGGAATTTCTTATTTTTATAAGAAAAAAGGTAATCATATTATTACTAGTAAAACAGAACATAAATCTGTTTTAGATACATGTAGATATTTAGAAAGTGAAGGTTTTTCTGTTACTTATTTAAAACCAAATAATAATGGTATTATTGATTTAAATGATTTAAAAAAAAATATACAAAAGAATACTATATTAGTTTCTATAATGCATGTAAATAATGAAACGGGAATTATACAAGATATTCATAATATATCGAAAATATGTCGGTCAAATGGTATTTTTTTTCATGTCGATGCAACTCAAAGTGTAGGAAAAATAAACTTTAATTTAAAAAATTCATATATAGATTTAATGTCTTTTTCAGCTCATAAAATTTATGGACCTAAGGGTATAGGTGTTTTATATGTTAGTAGGAAACCAAGAGTTCGTTTATTATCTTTATTACATGGAGGAGGTCATGAAAGAGGAATGCGTTCTGGAACATTACCAATTCATCAGATTGTAGGTATGGGTGAAGCATGTATGTTAGCCCAGAAAAAAATTGAAAATGATTTTCAACATACGATAACATTAAGGAATGAATTATGGAATGGTATAAAAAATATTGAAGAAGTATATTTAAATAGCGATCTTAAACAAGGAGCACCACATATTTTAAATGTAAGTTTTAACTATGTTGAAGGCGAATCACTTATTATGGCATTAAAAGATTTAGCTATTTCTTCTGGATCTGCTTGTACCTCTTCTAGTTTAGAACCATCTTATGTATTAAAAGCATTAGGTATAAAAGATGAACTAGCTCATAGTTCTATTCGTTTTTCTCTTGGACGGTTTACCACAAAAAAAGAAATTCAATATACTATCCAGTTAATACATAAATCAATTGATCGACTTCGTGAATTATCACCATTATGGGAAATGTTTAAATCAGGAGTTGATTTAAATAGTATAGAATGGGATCATAATTAAAATTTATATTTTATAAATACACAATAAAAATTAAGGTATTTAAAATGGCTTATAGTAAAAAAGTAATGGATCATTATGAAAATCCTCGTAATGTAGGATCTTTTTCTAGTTCTGATACTAATGTTGGAAGCGGGCTAGTTGGTGCACCTGCTTGTGGTGATGTAATGAAATTACAAATTAAAGTCAATGAAAAAGGAATTATTGAAGATGCATGTTTTAAAACATATGGTTGTGGTTCAGCAATTGCATCTAGTTCATTAGTTACTGAATGGATAAAAGGAAAGTCTATTCAAGAAGCAGAATCTATTAAAAATACTTCTATAGTAGAAGAATTAGAATTACCACCAGTTAAAATTCACTGTTCAATTTTAGCAGAAGATGCTATTAAAGCAGCTATTTTTGACTATAAAAATAAAAAAATATAAGTTAATTTTATTTTTTATCATTAAATTAGATGTTGAAAAATATTATTTTGTTTCAACGTCTAATTCATTTTACTTATTATTTAAAATATACCAAGGTTTATATGGATTATTTTACACTATTTAATTTACCAAAAAAAATTAAAATTAATAAAAAATTACTTTCAGAAAATTTTTATAAATTACAATTAACTTATCATCCTGATTTATTTATTAATGCATCCTCATTACAAAAAAAAAATATTTTACAAAAATCTATTGCAATTAATAAAGGTTATAAAACATTAAAAAATTTTCTTGATCGAGCAATGTATTTACTATTATTAAATAACATTAATATTAATAAAAAAAAAATATTATCTAATGATAATATATTTTTATCAAAATATTTTTCTTTATATGAAGAATTAGATTATGTACAAAAAAATAAAAATGATCAAATAGCATTTAGTAAACTAGAAGAAAAAATAAAAAATATAATTAAAAAATATAAATATTCTATTGTAATAGAATTAGATGAGAAAAATTGGACAAATGCAGAAAAAATTATATTAGAATTATTATTTTTTTTAAAAATAGAAAAAAATTTAAAAAAATAAGGATTTTTTAATGATTGTTTTAAGAAAAAGAAATAGTAAAAGATTAACACTCGGTATTGATTTAGGAACTACTTATTCTTTAGTATCTACAGTAGATAAAAAAGCTATTGTATTGCCATTAAATAAAAATAAAAATTTTTTGCTACCATCTATAGTGCATTATCAAAAAAATAATATATTAGTTGGCTGGGATGCATATAAAAAAACCATTAAAGATCCTATAAATACTATTAGTTCTGTAAAAAGATTAATAGGTCGATCTATAGATTTTGTTAAAAATAACTTTTCTTCATTACCATATATAATAAAAGAAAATAAAGATGGAGGAATCGAGTTTCATACTCATTTTGGTACTGTAACACCTATTGATGTTTCTAGTGAAATATTGAAATTTTTAAAAAAACAAGTATATTCTTTGTTTTTTCAAAAAATTGATGCAACTATTATTACTGTTCCTGCTTATTTTAATAACGATCAGAGAATTGCAACTAAAAAATCCGCTTCTTTAGCAAAAATTAATTTAATGAGATTGTTAAATGAGCCAACAGCAGCTGCTATTGCATATGGTTTAGAAAGTAATAAAAAAGGTATTATTGCAGTTTATGATCTTGGTGGTGGTACATTTGATATTTCTATACTAAAATTAAAAAAAGGTATATTTGAAGTCTTAGCAACTGGAGGAGATTCTAATTTAGGAGGTGATGATTTTGATTGTGCTTTAGCACAATACATTTATAAAAAATCTCAAGTAAAAAATGAATATAATATTTTTTCTCAATCTATATTATTAGATATTGCTAAAAAAACGAAATTACAATTAACAAAATATAATATAGTACCAGTTCAGTTTTGTAATTGGAAAGGCTATATTAGCCGTGATGAATTTGATAAAATTATCACATATTTCATAAAAAAAACTTTATTTATCTGTTCAAATATATTACAAGATATTGATTTAAAAATCGAATCCATTCAAGAAGTAATTATGGTAGGAGGATCTACTCGTATTCCTTTAGTATATAAAGAAGTTTTACATTTTTTTAAAAAAATTCCATTAAATTCTATAAATCCTGATCAAGTAGTAGCTCTAGGTGCAGCAATGCAAATTAATATGTTAATGAAAAATAATAATATTAATAAAACAATATTATTAGATGTTGTTCCTATTTCTCTTGGAATTGAAGTAATGGGTGGTTTTGTAGAAAAAATTATTTATCGTAATACAGCTATTCCAATTTCTAAAACCAAAGAATTTACAACATTTCAAGATGGACAAACTAGTATTTTAATTCATATTTTGCAAGGAGAAAAAGAACTTGTAAAAGATTGTGTTTCTTTATCTCGTTTTATTTTAAAAAATCTTCCATCTAAAAAAGCTGGGATAATTAGAATTTTAGTAACATTTGAAATTGACGCTGAAGGTTTGATTAATATTACGGCATTAGAAAAATTGAGTGGTATAGAAAAAAAAGTCAATATTGATCAAAAAATGACATTATTAAAATACAATACTACAAAAATAATAAAAGAATAATAAAAATATCTTAAAAAATTATTTTTGTAGAATTTTAAAAAATATATTAAGTATCAAATTAAATTTTTATGAATCAACTAAGAATAGTGAAAAACAGTTTTTATCATGTATTTTTCAATGGTTTAAAATCATATTTATAAACAATTTTAATGTGAGAACACATACAATGCCAATAATTACATTTTTACCGCATAAATTTATTTTACCAGAAGGTGGTATATTTAAAGCCAATACAGGAGAAAGCATCTTAAATATTGCACTTCGTTATAATATTCAAATAGAACATGCATGTGAAAAAGCATGCGCTTGTAGTACATGTCATTGTATTATTAGAAAAGGTTTTTTAACATTATCTGAAAAATCTGAAAAAGAAGAAGATATTTTAGATAAAGCTTGGGGTCTCGAATCTGAAAGTCGTTTAAGCTGTCAAGCAATAATCAGTAATTCAGATATTGAAGTAGAAATACCTTTATACAATGTTCATTGTACTTAAAAAAAGATTAATATTTTTTTTTCTGAGCAATATATGGATTAAAATTATCTTTGAATTGTATTGTAATAGGAGTTCCTTTAATCTGAAGAATATCATAATAAAAATTAATCAAATATTTTTTATAAGAAGCAGGTAAAAATTTTACTTGATTACCATGTATAATAATATTAGGTGGTGTAGAACTTCCTAAATGCGCATATTTTAGCTTTATTCGACGTCCTTTTATCATGGGAGGTTCATGTTTTTGAATAGCTTGATACATGATTTTTGTTAGTATTGAAGTATTTATTTTTTTTTTTGAAAATTGATGTGCTTCATCAACGGATTTAAATAATGTAAATATTTTTACTGGATATAGTGCTGATATAAAATGTATTCTAGCAAAAAAAAGAAAATTTAACTTTTTTTTTATCGTATTTTTTAGTGTTTTTTTTTCTAAAACATTAAGTAAATCCCATTTATTTATTATGATTACTATTGCTTTTCCAGCATTAATAATAAAATTAGCTAAAAATAAATCTTGACTTGAAATAGAAATATGTGCATCAATTATTAAAAAAGCAACATTGGTTTTTTCTATTGTTTGCAATGTTTTAATTATTGAAAATTTTTCAATATTATTATTTATTTTTTTATTTTTTGAAATTCCTGCAGTATCAATGCAAGTATAATTTTTATTATTATATTTCATAGAAATAAAAATATTATCAAGAGTTGTTCCAGGTTCGTTAGAAGTAAGCATTCTATCATTTTTTAAAAAAGCATTAATTAAAGTAGATTTACCAACATTTGGTCGTCCTATAAACGCAATTTTTACTGTATCATTTTCCACGTCATTAATATTTGTTAAATAATCATTTTTTTTTTCATGAGATAAATGATATACATTAAATAATGGAAGTAAATATTCATTAATTAAAGTATGAATACCTTTTTTATGACTAGCAGAAATAACGTGATTATATTTAAACCCTAAATTATAAAATTCATTGATGATTAACGTATTTTCTATTCCATCGATTTTATTAATAATAAGTATAATTTTTTTGTTATAAAATCGTATTTTTTCAGCTATATCATATTCCTGAGGTACAATGCCTTCACGTGCATTAACAACAAATAATATGATATCAGATTCTTCTATAGCCATAAGTGTTTTTTGAATGGCTATATCAGTTATATTTTTTAAACTAATATCTAATCCTGCCGTATCTACTAAAATAATTTTTTTATTTTTTTCTAAATGACAAATACCATATTGTCTATCTCTTGTTAGTCCCTCATAATTTGCTACCAAAGCATTTCTGCTTTTTGTTAATATATTAAATATACTTGATTTTCCAACATTAGTACGGCCAATTAAAGTAATAATAGGTAACATTTTAAATTATAGTCCTTTTTCAAACATGATTTATAAAAAATTTTTTATTATGCATTATTTATTTTAATTTGAATTATTTTTTTAATTATATTAGATTCTTCTATTTCTTGACTATTTTCCCATTCTTGTTTTGCTTTCTTATTATTATGTAATTGTTTAAAAATATCGCCTTTATAATTTTTAATAATATTATCCCAACTATGATCTTTTATCTTATTAAGTATATTTATTGCATGTTGATAATCATGTTGTTCTATTTTTATAGTAGCAATCTTTAATAATAAAAGATTTTTTAAATTTTCTTCTTGTGCATATTTTAAACTATTATCCAATGTTGTTATTGCTTTTTTTAATTGATTATTTAAAACATATTGCTTTGCTAAAAAAAAGGAAATAAAGATACCGTTAATATTTTTATTCTGTTTAATAAAATCTTCTGCTTGAATTAATGTTAATGGTTTTTTTATATCAATTGTTTTAATAATTTTTTCATATTTAATAGAAGGTAATTGATATTTTATATTGTTTAAGGAATATATATTCAAAGTTTTTTTAAGAAATAAAAAAATTACTAAACAAAAAATTAAAAAAAGTATTACATAAATATTTTTTTTTGAAAAAAAAATATTTTTTTTAAATAAATGAGACATTTTATTACCTTTTTAAATGTGTTTATATTATTAAATTTATAATTTTCAATATGCATATAAATATTTTTAAATAGATATTTTTTTTTAAAAATCATGATATTTTTTTCTAAAATTCAAAAAAAATATATTTTTTAAAGAAAAACGTATTTTTTTTTTGAATTTTAGAAAAATAATAACATATAAAAAAAGTTATCCATATACAAATCACATATTATGCACAGGTAATTAACCTCATAAATTCTTTAATTATCAATGACAAAGATGACTTATCCACAGGTTTAGTATTTACTAATAATAATAAATACTATTATATTTATTTTTTTTTTAAATAAAATAAAAAAAACAATCTCTACAAACAAAAAAAGATTTTTTTTAAAATTATCTATAATATTTAACATATTTTATCTTGAATTAAATAGTAATACTATATAGAATAATTTTCGGATATTATGAAAGGTTCATAAAATGTCAAATTTAAAAAATTTTGATGTAATTATTATTGGTGGAGGTCATGCTGGAACTGAAGCTGCTATGGCATCAGCACGAATGGGTTGTCAGACCTTATTATTAACACAAAAAATTTCTGGTTTAGGTGTATTGTCTTGTAATCCAGCAATTGGAGGTATTGGAAAAAGTCACTTAGTAAAAGAGATTGATGCATTGGGAGGGATAATGGCAAAAGTGATTGACCGTTCAGGTATTCAATTTAGAATATTGAATTCTAAAAAAGGTCCAGCTGTTAGATCTACTAGAGCACAAGCAGATAGATTTTTATATAGATTTCATTTATTAAAAATGTTAAAAAAACAAATAAATTTGATTATTTTAGAACAAGAAGTAAAAGATTTAATTATTAAAAACAATATAATATTAGGAATAGTTACTAAAGAAGAAAACAGTTTTTATGCTAGATCTGTTATATTATCTACTGGTACTTTTTTAGGAGGTAAAATTCATATAGGATTACATAGTTATGCAGCTGGAAGAATAGGAGATAAATCTTCTGTAGCTTTATCTATGCGCTTAAGAAATTTATCGTTGCGTGTCAATCGATTAAAAACTGGAACGCCTCCTCGTATTGATAAAAATAGTATTAATTTTAAGAATTTATTATCGCAACATAGTGATATTCCAACACCAGTTTTTTCTTTTACTGGAAATGTTTCCGAACATCCTAATCAAATTCCTTGTTATTTAACTCATACTAATGAACAAACACATGAAATTATTTTTAATAATTTAGATAAAAGCCCTATGTATACTGGTTTTTTAAAAGGTTTTGGACCTAGATATTGTCCCTCTATTGAAGATAAAATAATACGTTTTAAAAATAAAAATGCACATCAAGTGTTTTTAGAACCTGAAGGTTTATCCAGTAATATTATTTATCCTAATGGAATTTCTACAAGTCTTCCTTTAGATATTCAAAAAAAAATAGTACAATCTATTAAAGGTTTAGAAGAAGCAATCATTTTAACTCCAGGATATGCTGTTGAATATGATTTTTTTGATCCTAAAGATTTAAAGTTAACCTTAGAAAGTAAGTTTGTTGAAGGTTTATTTTTTGCTGGTCAAATTAACGGTACAACTGGTTATGAAGAAGCTGCAGCTCAAGGATTATTAGCAGGCATTAATGCAGCTTTACGTTCACTAGATCAACAACATTGGTTTCCTAGACGTGATCAAGCATATTTAGGAGTATTAATTGATGATCTTTCTACTCAAGGTACTAAAGAACCATATCGTATGTTTACTTCTAGAGCTGAATATAGATTGACTTTACGAGAAGATAATGCAGATTTACGACTAACTGAAATTGGGCGTAACTTAGGTTTAATTAATGATTTAAGATGGAAATGTTATAATAAAAAATTATTTAATATAAATTGTGAAATGAATCGATTAAATACTTTAAAAATACATCCTTTATCTTCTGATGCTGCAATTTTAAATTCTACTTTAAACATTCATTTGACTAAAGAAGTTACTATGAGAGAATTATTAAAACGTCCAGAAATTACATATAAAAAATTAGAATTAATGAAAATATTATATTCTGATATTGTAGATATTACAGTGAAAGAACAAATAGAAAATCAGATCAAATATGAAGGATATATTAAACGACAATTAGAAGAGATTCAACGTCATATAAAAAATGAAAATACTTTTTTATCACCATCTTGTGATTATAATAAAATACAAGGATTGTCTTTTGAAGTAGCTTCAAAATTAAATGATGTAAAACCAATGTCTATTGGTCAGGCATCTCGTATTCCTGGTATAACACCAGCTGCAATATCCATTTTATTAATACATTTAAAAAAAGAATCTTATCAGAAATTTATGTGTTAATATTTTATAATTATTCAAACTATAATATATAATTGAAGGTATATTTTTTATCTAAATAATTGATTAATATAAAATATTTTTCTAAAAAAATGATATAGTTTAATAGATATTTTTTATTATATAATCTTGATTATATAATCTGTGATTAAATTATATAAAAGGCATAAAAAATACTATGGTTCTAAAAAAAATATTTAATCCTCAACAATATATTACTCATCATTTAAATCATTTGCAGATGGATTTGCATACTTTTAAAATTATAAAATCACATAGTTTTTCTTCTCATTATTTTGTTATTAATTTAGATTCAATTATATTTTCTCTTTTTTTGGGGTGTTTTTTTTTAAGTGTATTTTATATAGTATCAAAAAATTTTATTACTGGTGTGCCTGGTAAATTACAGACTGGTGTTGAATTAATATTTGAATTTGTGAATAATAATGTTAAAAATATGTATCAAGGTACTAGTTATTTAATTGCTCCTTTATCATTAACTATTTTTGTGTGGGTTTTTTTAATGAATTTAATGGATTTAATTCCAATAGATTTTTTTCCATTTTTTTTTGAAAAGTTATTTGCATTATCTTCAGTTAAAATTGTACCTTCTGCAGATGTAAATATTGCATTATCGATGTCATTAGGTGTTTTTATTCTTATTTTGTTCTATAGTATTAAGATCAAAGGAATTTTTGGTTTTTTTAAGGAATTAACATTACATCCATTCAATCATCCTGTTTTTTCTGTTTTTAATTTTATTTTGGAGTTTGTTTCTTTATTATCAAAACCTATTTCTTTAGGATTACGACTGTTTGGAAATATGTATGCAGGAGAAATGATTTTTATTTTAATTGCTGCATTACTCCCATGGTGGTCACAATGTTTTTTACATGTACCATGGGCTATTTTTCATATTTTAATTATTTTTCTACAGGCTTTTATTTTTATGGTATTAACAATTGTTTATTTATCAATGGCTTCTCAGTCTCATGAAAATGAATATTAATTATAATTATAATAAAGCATTGGAGATTTTATCATGGATAAAGTAAATATTGATATGTTATATATGGCAGCAGGGATTATGATTGGATTAGCGGCTATTGGAGCTTCTATTGGCATAGGTATTCTAGGTAGTAAATTTTTAGAAGGTGCAGCAAGACAACCTGATTTAATACCTTTATTAAGAACTCAATTTTTTGTTGTAATGGGATTAGTAGATGCTATTCCAATGATTGCTGTTGGTCTTGGTTTGTATATGTTGTTTGCTATTTCTTAGTTTTTAGTAAAATCTTTACGTTTTTTAGATAACGTAAAGATTATTCTTTTTATTAAAATATGAAAGGTATTTTTGTGAATCTTAATGCCACAATTTTTGGACAAGTTATTTCATTTATTTTATTTGTTTGGTTTTGTATGAAATATATATGGCCACCTATTATTTTAGCTATAGAAACACGACAAAAAGAAATTAATGAATCATTACTCTGCGCAAAAAAAGCCCAGGAAGAGTTACAGGTTATTAAAAACCAAATTAGTAAAGAAATTATAGAAGCTAAAGAAAAAGCTGCTATTATTATGAATGAAGCACATAAACAAAAGGTATTAATTATAGAGAATGCTAAAAATATGGCAATAAAAGAATCAAATAAAATTCTTATAAAAACAAAATCTGAAATTCAAATGCAAATTATTGATGCACGTAAAAAATTACATAAAGAAACAGTAGATTTAGGATTGTTAATCGCAGAAAAAATTATTAAACAAAAGATTAAAAATAAAGAGACATTAAATTTAACAGATATGTTAATTTCGTCTTTATCTAAGGTGAAAAATTAATGTTATCATTACAGACTATTGCTAGACCTTATGCTCAAGCAATTTTTCAGTTTGCTATTTCAAAAAATTCCATTAAAAAATGGAAGAATATGTTAATTTTAATGAATCAAATTGCGTGTGATAAAAATATAAAACATTTCTTATCAGGATCAGTATCACCTAAATATTTATCATCTTTTTTTATTTGTATTGGGAAAGAAAAATTTGATCAATATGGAATTAATTTTATTAAATTATTAGCTTTGAATAAACGTTTTAATATATTAAATGAAATATTAAAACAATTTTTGCTACTAGAGCTATCATATGAAAATATTATTTGTGTTCAATTAACTTCATCTTATTCTTTACAGGAATATCAAATTAAACGTATTCATAATATTTTAAAAAAATCTTTATCTGGCAGAATTAGTTTTACATGTAAAATAGATAAAAGTATACTAGATGGTATAATAATAAAAATAGGTAATACAGTATTTGATTTTTCAATTCGTAATCATTTAAAACAGTTATCTTATATTTTGAAGTCTTAAGAGAATAATAATGTATGCAATTAAACTCTACAGAAATAAGTCAATTAATTAAGGAAAGAATTTCCAAATTTGAAGTTTTTAATCAATCGTATAATGAAGGTACTATTGTTTCTGTTATTGATGGTATTATTAGAATTAATGGTTTATCTAATGTAATGTCAGGAGAAATGATTCAATTACCTAATCATGAATATGCCCTTGCATTAAATATTGAAAGAGATATAGTTAGCGCAGTAATAATGGGTCCTTATACTCATATTACAGAAGGAACTGCAGTACAATGTACTGGTAAAATTTTAGAAGTACCAGTAGGTTATGAAATGCTAGGACGTGTTGTGAATGTTTTAGGATTACCTATTGATGGAAAAGGGTCTATTAATAACGATGGATATTTACCAATAGAACAAGATGCACCTGGAGTAATTGAGCGTTATACGATTAATCAACCGATTCAAACAGGTTATAAATCTATTGATACTATGATTCCTATTGGCAGAGGGCAGCGTGAATTAATTATTGGTGACCGTCAAACTGGTAAAACCGCTCTAGCTGTAGACACTATTATTAATCAAAAAAACTTTGGAATTCCATGTATTTATGTTGCAATTGGACAAAAATTTTCTACAATTATTAATGTTGTAAAAAAACTAGAAGAAAATAATGCTATGTCTAATACAGTTGTACTAGTAGCGTCATCTTCAGAAGCAGCTACTTTACAATATTTAGCACCTTATGCTGGTTGTTCTATGGGAGAATATTTTCGTGATAGAGGAAAAGATGCTTTAATTGTTTATGATGATCTTTCAAAACACGCAATAGCATATCGTCAGATTTCTTTATTATTACGTAGACCACCAGGCAGAGAAGCATTTCCAGGTGATATTTTTTATCTTCATTCACGTTTGTTAGAACGATCTTCGCGTGTTACAGTAGATCGAGTAAAACGTTTAACTAAAAATTCTAATATTAATACAACTGGTTCACTAACAGCTTTGCCTATTATTGAGACACAATCAGGAGATGTTTCTGCATTTGTACCTACAAATGTGATTTCTATTACTGATGGTCAAATATTTTTAGAATCAAATTTATTTAATTCTGGTATTCGTCCAGCAGTAAATCCAGGTATTTCTGTATCTCGTGTAGGAAGTATAGCCCAAACTAAGATTATTAAGAGGTTATCTGCAGGTATTCGTACAGCTTTGGCGCAGTATCAAGAACTAGCTGCATTTTCACAATTTTCTTCTGATTTAGATGATATTACGAGAAAACAATTAATATATGGTCAAAAAATTACTGAATTACTAAAACAAAAACAGTATTCACCAATGTCTATTGCTGAACAAAGTCTTTTACTTTTTATAGCAGAAAATCATTTTTTAGATGATATTTCTTTAGATCAAATTATGATTTTTGAAAGTAAAATATTAAATTATTTTAATACTTATCATTCTAATTTAGTACAAGCTATTAATAATTCAGGTGATTTTAATAATGATATAAAAAATAAATTTATTAAATTAATAGAAGATTTTAAAAAAGATGAAGGGTAAAAAAGAAATAAGAAATCAAATTAAAAGTATAACGAATACACAAAAAATTACGAAAGCTATGGAAATGGTAGCAGTTTCCAAAATGAGAAAAACTGAATATAGAATGCGCGCGGGCCGACCATATTCTGATATTATTCAAAATGTAATTAATCATGTTATGGCGGGTAGTTTAGAATATAAACATAGTTATTTAGAGAATAGAGTAGTCAATCGTATTGGTATGATTATAGTATCTACAGATCGAGGTTTATGTGGAAGTTTAAATACTAATCTTTTTAAGAAATCTATTTTAAAAATAGAAGATTGGAAAAAAAATAATGTTCTTTGTGATTTAATATTATTTGGATTAAAAAGTTTTTCTTTCTTTTCATTGTATAATGAAAATATTTTATCAAAAAAAAGTAACATAGGTGATCATCCTATATTATTAGAATTAGTCAGTGATGTAAAAATTATATTAAAAAAATATCAAAATAATGAAATTGATCGCATTTATATTGCTTATAATAAATTTCATAATAAATTATTACAATATCCTACAATTAATCAATTATTACCTTTGGGTAATTCAAAATCAAAAAATTCTGCCATTAAAACAAAAAAATGGGATTATTTATATGAACCAGAATCAAAATTAATTTTAAACTTGTTATTTGAGCGTTATATTGAATCTCAAGTATATCAAAGTATTTTAGAAAATATAGCAAGTGAACAAGCTGCACGTATGGTAGCAATGAAGACTGCAACTGATAATAGTGGTAATGTTATTAAAGATTTGCAATTAATTTATAATAAAGTACGTCAATCTAATATTACTCAGGAACTTACTGAAATTGTTGCAGGAGCTTCAGCAGTATCCGTGAATTAGAAATTTTTAGAGGTTTTAAAATGTCTGTTGGGAAAATTATCCAAATTATTGGTCCCGTGGTGGATGTAGAATTTCCACAACATAAAGTACCAAAAATATATAATGCTTTGGAAGTGCAAAATAGAAATATAAAATTAATTTTAGAAGTACAACAACAATTGGGATCTGGTATTGTAAGAACTATTGCTATGGGTTCTTCTGATGGTTTAAAAAGAGGGTTATTTGTTACTGACTTAGGTCATTATATAAAAGTTCCTGTTGGAGAAATTACATTAGGTCGTATTATTAATGTATTGGGTGAAGCAATAGATGGTAAAGGTACTTTAAAAAATCATGATTCTATTGAATATTGGGAAATTCATAGATCTCCTCCTTCATATAAAGAACAGGCTAGTTCTCAAGAAATATTAGAAACAGGTATTAAAGTAATTGATTTAATATGTCCTTTTGCTAAAGGTGGAAAAGTTGGTTTATTTGGAGGCGCTGGTGTAGGAAAAACAGTTAATATGATGGAGTTAATTAGGAATATTGCTATTGAACATTCTGGTTATTCTGTCTTTACTGGTGTAGGGGAGCGTACTCGTGAAGGAAATGATTTTTATCATGAAATGAAAGAATCTAATGTTTTAGATAAAGTATCATTAATATATGGTCAAATGAACGAACCTCCAGGTAATCGATTGCGTGCTGCTTTTACAGGTTTAACTATTGCAGAAAAATTTCGTGATGAAGGAAAAGATGTTTTATTATTTATTGATAATATATATCGATATACATTAGCAGGAACAGAAGTTTCTGCACTTTTAGGTAGAATGCCATCTGCTGTTGGTTATCAACCCACTTTAGCTGAAGAAATGGGTCTTCTTCAAGAACGTATTACTTCTACAAAAACTGGTTCAATTACTTCTGTTCAAGCAGTATATGTACCAGCTGATGATTTAACTGATCCATCACCAGCTACTACTTTTGCACATTTAGACTCTACTATTACATTAAGTCGTCAAATAGCATCATTAGGAATATATCCAGCTATTGATCCTTTAAATTCTACTAGTCGTCAGCTAGATCCAGAAATTGTAGGAGAAGAACATTATAAAACAGCTAGAAGTATACAATCTATTTTACAAAGATATGAAGAATTAAAAGATATTATTGCTATATTAGGAATTGATGAATTGTCTGAATCAGATAAACTATTAGTAACAAGATCAAGAAAAATACAAAAGTTTTTATCTCAACCTTTTTTTGTTGCAGAAGTATTTACTGGTTTTCCAGGAAAGTATGTATCTTTAAAAGATAATATTCGTGCATTTCAAGGAATTCTTAATGGTGAATATGATTCTTTACCAGAACAAGCTTTTTATATGGTAGGTTCTATTGAAGAAGTAATAGAAAAATCAAAAAAATTATAATAATTAAATATATTGGATATATTAATGGATTTTTATTTAGATATAGTCAGTATTGAAAAAAGAATATTTTCTGGTTTAGTTACAAAAATAAGAGTATCTGGTAGTGAAGGTGAATTAGGTATCCATGCAGGACATGTTCAGTTATTAAGTATTATTAAACCTGGTTTAATATATATTTTCCATACAAATAATCAAGAAGAATATATTTATATATCCGGAGGAATACTAGAAGTTCAACCTTCTATTGTCTCTATTCTGGCAGATGTTGCTATTCATTCAAATGATTTAAATTATACAGTAATATTGGAAGAAAAAAAACAAATTGAAGAAAATATTCAAAATACATCTATTAAAATAAACAAAGAGCATATGTTATTAGAATTATCTAAAATAAAAGAAAAATTACGTATTTTAGATATGATAAAAAAATAAAATCATTGGAATCATGTAATATATAACATTTGGCGGCTGGTTTTTTCCTGCCGCAGGTATTTTAAAAAATATGATTAATTTAAAAATATTAATAATATATGTATTTTATATATCAATATTTTCTGCTTTTAAAGCGTTGATTTGTATAAATTGTCTTCTAGGTTCTACAGCATCACCCATTAATGTATTAAATAAATTATTTGCTGATTCGGCATCTTGAATAGTTACTTGTAACATATTTCTTGTTTCTGGATTCATAGTGGTATGCCATAATTGTTCTGGATTCATTTCACCTAATCCTTTATAGCGTTGTATTGATAATCCTTTTTTAGATTCTAATATTAGCCAGTCTAATATTTTTTGAATATCTTTTATTAAACATATTTTTTCTCCTTTTTGGATAAACATTTTATTTGTAGAAAAATATTTGAATTCTTTTCCTAATAATGTCATTGAAAGGTATTCTTGACTTGTTAAAAAATTATATTTTAAATCATATTCTTTATTGTATCCATATGTCGATACTTGTATAGTTGGTTCAAAAATGTTTTTATTAATATTTTTTTTCACTATTGCTGTATAAAAAAAATTATTGTTGTTTTGATTTAAATTTTTAACTAATTGAGTAATCCATATTTCTACTTCTTTTTCATGAGTGAAATCATTTATTTGTGAATGATATATTAGTGCATCTAATATACAGATTGGAAAAAAATATTTATTTTTTTTCATTCTCATGTGAATATCATTGTATTTTAATATAATTTTTTTTAATTTTTTAATATCTTGATCATTATTTGAATTAATTGTTTTTTTTAAGGTAATTCCATGTAAAGCAATTTTAGTTTGATATTTTTTCATTTCTTCATCGTTTTTAATATATTTTTCTTGTTTACCTTTTTTTACTTTATATAAAGGTGGTTGTGCAATATAAATATATCCTTTTTCAATCAGTTCTGGTAGTTGACGATAAAAAAAAGTTAACAGTAGTGTTCTAATATGTGCACCATCTACATCTGCATCAGTCATGATAATAATACTATTATATCGTAATTTATTTAAATTATATTCATTTTTTCCTATTCCGCATCCTAATGCTGTTATAAGTGAAGTAATTTCTTGAGATAAAATCATTTTGTCAAAAGTAGCTTTCTCAACATTTAATATCTTTCCTTTTAAAGGAAGAATAGCTTGATTTTTTCGATTTCTTCCTTGTTTTGCAGATCCTCCTGCTGAATCACCTTCTACTAAATAAATTTCTGATAATTTTGGATCGTTTTCTTGGCAATCAGATAACTTTCCTGGTAAAGCACCTAAATCTAACATATTTTTTTTCTTATTGATTTCTCGTGCTCTCCGTGCTGCTTCTCGTGCTTTAGCAGAATCAATAATTTTATTAATAATAGACTTTGCATCAATAGGATTTTCTAGAAGATATTCAATAAGGTTTTCATTAATTAATGATTCTATAATAGGTTTTGCTTCTGATGATACTAGTTTATCTTTTGTTTGAGAGGAAAATTTGGGATCAGGTATTTTAATAGAAATAATTGCAGATAATCCTTCTCGAGCATCTTCTCCAATAATTGTAGTTTTATTTTTTTTATTATATCCTTCACGTTCAAGATGAAGATTTAATGTTCTTGTCATTCCAGAACGAAAACCAGCTAAATGTGTTCCTCCATCTTTTTGGGGTATATTATTAGTAAAACAATGTATATTTTCTTGTGTAGAATCATTCCATTGCATAGCAACTTCTAATTCTATAGAATCTTTTATACAGTGAAAATGAAATATATGAATGTGTATAGGTATTTTTTTTTTATTTAAAAATTTAATAAAAGATTTTAATCCACCTTTATTATAATAGCATTTTTGTATATTAGTGCGTTTATCTTTTAAATTAATTGAAACATTAGAATTAAGAAAAGATAATTCACGTAATCGATTTGATAAAATTTCAAATTGGAATGTAATATTGTTAGTAAATGTTTTATAACTTGGCCAGAATCTTATATATGTTCCAGTAATATTAGTCGTACCAACCAAAGATAAATCAGATTTAGGTTTTCCATTTTTATATATTTGTTGATATTTTTTTTTATTTCTATAAATAATTAATTCTAGTTTTTCTGATAAAGCATTCACTACTGATATACCTACACCATGTAATCCACCTGATATTTTATAAGAAGAATTATCAAATTTTCCCCCTGCATGTAAGACAGTCATAATTACTTCTGCTGTTGAAATACCTTCCTCAGGATGAATATCAGTTGGAATACCGCGACCATCATCTTGTATAGAAACAGAATTATCAGCATGAATAGTAACTATAATTTCTTTACAATAACCAGCTAATGCTTCATCTATAGAATTATCAACAACTTCAAAAACCATATGATGAAGTCCACTTCCATCATCAGTATCACCAATATACATGCCTGGTCGTTTACGAACAGCATCTAATCCACGTAATATTTTTATACTGGAAGAGTTATACAGATTGGGCATATATAGTCCTTAGATTCATAATTGGATATTATTAAAAATATATTAGTTTTTTAATTTTGAAATATAAATATAATATTATTAAGTAAATAGATTGTTAAATAAATATTAATTATCATACTATTTTAATAGTATGATTGTATTATATATAAATTAACGTTTTAAAAGCATAATAACATAAAGGCTGGAAGTATTATTTTCTTCTATAATTTGTATTGAAGACTGAGATAAATTTACAAATAATATAATATTTTTATTTTTTATAACATTTAATATATCTAATATATAGTAAACATTAATAGAAAATTCTATTTTATCATTATAATAATTTATCTTAAATGTATCTTCTGCTATTTCTTCTTCTTGATTATAAGACATTACTTTACATTTACCATTATGAATATAAATATCAATACCATGAAATTTTTCATGTGACAAAATAGAAACACGTGATAATGATTCTTTTAATAAAAAAGTATCAAATATAATAGGATTGTCTAATTTTTTTAGTAATACACTGTTATAATCTGGATATTTTCCGTCTATTAATTGAGCAGTAAAGATTAATTTTTTAATATGTAATCTGATATTATTATTTCCAATAATAATATGTACTGGTTCTGATTCTATATTAAGTAAACGAGATAATTCAATTATTCCTTTTCGAGGAATAATTATTGAAAAATCAATTATTTTTTTTTGTATGGTAGTATTGGATAAAGCTAAACGATAACCATCAGTAGAAATACTATAAAGTGTTTCATTTTTTTTTGTAAACAGCATACCATTTAGATAATGTCGAACATCTTGTTTTCCCATGGCAAATTCTGTTTTTGTTATCATGTTTTTTAAAATACTAGAATTTATAAAAAATTCAGAAATACATTGAAATTGTTTTTTTTTTGGAAAATTATCAGATGCTAATGTAGCTAATATATAACTGATGGAATTGGAATTAATATACATTTTATTTTTTTTTAATTCCATAGTAATATTAGAATATTTAGGTATATTTCGACAAATGTCTAATATTTTTCTACCAGATATAGTAATTTTTCCTGGTTCATAGTGTGTGTTGATTATAATATTAGAAATTAATTCTATTTCTAAATTACTAGCTGTTAATGATAATATTCCATCATTTATTTCAAATAATATATTTTCTAGTATAGGTAAAGAAATATTTTTGATTAATAAACGATTTATTTTTTGTAAATGTTTCATTAATATTGTATTTTGAATTGTAAATTTCATAAAATTATTCTTCTATGGTTCTAATTAAATATAAAATATCTTCTTTAATATTATGATTTTTTTCACATAGTTCTTTAATTGTACGACAAGCATGTAATACTGTTGTATGATCTCTTCCATTAAAAGCATGTCCGATTTCTAATAAGCTATGATTAGTTAATTTTTTTGCTATTGCCATTGCTATTTGTCTAGGTCGTACTATGGAACGTGATCGTTTCCGAGAAAGTAAATCTGAAATTTGAATTTTATAATATTCTGATACTTTTATTTGAATATTATTAATAGTAATAATTTTTTCTTCTAATGCTAAAATATCTTGAAGAGCTTCTTGAACAAATTCTACGGTAATAATACGATGAGTAAAGTTAGAATTTGCAATTATTCTATTTAAAGCACCTTCTAGTTCACGTATATTAGATTTTAATTTTTTTGCGATAAAAAAAGCTACATCATTAGATAAGAGAATTTTTTTTTCCTGAGCTTTTTTAATTAAAATAACTACTCTGGTTTCTAAATCTGGTGGATTAATACATACTGTTAATCCCCAACCAAATCGTGATTTTAATCTATCTTCTACTCCATTAATTTGTTTTGGATATCTATCTGAAGTTAAAATAATTTGTTGATTACCATCTAATAAAGCATTAAATGTATGAAAAAATTCTTCTTGTGATCTTTCTTTATTAGCAAAAAATTGAATATCATCAATTAATAATACGTTGACTGAACGATAATATAGTTTGAATTTTTCAATAGTATTATTATGCAGGGCATTAACCATGTCTTGAACAAAACGTTCGGAATGCATATAAATAATTTTAATATTATATTTATCTTGTAAAATATTATTTCCTATAGCATGTAGTAAATGTGTTTTTCCTAACCCTGTTCCTCCATATATAAACAATGGATTATATGAGTTACCAGGATTATGTGCTACTTGATATGCTGCAGCACGTGCAAGTTGATTTGATTTTCCTTCTATAAAATTTTCAAAAGTATTTTTTATATTAATACTAGAGGAGAAGGATGATTTTTTAAAAACTGGTATCTTATCCCATATGGGTTTAATATTATCATCTGGATAATAATAAGAAATAATTTCTTTATGCTTTTTATTGATCGAATTATTATATATTTTTAACTGAATAGATGGCATATTAATACCACAAAATTCTTGAAGTATTGACTGAAAATAAATTAAATATTTTTCTTTAATCCAGTCTAATACAAATTTATTTGGAGCATATATTTCTAAAATATTATTTTTTAGTTCGGCTTTCAGAGAGCGTATCCACATACTGAATTCTGTAGTAGGTAGCTCATCCTGCAACCGGTCAAGGCATTGTTTCCAAAGAGAAAGTGACACGGTAGACTCCAGGCGAACAAAATTAATAAATAGCTAAAATTTAAAAATATTATTTTTTTTATATATATTTTTATATTTTTATATAAAATAATATAAAAAATAATATTTTTTTACATTAAAAGTTATACAATCTAAGATGGGTGAGTATAACAAAAAGGATATAATATATATTTTTAGATTGTGATATATGTTACAGAAGTGATATTAGAATATGTTTTTACTATTTTAAATAAATATTTTAATATTATATCAGAATAAAAATATGAAAAATATTTTTTTTGAATAAGTTTATTTTGAATTAATATAGATTAATCTGTTGTAGATCGATGAAGTTAGGGTAAAGTTGATTATATCAAAATAAGAATAGTTTTTTATAAATAATTAATTTTTAAATATCATATTTTTAAACATATTAGGTAAAAATTTCAATGAAACGTACTTTTCAACCATCGATATTAAAACGTAATCGTTCTCATGGGTTTAGAGCTCGTATGGCGACAAAACATGGCCGTTATATTTTATCACGTAGACGCTCTAAATTGAGAACACGTTTAACAGTGTCTAGTAAATAATAGGTTAATATAGTGTTAAATTATTTTTTTAGTAAACAGTTACGTTTACTCCATTCTACAGAATTTAAATATGTTTTTGAAAAGCCTTTAAAAAAAAATACTTTTGAAGTATGTATTTTGGGACGAAATAATATCTTAGGATATCCAAGATTAGGGTTGAGCATATCCCGTAAAAATATTAAATATGCTTATCAGCGTAATTTAATTAAACGATTAATTCGTGAAACATTTCGTTTATTGCAATATAAATTAGTGTCTATGGATTTTATTGTTATTGCAAAAAAAAATATTATTTATTTAAATAATAAAAGAATACTAAATATATTGGGGAATTTATGGTTGCATTATTGTCGATAGTTTTTTTTATTTTATTTTATATAATGTGTATTAATCAATGTTTTATAATTTTATTTTTATATAAATATAATATTATTAGACAGTTTATATTTATATTGAGATATTTTTCTATTCATCAATTTTTGTATATATATAAATTTAATTATATGTCAATAAAGATTAAAGATAAAAGCGAATATTAATTATGTCAAGTCAACGTAATTTTTTTATTTTTGCTTTTTTATTTGTTTCTTTTTTATTATGGCAAGCATGGCAAAATCAGTTAATATTAAACAATCAAAATAATAAAAAAAATGATTCATCATCTTATTTAATAAATAAAAATAAGAAAAAAAATTATATTTTTATTAAAAATGATGTAATGAATTTAATGATTAATATGTATGGAGGTGATATAGAGGAAGCAAGTTTATTAGCATATAAAGAAAAATTATATACGTCAAAGCCTTTTAAATTATTAGAAACAACATCTAATTTTATTTATCAAGCTCAAAGTGGATTATCGGGAAAAGATGGTATAGATCATTTAGATAATAATGAAAGACCTCTTTATTTTTCAAAAAAACGCATTTTTGAATTATCATATGATGATGATACAATATCTGTTCCTATTACTTATATTGGAAAAAACGGTATTGTATATATTAAAAGATTTATTTTAAAATCTGGAGAATATGATGTTAAAGTTGAATATGATATATATAATTCTACAAATAAAAAATTAGAATTAAATATGTTTGGTCAATTAAAACAAACAATGCATGTACCTAAAACAAGAAATGCTTATAGTGGTAATTTTGTTCTTCAAACTTTTCGAGGTGCTGCTTATTCTAGTATTAATGAAAAATACAAAAAATATAAATTTGATACAATTGCAAAAAATGAAAATTTGCATGTCATAACCCAAAATGGTTGGGTTGCAATGTTACAGCAATATTTTTCTACTGCTTGGATTCCCAATAGTTTTTATAAAAATACTTTATATACTTCTTATTTAGAAGATGGAACAGTATCAATTGGATATAAATCTTCTTCTATTAATATTTTAGCTCATTCAAAAAAAACAATAGGATCAACTGTATGGATTGGACCAGAAATTCAGAATAAAATGGCATTAGTTGCGCCTAATTTAGATTTAACAGTAGACTATGGGTGGCTTTGGTTTTTATCACAACCTTTATTTAATTTATTAAGTTTTTTATATAAAATTATAGGTAATTGGGGTTTTTCAATTATTTTTATTACATTTATCATGAGAGCTATAACATATCCTTTAACTAAAGCTCAATATATTTCTGTATCTAAAATGCGTATTTTACAACCTAAAATTAACATTTTAAAAGAAAGATTTAAAAATGATAAAAAACGTTTAAGTCAAGAAGTTATGCTTTTGTATCAAAAAGAAAAAATCAATCCTTTAAGCGGTTTTTTACCTGTATTAATTCAAATGCCTATTTTTCTTGCTTTATACTATATGCTTATGAGTTCTATAGAATTACGTCATGCACCTTTTATATTATGGATTAAAGATTTGTCTAGCGAAGATCCATATTATATCTTGCCTATATTAATGGGTTTCACAATGTTTTTTATTCATAAAATGTCTTCTGATAATATTTCTGATCCTTTACAACAAAAAATTATGAATTTTATGCCTGTTATTTTTACTGTATTTTTTTTATGGTTTCCTTCTGGATTAGTTTTATATTACATTGTTAGTAATATAGTTACTATTATACAACAAAGATTTATTTTGTCCAATTTGGATAAAAAAAATAAAAAAGAAAATAAATAAATATATTTTTATAAAGAAGAAAAAATTTATGACCCATACTGATACCATCATTGCTTTAGTCACTGCTTCTGGAAAAAGTGCTGTTAGTATATTAAGAATATCAGGATCTCAAGCACATAAAGTAGCTTTAGCTGTCTTAGGAAAGATACCATTTTCTCGGTTAGCAACGTATTCACATTTTTTAGATCAAAACAAAAAAATATTAGATCAAGGTATTGCAATATGGTTTCCTTCGCCGAATTCATTTACAGGCGAAGATATTTTAGAATTACAAGGACATGGTAGTCCAATAATTGTAGATTTATTAATAAAGAGAATTTTATTAATTAATAATGTTAGGCTTGCAAAACCAGGTGAATTTTCTGAACGTGCATTTTTAAATGGAAAAATAGATTTAATTCAAGCTGAGGCAATAGATGATTTAATTAATTCAGAAACAGAAGAATCTGTACGTTCATCATTAAATTCTTTACAAGGCATATTTTCATTTTACATTAAAGATTTAATGTCTATTGTAATTGATCTTCGTACTAATATTGAAGTTGATATAGATTTTTCAGAAGAAGATATTAATATTAATTTGGAAAATATTATATCACTTAAAATGAAAGTATTATACGATAAATTTGAAAAAATTAGAAAATTAGTTCAGAATGGAAAAATATTAAAAGAAGGTAAAAATATAGTTATTGCTGGTTTACCTAACGCAGGAAAATCTAGTTTATTTAATATTTTATCTTATTCTGATAGAGCTATTGTAACAACAATTCCTGGAACTACACGTGATGTACTATATGAATACATTAATATTGATGGCATGTTATTAAAAATTATTGACACGGCTGGTTTACGTGAGACTAAAGATGAAGTAGAAAGTATTGGTATTAAACGTGGATGGAACGAAATTAAAACAGCTGATCATGTTTTATTTGTGATTGATAATACAATAAATAAGTTGGAACAGAAAAAGATATGTGATGACTTTATTAAAAATTTTTCAAATGATAAAAAAATTACTTTTATTTTAAATAAAAATGATATTGTAAAAGATCAATATAAAATAGAAAAAATAGAAGATATGTTTTTTATTACTATTTCAGCTCATACAGGTCAAGGAATAGATTTATTACGTAATCATTTAAATAATATTGAAAAAAATAAAAATAACGAATCTATTTTTATTGCTCGTCGACGTCATCTTCATCAAATAGATTTATCTTTTAATGAATTCAATATGGCTAAAAAACAATGGAAAAATAATAAAAATATTGAATTATTAGCTAATTCATTAAATATTATTAGTCAATTATTGGGTGAAATAATAGGTCAATTTAAATCTCATGATTTATTAAATCGTATTTTTTCTGAATTTTGTATTGGAAAATAATTGAATATATTTTTTAATCTATTTTTTTAAATATTTTTAATAAATATGCCCGGAGGCGGAATTGAACCACCGACACGGGGATTTTCAGTCCCCTGCTCTACCGACTGAGCTATCCGGGCAATTTTTATATTAAATCATCAAAGATAAAACATTGTCAATATTTTTTTATATAATGATGATTGCATTACGATTTATTTTTATCTTTTTAAGATATTTTAATTTTTATTTTAAAAATATAAAAATAAATAAATAAAAAAATATTTTTACCCTTGAAAAGTTTTAATAAGCATCCATATATTTAAAAGTAAGATAATATAGTCATAAAAAATATTAAAATATTTTTAAAACAATGAAACAAGATTATTCACAGGAGTATTATCAGTATGAAAATTCGTCCGTTGCATGATCGTGTGCTTGTTAAGCGCCAAGAAGTAGAATTAAAATCAGCTGGTGGAATTGTTTTAACAGGTTCTGCTGCAGGTAAGTCTACTCGTGGTACTGTTATTGCGGTAGGAAAAGGTCGTATATTAGATAATGGAGAAACAAAATCATTAGATGTAAAAATTGGTGATGTTGTTATTTTTAATGAAGGTTATGGTGCAAAAACAGAAAAAATTGATAATGAAGAACTATTAATTTTAACTGAAAGTGACATTTTAGCAATTGTTGAAGAGTAATCTATATTCCATATATTATATCCATTAGAAATATAAACATATTTGAGGAAACATCAAATGGCTGCTAAAGATGTAAAATTTGGAAATGAAGCCCGTATAAAAATGCTTCGTGGAGTAAATGTATTAGCAGATGCAGTAAAAGTTACTTTAGGTCCGAAAGGTAGAAATGTTGTATTAGATAAGTCTTTCGGTGCTCCAAGTATTACTAAAGATGGTGTATCAGTAGCCCGTGAAATTGAATTAGAAGATAAATTTGAAAATATGGGTGCACAGATGGTTAAAGAAGTTGCATCAAAAGCAAATGATGCAGCTGGTGATGGAACAACTACGGCTACTTTATTAGCACAATCTATAGTAAATGAAGGCTTAAAAGCAGTAGCTGCTGGAATGAATCCTATGGATCTGAAACGTGGTATTGATAAAGCTGTTATTAGTGCTGTAGAAGAGCTAAAAAATTTATCTGTTCCATGTTCTGATTCTAAAGCCATTACGCAGGTAGGTACTATTTCTGCTAATGCAGATGAAAAGGTTGGTTCTTTAATTGCAGAAGCTATGGAAAAAGTAGGTAATGATGGAGTTATTACAGTAGAGGAAGGTACTGGTTTACAAGATGAATTAGAAGTCGTAAAAGGTATGCAGTTTGACCGAGGATATTTATCTCCATATTTTATTAATAAATCAGAGACTGGTATTGTTGAATTAGAAAATCCATATATTTTAATGGCTGATAAAAAAATATCTAATATTCGTGAAATGTTGCCAATATTAGAATCTGTTGCGAAATCTGGAAAACCATTATTAATTATTTCAGAAGATCTAGAAGGAGAGGCATTAGCTACTTTAGTAGTGAACTCTATGAGAGGAATAGTTAAGGTTGCAGCAGTAAAAGCACCTGGTTTTGGTGATCGTCGTAAAGCTATGTTACAAGATATTTCTATTCTAACTAATGGAACAGTGATATCTGAAGAATTAGCTATGGAATTAGAAAAGTCAACTTTAGAAGATTTAGGTCAAGCGAAACGTGTTGTTATTAGTAAAGATACGACAACAATTATTGGTGGAGTTGGAGAAAAACACGCTATTCAAGCGCGTATTAATCAAATTCGTCAAGAAATTCAAGATGCTTCTTCTGATTATGATAAAGAAAAATTAAATGAACGTTTAGCAAAATTAGCAGGCGGAGTAGCTGTATTAAAAGTAGGTGCTGCAACAGAAGTAGAAATGAAAGAGAAAAAAGCTCGTGTTGAAGATGCATTGCATGCAACTCGTGCTGCTGTAGAAGAAGGTGTAGTAGCTGGTGGGGGTGTAGCCTTAGTTCGAGTAGCTGGAAAATTATCTAATTTACGCGGTCAAAATGAAGATCAGAATGTAGGTATTCGAGTTGCTTTACGTGCTATGGAAGCGCCTTTACGTCAAATTGTTTCAAATTCTGGTGAAGAACCTTCTGTTGTTACTAATAATGTAAAAGATGGAAAAGGTAATTACGGTTATAATGCAGCTACTGATGAATATGGTGATATGATTGATTTTGGTATTTTAGATCCTACCAAAGTTACTCGTTCTGCACTGCAATATGCAGGTTCAGTAGCTGGGTTAATGATAACTACAGAATGTATGGTTACTGATTTACCTAAAGAAGATAAATCTTCTGATTTAGGTTCCGCTCCTGCTGGAGGCATGGGTGGTATGGGTGGAATGATGTAATTTTGTATTACTGTTACATTTTTTATATTTATACCAAATTTATTTCCTCAGACGTATATAGTCTGAGGAAATTTTTATTTTCATATTAACAAAATAAAATTTTTATAATTATTTTTTAAATGAAAATGTTTATCAATATGAATTCAAAATTTTATATTTTTTATTTTTAAAAAATATAATTTAATTATATTAATTTATAAAATATATTTGAAATGTTTTATTTTTATTAGATAATAAATAATTATATTTAATAATATTTATTTAATAATATGAGGATATTATGCCACTATATCATAGTAATAATTTTCGTTTAGGTTGTAAAATTATTTTTGAAAATGAACCATGTTTAATAGAGTCTAGTGAATTTGTCAAACCTGGTAAAGGTCAAGCATTTGTTCGAGTGAAGTTAAGAAAATTATTAACAAAACAATTAATAGAAAAAACTTTTAAGTCTACATATTCTTTAGAAATAGCTGATATTTTAGAATATACTGTTTTTTATTTATATAATGATAATGATTTTTGGTATTTTATTAGAAATGATACTTTTGATGAAATATCTGTAGAAAAAAATATTATTGGTATTCAAAAAAAATGGCTATTAGAACAAGATACTTGTGTTATTACATTATGGAATAACCAACCAATTTCTGTTACACCGAATATTTTTGTTGAAATGAAAGTTATTAATACACAAGTAAAATTAAAAGGAAATACTATTAATACAAGTACAAAATTAGCGACATTAAGCACTGGTGTTGTTGTTAAAGTACCTCTTTTTATTAATAGTGGATCATTTATTAAAGTAGATACTCGTTCTGGTGAGTATGTATCTAGAATTTAATAACTAATATTTTTTAATATTCATTTCCTTTAATATATTGACGATAGCTATCCCATTCAAAAGTTAGCCATAGGCTATTACCTAAACGCATTCTGTCAATCACTCTTTCTCCTAAAAGATACTTCATTCCTTTATGATCTAAATTTGATAACATTCCTGTAGATCTTTTTGATGATGAACGTCTATCTACAATTTGATTAATAATTACTTTTTCATAACGTGATTCAGTTTGCATTCCAATTTCATCAATCATTAAAAGATCAACACTACTAAGATTATGTAATAAATTTTCTTCAGTAATATTACTGGCACCATTAAAAGTGCCTTTCATATGTGACATTAAATCTGCTACTGTAACAATAAGTATACTTTTTCCATGTAAAATTAAATAATTGCCAATAGCAGATGCTAAATGATTTTTTCCTGTCCCTGGTCTTCCAGAAAAAATAAAACTAGCAATATTTTTATTAAAATTTTTTGCATAGCGTTTAGAAGCCTCTAGTACTTTTCGTTGTCCATCATTTTCAATTTTATAATTTTCAAATGAACAATTCATATATAATTCTCTAATACCTGATCTACCTAAAACACGTTGCATTTTCATAGCTTTATTTTCACGTAATATTGATTCAGAAGATAATCTTCCTTGTTCTTGATTCCAAGCTAGTAATTCTTCATCATTATCAAATTTAGGTTTAATATGATGTGGCATCATGCGTTGAAGACGTTTAAAAAATTCTGTATAAAATGTCATTATTCACCTCTAAATCCATCAGGAGTTTTTTGATCTGGAATAGGTATTTCATTTATATTTCTTTTTTTATTTTTAAAATAATTTATAGATCTACTTTTTTGTAAACTTCTAGCTAATTTTTGTTGCCATTGTACATGATAAAAAAGACAACGCTCTGCTTTCCAATAAGAAATAAAATATGCTAATTCAGATGATGATACTTCTTTTGTAAGATGAATACCCCATAATTTTGATTGAGAAATAAAGTCTTTATCAGGAGTCCATTCTGTATGCATGGAAAATTTTTTTATGTATTTTTCTTGTTTTTTTTGTAGATCACTATTATTTAAATAAGAATTTATATTAAAAAAATCTTTAAAAATATTAGGATTAATTACATAAAATATAGGTTTATTTTTTTTTAATACCGTAATAATATTATGTTCATTTTTTTCTAATATTTTTATAGGGTTTTGACAAAATAGATCAATATTAATATTTTTTGAAATGAATATATTCATTAAATTTTTACCTTTTTTTTATTATGATAATTTTTAATAATTTATACGTTAAAAATATAAAGAAAAAACTCTATTTTGGATGTTTTTTTTTGTTTATGTAAAATCCAATTTTTAGGTATTACTAGTGGTGTTTTTTTATCTTTTTCGATATAAATAATTGAATTTTTTTTAATCCAATTATTTTTATTCAATAATATAATTGTTTTATTAAGTAAATTCATTTTATAAGGTGGATCTATAAATATTATATCATATGGTGTTCCATTTTTTTTTAGCCAATATATAGAATTAGTATGTATTATATTAATATTATTAATTTTTAATTTTTGTATATTTTTCAATAATGTTAATACTGTTTTTTTTTCTATTTCTAATGATGTAACTGATTTAGCATAGTGAGATATAGATTCTATTCCTAGTACACCACTGCCTGCAAAACAATCAAGACAATGAGCATTTTTAATGTTTTTTGATAACCAATTAAATAGAGTTTCACGTATACGGCTCATAGTAGGACGTACATTAGATGTATTAGAAAAAAATATTTTTTTTCCTTTAAATTGTCCAGCAGTAATAGAAACATAATTTTTTTTAAAAAAATAATTATTCATATTTTTAGATTATTAGTGTTAGTGATATAATTGATTATATTATGAATATATATAGGAAATTATTTTTTATATTCTTAAAAAATATTTTATTAAAATAAAAACTTGATTTATTAATAAAAAATAGGAAAAAATATCATGACAAATGATAAAAAGAAAAATTTTTTTTCTTGGTTAAAGTCAAAAATTAAATCAAATAAAACAATCGAAAAGATACAATATAATACAGAAATAGAACAAAAAAAAGATGATTTTTTTGTTAAAAATAATAATCTTGTTAATAATTCTAATAAAATAAAAAAAGAATTATGTGATAATAAAGATAATATTGATTGTCATACAATTATAAAAAGCAATTTTTTTTTAAAATTAAAAAACACTTTAATAAAAACAAAAAAAATTTTTAGTGATCAAATTAGTAGTATTTTTCTATCAAAAAAAATTGATAATTTTTTATTTGAGGAATTAGAAGAAAAAATGTTATTAGCTGATATTGGTATAGATACAACTAATTATATTATTAAAAGTCTAATAGATGAGATAAGTCATAAAAATGTATGTGATTCAGAGAAAGTATATAATTTATTAAAAAAAAAAATGAAATCTATTTTATATAGAGTAGAATTACCATTAAATATAAATAATAATATTCCTTTTATTATATTAGTAGTAGGAGTAAATGGAACAGGAAAAACAACAACAGTAATTAAATTGGCACAAAAATATAAATTGCAAAAAAAATCGGTTATGTTAGCTGCAGCAGATACTTTTCGAGCAGCAGGAATAGAGCAACTTCAAAAACTAGGTGAATTACACGATATTCCAGTCATATCTCATCAATCTGGTTCAGATCCGTCAGCAGTAACATTTGATGCAGTAAAATCTGCAATCTCTAAAAAGACGGATGTATTAATAATTGATACTGCTGGTAGATTACATAATAAAGTGCATTTAATGGAAGAATTAAAAAAAATTGTCAGGGTGATTAAGAAAATCAGTGCATCTGCCCCTCATGAAATAATGTTAGTTATTGATGCATGCAATGGGCAGAATACAATTAAACAAACAGAAATTTTTAATCAAGCATTAAAAATAACAGGTATTGTTATTACTAAATTAGATGGTACTGCTAAAGGTGGAATAATTTTTGCATTAGCACATCAATTTTCTATTCCTATTCGATATATTGGTATTGGTGAAAAATCAACAGATTTAGATGTATTTAATAGCCAAGATTTTGTTCAGGCAATATTTGATTCTAAAATAGAATAATTTTTTTTTAATATTATTATTTTGATATAGAATAAAAAATAGTTTATATTTTTTTACACATATAAATTTTTGATTTTATTTTTTAATTCAAGTATAATGATATTATCCCACATATATGATATAAAAATAATTATTTGATGCGGGAATCAAAATGATCAACAAAGTACAGATTTTATCTGTCACACCAATTGGTAATTTGGATGCTTATATTAGATTAGCAAATCTTTGGCCAATGCTATCATTAGAAGAAGAGAAAGCTCTTACTAAACGTTTGCGTTATGATACCGATTTAGATGCTGCGAAAATTTTAATTTTATCTCATCTTCGTTTTGTGATACATATTGCACGTCATTATTCAGGATATGGATTATTACAAGCAGATCTTATACAAGAAGGTAATATTGGTTTAATGAAGGCTGTTCGTCGTTTTAATCCAGAAATAGGAGTACGTCTTGTATCTTTTGCTGTACATTGGATAAAAGCTGAAATACATGAATATGTTCTTCGAAATTGGAGAATTGTAAAAGTTGCAACAACTAAATCACAACGAAAATTATTTTTTAATTTACGAAAAACAAAAAAAAGACTAGGTTGGTTCAATCAAGAAGAAATAGATATAGTTGCTCGAGAATTAGGTGTAAGTAGTGAAGATGTTAAAGAAATGGAATGTCGAATGTCCGCTCAAGATGTAACATTAAATCCTGTTCCTGAAGAAGATATAATAGACGGAAAAAATCATAGAATTGTTCCATATTTACAAGATAAAACATCTAATTTTTCTTATGGAATTGAACAAGATAATTGGGAACAATATGCAACTTCTAAATTAAGTCATGCATTATTACGATTAGATGAACGTAGTAGAAATATCATTCATGCGCGTTGGTTAGATGAAAATAAAAAAAATACTCTTCAAAATATTGCAAAAGATTATGGTATTTCTGCAGAAAGAGTACGTCAATTAGAAAAAAATGCTATGAAAAAATTAAAAATAGCTATAGAAAATTAATATTAATATATATATTTAATAAATACTAAAAGATCTCATTGTTGGTAATAAATTATTATATTTTTTAAAAATTACTCTTATTAAAAATAATCATGTGATTATTTTATAATTTTTTTCTAAAAAAGAAAGTTGTGATTGATTATTAATACCTAATATTTCTTGATCTTTATATGGTTGTACAGTTGGAATAAAGCATCCTTCTTGTACTGCAAATGAAATAATATCAGTAATATAGTATTCTTTTTTTAAATTATTATTGTTAATTTTTTGTATCCATTTTTTCAAATCTATTCCATTAACTATAAAAATTCCTGAATATATTTCTTTTATTTTTTTTTCATTAATATTTAGTTCATTATCTTCTATAATTTTTATTATTTTTCCATTTTTACGTAAAATTCTTCCATATCCATATGGTTTATTTATTTTCATTGTTAATAAAATAATTTTATGTTGTTTTTTATATTGTCTTAATCTTTCTATTGTTTTTTTTGAAATTAATGGTACATCTCCAGATAATACTAATATATCTTCATTATCGAGAATTTTTTTTTCAGCTTGTTTAACTGCATCTCCGGTACCTAATGGTTTATTTTGTAGAATCCATTCAATTGAATGATCTTTAATACAAGATGATATTGGTAAAATTTTTTGATTACAAATTAAAAATATTTTTCTTTTATTGATTTTTTGAGCTGTTTCAATGACATATTGTAAAATAGTTTTATTACCTAATTTATGTAATAATTTAGGACAATTAGATTCCATTCTTGTTCCTTTTCCAGCAGCAAGTATAATTATACTCATTTCTTTATTCAATA
This sequence comes from Buchnera aphidicola (Pterocomma populeum), assembly GCF_049314985.1. Classification (GTDB taxonomy): domain Bacteria; phylum Pseudomonadota; class Gammaproteobacteria; order Enterobacterales; family Enterobacteriaceae; genus Buchnera; species Buchnera aphidicola_BQ. The sequence goes on from NZ_CP186013.1 coordinate 215,393, forward strand.
TAAATATCCTTTTTTTATATTATTTATATAATTTTTTATAATAATATGATTTTTAAATTATGTATTAATTTTAAAATATAATATAAAACGAGGATAGATTTATCAATGAAAATTTTATATAATAATTATAATTATAAATATTTAATATTTTTAAGGTTTTTTAATGTACAAAATTATTGCATTGGATTTAGATGGTACTTTGTTATCTCCAAAATATGAAATAACAAATTATACTGAAAAGATCATTAAAAGTTTAATAGAAAAAAATTTTTATTTTATTTTTGCATCTGGACGACATTATATAGATATTACTTCTATTCAAGATAAATTAAAGATAAAGACTTTTATTATTTCTTCAAATGGTGCTCGAGTATATGATCTTAATAGAAAATTAATATTTAAAAAAAATTTAGAAATACATATTGCTCAGAACTTATGTAAAATAAAATATTTTGATAATGAAATTATTACTCAAGTATATTGTGATGATAATTGGTATATTAATAATAATGAAATTGATAATAAATTTTGTCCATCTCTTTCATCATTAAAATATAGATTTTTTAAACCTAATTCTCTAAATTATAGTAATATCAGTAAAATTTTTTTTACTAGTTGCAATATAAATAAAATGAATATTTTAGAAGAAGAAATTATACATTTGTGGGGTGATAATATTAATGCAAGTTATTCTATGCCTGGTTGTTTGGAAATAGTATCAGGAAAAACATCAAAAGGAGAGGGTTTAAAAAAAATATCTTCTCTTTTAGGAGTATCTTTAAAAAATTTTATATCTTTTGGAGATGGTATGAATGATAAAGAAATGCTTAGTATATCTGGAAAAGGATGCATTATGAAAAATGGAGATCCACGTTTAAAAATGATTCTACCTAATATAGAAATTATTGAAAGTAATGTCAATGATGGTGTAGCTTTATTTTTATATAATACATTTCTTAAAAATAATTCAATATAATTATTAGTATTATTTTTTATAAAAATATATTATTTTAAAAAATGAGGTTTCAATACATTTCGTACTAATGTTAAATTTGTATAAGTATGTAATTGTATGTAATTAATAAAATTTTGTATGACTAATTCTTTTTTTTCACTATTTCGTATTGCTGCATATAATCTTCTCCATATTCCATTACCTATTTTTCTTGTTACTATCAAACCCTGCCGTTCAAAATTATCTACTACCCAATGTGGTAAAGCGGTAATACCCATTTGTGCTGATACCATTTGTATTAAAAGTAAAGTATTATTTACATTTTTAAAAATAGGTATAATACCGGCTGGTTGTAAAAAATATTTCCATATATCTAATCTATAACGTTGAACAGGATAAGTCATTAGTATTTCAGAAGCTAAATCATTAGGTAAAATATCATCTTCTTTTTTTACCAAAGGATGATTAGGAGATAAAATTAAACGAACTTCAAAATCAAATATAGGTGCATAAAATAAATTACTTCTCGGTAATACTTCAGAAGTTAAAACTAGATCTAGGTTACCTTGTTGTAATGCTAATTGTGGGCTAAATATCATATCTGAATAGAAATCTATTTTAACTTTTGGCCAATTTTTTTGAAAAATTTTTAATGCTGGTGTTAACCATTGAATGCAACTATGACATTCAATTGCTACACGTAGCATCATAGGATGTGAATTAGTACAATGTTTTATAGCTTTTTGTATTTTAGGTAGAATTTCTTGAGATAATTTTAGTAAAATTTTACCTTGAAGAGTAAATTTCATTGGATGACTTTTTCTAATAAATAGTTTAAATCCTAGTTTTTTTTCTAATTGATTACATTGATGTGATATTGCAGATTGTGTTTGATGTAATTGAATTGCGGCAGCACTTAATGAACCGCTATTTTTTAATTCTTGAAGAGTTCGAAGATGTTTAATTTCAATCATGAGGTTCCTTCATATTCATAATGAACTATTTACGCTTGTAAATTTTATTTTATACTAGAATTATAGAGTATGTTTTAAATACAAATCAATGATAAATTTTTATAAATATCATTTTATAAAAATTTATAATAATAATAGGATAAATTATGACAATTTTATCTCATATATTGGGTTTTCCAAGAATTGGTTTACATCGGGAATTAAAAAAAGCACAAGAAAAATATTGGAATGGTAAAATTCAAAAAAAAGAACTATTAAATATTGGATCGCAGTTAAGACAAGATAATTGGAAAAAACAAAAAGAATCTGGTATAGATTATATTTCTGTAGGTGATTTTGCTTGGTATGATCATGTTCTTAATACTAGTATGATGTTAGGTAATATTCCTGAAAGATATAGATCAAATGGAAATCATGTTAATTTAGATATTTTATTTGGATTGGCAAAAGGTATATCACCAGATATTGCAGCTTGTGAAATGACAAAATGGTTTAATACAAATTACCATTATATAGTACCTGAATTTACTGAAAAATCAAACTTTACATTTTCTTGGAAGCAAATTTTAGAAGAAGTAGATGAAGCATTATTATTAGGTTATAAGGTTAAGCCTATATTATTAGGTCCTATAACATATTTATGGCTTGGAAAGGTAAAAGGAAAATTATTTGATCGTTTAGATTTATTAGATAAAATTATTCCAATATATCAAGATATATTGAAAGAATTATATAATCGTGGAATTAAATTTGTTCAAATAGATGAACCTATTTTAGTTTTAGATTTACCAAAAAAATGGAAAAAGTCGTATCAATATACATATTCTCGACTATGTAATAAAATTAAATTGTTATTAACAACTTATTTTAGTAGTATTTTACACAATATTGATTGGATTTGTAAAATTCCAGTACAAGGAATTCATATTGATCTTATTTATGGAAAATATAATATATTTGATTTAAATAATTATATACCAAAAGATTGGATATTATCTTTAGGTATAGTAAATGGTCGTAATATTTGGCGTTCTGATCTTATAAAATGGTTTCATACTATTATGACTATTGTTAAAGATCGTAAAAAATTACTAATTGCTTCATCTTGTTCTTTATTGCATATTCCAATTGATTTAGAATTAGAAACTAAATTAGATAATGAAGTAAAAAGCTGGTTTTCTTTTGCAATTCAAAAATGTTCAGAATTATCATTATTATGTAATGCATTAAATAATAATGATCATAGTATGCTTAAAGATTGGACTTCTCCTATTTATGAAAGACGTTTTTCAAAATATGTTCATAAAAAAGATGTTCAAGAAAGATTATCTAATATTCTTCCTAAAGATTATAATAGAATAAATACATATAATATACGTTCACAAGAACAAATAAAAAAATTTCAACTGCCTATTTTACCTACAACAACTATTGGATCTTTTCCTCAAACTAAAAATATAAGACAATTAAGAAATAATTTAAAACAAGGATTAATCACCACTGAAGAATATGAATTAAATATTAAAAAAAATATTAAAAAAGCTATTTCTATACAAGAAGAATTAGATATAGACGTTTTAGTACATGGAGAATTTGAACGAAATGATATGGTAGAATATTTTGGTGAATGTTTAGATGGATTTGTATTTACTGAGCATGCCTGGGTGCAAAGTTATGGATCTCGTTGTGTAAAACCTCCTATTATTATTGGAGATATTAGTCGCCATAATACTATGACTGTAAAATGGTCTCAATATGCTCAATCTTTAACTAATAATCCAGTAAAAGGTATGTTAACTGGTCCAGTTACAATTTTATTTTGGTCTTTTCCAAGAGAAGATATTTCATTAAAAAATATTTCTGAACAGATAGCGTTAGCATTACGTGATGAAGTACAAGATTTAGAAAAAGCAAATATAGATATTATTCAAATTGATGAACCAGCATTACGTGAAGGTTTACCATTACGTAAAGAATTATGGAATGAATATTTATCTTGGGCAGTTAATGCGTTTCGATTAAGTTCTTCAGGGGTAAAAAATAGTACTCAAATTCATACGCACATGTGCTATTGTGAATTTAATGATATTATTAGTTCTATTGCTTTATTAGATGCAGATGTAATTACTATCGAAGCTTCTCGTTCAGATATGGAATTATTAGAAGCATTTAAAAATTTTCAATATCCAAATGAAATCGGTCCTGGAATATATGATATTCATTCATCGAATATACCAAGTATAGAAGAAATGAAAAATAGATTATTAAAAGCGATGAATTATATTCCCTTAAAACGTCTTTGGATTAATCCAGATTGTGGTTTAAAAACACGAAGTTGGAAAGAAACCATTTTATCTTTACAAAATATGATGACAATGACTAAAAAAATTAGAAATACTATAGATAATAGTTAATGTTTATAAAAATAATAAATATTGAATCATCTTTTAGATTATTTTTTTTACTACAATCTAAATGATGATTTAATAATTATTTTAAAATATTGTTATTTAATTAAAAATTAAATATTAATGTTTAAAATGGCGTATTTTTGTAAAAATCATTGTAATATTTTTTTGATTAGCTGCTTCTATTACTTCTTTATCACGTATGGATCCTCCTGGTTGAATAATACAACTGATACCCATTGAAGCAGCATCATCTATACCATCTCTAAAAGGAAAAAATGCGTCAGAAGACATAGTTGCACCTATAATATTTTTATTTTTTTCTTTGATTTTCATATTAGCTATTTTTATTGAATCAATACGACTAGTTTGTCCAGCACCAATACTAAGAGTAATATTATTTTTTCCATATACTATTGCATTGGATTTTATAAATTTAGCAACTTTCCAACAAAAAATAGAATCTTTCAGTTCATCAGATGTTGGTAATCGATGTGTAACAAAATTCCATGTATCTAAAGTGGTATCATAGATATCGTATTCTTGAGCTATTAATCCATTATTAATTCTTTTAAAATCAATTCCATCTTTCGTATATTTATGCTTTCCTGTAATAAGTACTCGTATATTTTTTTTATTTTTTAATATTTTTATAGCAGATTCTTCAATATCAGTTGCTATAATAATTTCAACAAATTGATTATGAATAATTGTTTCAAGTGTGAGAGTATCTAATTTATCATTAAATGCAATCACTCCTCCAAATGCTGAAATACTATCAGCATGATAAGCAGATAAATATGATGTATATAATGATTTACTCATGGCAACACCACATGGGTTTCCATGTTTAACAATGACGCATGCTGGATATTGAAATTCTTTTACACATTCTAATGCTATATCAGAATCAGATATATTATTATAAGATAATAATTTTCCTTGAATTTGATAAGATCCACTGATAGTTCCAGAAAGAGATTTATTTTCTTCTACATATAAACATGCTTTTTGATGGGGATTTTCTCCATATCTTAAATTTTGTTTTTTAATAAAATTTATGTTTAAATTTTCTGGAAAAATATTTTTTTTATTTTTTTTATTGAATACATCATATTTATTAAAATATTTTTCAATTTTTTTTTCATATAATGATGTATATTTAAAGGCTTTACATGCCAAGTGAAAACGATGTTCTAAATTTATTATATTTTGATTAATATCATTCATAATTAATTGAAAATCTAAAAGATCTGTTATTATTATAACATCTTTATAATTTTTTGCAGCAGCGCGTACTAATGTTGGACCACCAATATCTATATTATTTATAAAATTATCTATATTTTTTGAATTTTCTTGGTTTTTTTCAGGAAATGGATAAAAATTCACTATAACTATATCTATTGGAATTATGTTATGTAAATGCATAATTTTTTGATCTTTTTTTCTTCGACCTAAAATTCCTGCCATAATTTTATGGTGTAATGTTTTTACGCGTCCATCCATAATTTCAGGAAATTGTGTATAATTTGATACTGATGTTACAGGTATATTATATTGATCAAATATTTTTTTTGTTCCACCTGTAGAAAATAAATTAATTTTATTATTTATTAATATTTTTGCTATTTCTATAATATTAGATTTATTTGAAACACTAATTAAAGCGTTTTGAATAATGTTCAATGATGACATAATATTTTTTCTTTATTGTAATATAAAAATTTTTATTAATTTTAATATATAATGATATTTATATTGTATATCAGGGGCATGATATATATACCCCTTCAAAAATTTTTAAAATTTCTTAGAATGATTTAATAACATTTTTTAATGTTTTTCCTGATACAAAGCTTGGTACTTTCGTTGCAGGTATACAAATTTCTTCACCTGTTTGTGGATTTCTTCCTGTACGAGATGGTCTTAAATTAACTTTAAACGTTCCAAATCCAAGAATTTGAACAGATTCACCTTTTTTTAGAGATTCAATAATGGCAGATAAAGTCATTTCCAAGGTAGATTTTATTTGTATTTTAGATAAATTAGATTTTTCAGATATTACTTGAATTAATTGAGTTTTATTCATTTTTTTTCTCTTTTATATAATATTTATAACATAAATAATTTTTAATATTTAAATTTATGCATCTTAATAATATTAAGATGATATAAAAATTAAGAAAAAACAATAAAATATATATTATTATTTATATACGATAGATATATATAATAAAAATATTTTTATTACATGACCATGTTTTCAGAGTAAAAAATTAAATTATTTTATTAATTATTTGTAATGTAAATAAAATTTATAAGTAATAATTTTAAAGTAAAATATATTATTATATATAAATATTTTTAAAATATTGTATTAATCAGATCATTTATAAATTTTTATATTGGATTTATATAAAATAACATAACAAATATATTAGAAACATTTTTTATTTAATGATAAAATTACGTAGGATTTTAATATTATTTTAAAATATATTATATTTCTATGAACCAAATAACAAATATAAATTTATACTTATTATCTGGTTTTTATTTGTCGCATTTTTAATTTATAAAATATAAAATATTAATATTTTTTGTTATTTATAAGGGTAGAATTTAATAGTTCTGATAAGTTAGCAGATGCTTCTTCAGCGCTAATGGATGTATTTGGTACTAAAGAATTGTCATTATTTGTATGGCGCCGATTTAACCTTTCTTTGTGATATGCATATCCTGTACCTGCAGGAATTAAACGGCCAACAATAACATTTTCTTTTAATCCTCTTAATTCATCTCTTTTTCCTGCTACTGCAGATTCTGTTAAAACGCGTGTTGTTTCTTGAAAAGAAGCTGCAGAGATAAAAGATTCAGTAGCAAGAGATGCTTTGGTTATACCTAATAAATCTCTAGAAAAAGTAGCTATTTTTTTGTTGTTTTTTTGTAAAAGACGATTCGATATTTTGATACGAGAGTATTCTACTTGTTCACCATCTAAAAAATTAGAATCACCAGATTTAACTATAGTAGCTTTTCGTAACATTTGTCTAATTATTACTTCTATATGTTTATCATTTATTTTTACACCTTGTAATCGATATACATCTTGTACTTCGTTTACAATATATCTAGTTACAGCTTGAACGCCTCTTAATCGTAAAATATCGTGTGGTGATTCTGGTCCGTCAGAAATAACATCACCACGTTCTACTCTTTCACCTTCAAATACATTTAATTGTCTCCATTTAGGAATCATTTCTTCATAAGGATCATTTCCATTGATGGGTGTAATGACTAATCTTCTTTTTCCTTTAGTTTCTTTTCCAAATGATATAATTCCGCTAATTTCAGCTAAAATTGCCAATTCTTTTGGTCGTCGTGCTTCAAATAAATCAGCAACTCTTGGTAGTCCACCTGTGATATCTTTAGTTCCTCCAGATTCTTGTGGAATTCTTGCTAAAGTATCACCAGAGCTAATATTAACACCATCATCTATCTGAATAATAGCTTTTCCTGGTAAAAAATATTGTGCAGGCATATCTGTTCCTGCAATAAGTACATCATTACCATTTTTATCTATAATTTTTAATGCTGGTCTTAAATCTTTACCAATTGACATTCTTTCAGCAGTATCTAATATTACTATAGATGTTAATCCTGTTAATTCATCAGCTTGTCTAGTAATACTTTGACCATCTATCATATCTATAAAACGGACATATCCATTAACTTCAGTAATAACAGGCATAGTGTGTGGATCCCATTTAGCAACAGTTTCTCCAGAATATGCTTGTGCTCCATGTCCCTTAGCCATAATAGCTCCATATGGAACTTTATAACTTTCTTTTGTTCTTCCGAATTGATCAATTATTTTCAATTCTACATTACGTGAAGTTATAACTATTTTCCCAGTAGAATTAGTTACAAATTTAGCATTGTTTAGACTAATAATACCTTTATTTTTGATTTGTATGCTAGATTCTGCAGCTGCTCTAGATGCAGCACCACCAATATGGAATGTACGCATAGTAAGTTGTGTTCCAGGTTCTCCTATAGATTGTGCTGCAATGACACCAATAGCTTCACCTTTGTTTACTAAATTTCCACGGGCTAAATCACGACCATAACAGTGTGCACATATACCAAAATTAGTATCACAATTAACTACAGAACGTACTTTTATAGTATCAATAGAATTTTCTTCTAAAAGATCACATAATTGTTCATTTAATAATGTATTACGATGTATTAATATTTTCTGAGTATGAGGTATAAAAATATTTTCTGCAGTAACTCGACCTAATACTCTTTCATGTAAAGGTTCTTTAACATCATCACCTTCAATTAAAGATGTCATTACAATACCTTCATATGTTTTACAATCATCTTGTGTAATGACTAAATCTTGTGCTACATCCACTAAACGACGTGTAAGATATCCAGAATTAGCAGTTTTTAATGCAGTATCAGCTAAACCTTTTCTTGCACCATGAGTAGAAATAAAATATTGTAATACATTTAATCCTTCTCTAAAATTAGCTGTAATAGGTGTTTCTATAATTGATCCATCTGGTTTAGCCATTAAACCCCGCATTCCTGCTAATTGCCGAATTTGCGCAGCAGAACCGCGTGCTCCTGAATCTGCCATCATAAATATACTATTAAAAGAAATTTGCTTTTCTTTTTTTCCGGTTTTATTAATAATAGATTCTGTGGATAAATTTTCCATCATAGCTTTAGCGACTCTTTCATTAGCAGCAGCCCAAATATCAATGACTTTATTATATCTTTCTCCTGCTGTAACTAATCCTGATTGAAATTGTTCTTGGATTTCTGCTACTTCTTCTTCTGCTTCATAAATAATATTTTCTTTTTTTGCTGGTATAACCATATCATCAATACCAACTGAAGCGCCTGATCTTGCGGCATATGCAAAACCGGTATACATTATTTGATCAGCAAAATCTACTGTTGGTTTTAATCCTAAAATACGATAACAAGTATTTAGCATTTTAGAAATATCTTTTTTACCTAACGTTTTATTAACAATGCTGAATGGTAGTCCTTTTGGTACTATCATCCATAGAATTGCTCTTCCAATAGTTGTATTTATTATTGTTATTTTTTTAGTAAAATTATTGTTGTCGCATTTTTCATATTCTATAATTTTAATTTTAGCTAAGGAGTGTAATTCAGCTAAATTTAATCGATATACTTTTTCTGCCTCATTTGGTCCATTTAAAATCATTCCTTCGCCTTTTCCATTAATTTTTTCACGTGTCATGTAGTACAATCCTAAAACTACATCTTGAGATGGTACAATAATAGGTTCTCCATTTGCTGGTGAAAGAATATTATTTGTTGACATCATTAAAGCACGTGATTCTAATTGAGACTCTATAGTTAATGGAACATGTACTGCCATTTGATCACCATCAAAATCAGCATTGTAAGCTGCACATACTAAAGGATGTAATTGAATGGCTTTACCTTCTACAAGAATAGGTTCAAATGCTTGAATACCTAATCTATGTAGTGTTGGTGCTCGATTTAATAATACAGGATGTTCTCGAATGACTTCATCTAAAATATCCCATACAATTGATTCTTCTTTTTCTACCATTTTTTTTGCAGCTTTAATAGTTGTAGCTAAACCACGTACTTCCAATTTTCCATAGATAAATGGTTTAAATAATTCCAATGCCATTTTTTTTGGTAGCCCACATTGATGTAAACGCAGGTAAGGTCCTACTGTAATAACTGAACGTCCTGAATAATCTACACGTTTTCCAAGAAGATTTTGTCGAAATCTTCCTTGCTTTCCTTTAATCATATCTGCTAATGATTTAAGAGGTCTTTTATTAGATCCTGTTATTGCTCTTCCCCGTCTTCCATTATCTAATAAAGCATCAACTGCTTCTTGTAACATTCTTTTTTCATTTCTTACAATGATATCTGGAGCAGATAAATCTAATAGTCTTTTTAATCTATTGTTTCTATTAATTACACGCCGATATAAATCATTTAAGTCTGATGTTGCGAAACGTCCGCCATCTAAAGGAACTAATGGTCTGAGATCAGGTGGTAATACTGGTAGTACAGTTAATATCATCCATTCTGGTTTATTATTTGATTGTATAAAAGCTTCTAATAATTTTATTCTTTTTGTTAATTTTTTTCGTTTTGTTTCAGAATTGGTTTCATTTAATTCTATTTTTAATAAATCACATTCTTGAATTAAATTTATATCTTTTAATAAAATTTGAACTGCTTCTGCACCCATTTTAGCGTTAAATTCATCTCCAAATTCTTCAATTGCATCTAGATATTGTTCTTCTGTAAGAATTTGACGCTTTTCTAAATTAGTAAGACCTGTTTCAACAACTACATAGGATTCAAAATATAAAACTCTTTCAATATCTCTTAATGGCATATCTAATAATAGACCAATGCGTGATGGTAAAGATTTTAAAAACCAAATATGTGCAGTAGGAGAGGATAGTTCGATATGCCCCATTCTTTCTCGTCTTACTTTGCTTTGAGTTACTTCTACTCCGCATTTTTCACAGATTACACCTCTGTGTTTTAATCGTTTATATTTTCCACAAAGACATTCATAATCTTTGACTGGTCCAAAAATACGAGCACAAAATAATCCATCACGTTCAGGTTTAAATGTTCTATAATTAATAGTTTCTGGTTTTTTAACTTCACCAAATGACCAAGATCTGATCATGTCAGGTGAAGCTAATGAAATTTTAATAGCATCAAAATCTTCATTTTTAGTTTGAGCTTTTAGAAATTTTAGTAAATCTTTCACGAAAAAGCTCCTGTCGGAGTGAAACGTTTAAGGTGATCAATTTATGATTTTTTGATTAATTTTATATTTTTTAAAAATATATTATTCATTTTCTAGTTCAATATTAATTCCTAAAGATCGAATTTCTTTCAAGAGTACGTTAAAAGATTCTGGCATACCAGGTTCCATTTGATGATTTCCATCTACAATATTTTTATACATTTTTGTTCGACCATTTACATCATCAGATTTTACAGTTAACATTTCTTGTAATGTATAAGATGCTCCATATGCCTCTAACGCCCAAACTTCCATTTCCCCAAAACGTTGTCCACCAAATTGTGCTTTTCCACCTAATGGTTGTTGTGTAACTAAGCTATATGAACCAGTAGAACGTGCATGCATTTTATCATCTACCAGATGATTGAGCTTTAACATATACATAAAACCTACAGTAACCGGTCTTTCAAATTTTTCACCTGTTCTTCCATCAAATAAAACAATTTGTCCAGAAGAAGGTAAATTAGCAAATTTTAATAATTTTTTAATTTCATTTTCTTGTGCACCATCAAATACAGGAGTAGCAATTGGTACGCCATTTTTTAAATTTTCTGCTAATTGGAGTACTTCTTCATTAGAAAATGTATCTAAATTTACTTTTTGTCTTAAATTTTCACCTAAATCAAAAACTTTTTGGATATATTTTCTCAAATTAGATATCTTTTCTTCTTTTTTAAGCATGGCATTAATTTGATCACCAATTCCTTTGGCTGCCATGCCAAGATGTGTTTCTAATATTTGCCCAATATTCATACGAGATGGAACGCCTAATGGATTTAAAACGATATCAACAGGTGTTCCATGTTCATCATAAGGCATATCTTCAATAGGATTAATTTTAGAAATAACACCTTTATTTCCATGTCTTCCTGCCATTTTATCACCAGGTTGAATTTGACGTTTGACTGCTAAATATACTTTAACAATTTTTAAAATTCCTGGAGAAAGATCATCACCTTGTGTTATTTTTCGACGTTTATTTTCAATTTTTTTATTAAATTTAGCTTTTAATGCACTATGTTGTTTTGATAGTTTTTCTATTTTTTGTTTTTTTATTTTATCTTTGATATCTATGGTAAACCATTTTTCATAGGGTAATTGATTCAGTATTTCTATATTAATATTATAAGATAGTAATATTTTTTTTATATGAATAAATAAGCTACATTCAAATATTTTAAATTCTTCTGTAATATCTTTTTTTGCTTTTTTTAATTGCATTTCTTCAATTTCTATAGATCTCTTATCTTTTTTCACACCTTCTCTTGTAAAAATTTGAACATCAATTACTGTTCCAGACATTCCATTAGGTACTCGTAATGAAGAATCTTTTACATCCGAGGCTTTTTCACCAAAAATAGCACGTAATAATTTTTCTTCTGGTGTTAGTTGTGTTTCACCTTTAGGAGTGACTTTTCCTACTAATATGTCTCCTTCTGTTACTTCTGCACCAACATAAACGATTCCTGATTCATCTAGTTTTGATAAAGCTGCTTCACCTACATTAGGTATATCTGAACTAATATCTTCTGGTCCTAGTTTAGTATCTCTAGAAATACACGATAATTCTTGGATATGAATAGTAGTAAATCGATCTTCTTGTACTACTTTTTCTGATACTAAAATAGAATCTTCAAAGTTATATCCATTCCATGGCATAAAAGCTACTCGCATATTTTGTCCTAATGCTAATTCACCAAGATCAGTAGATGGTCCATCTGCTAAAACATCACCTTTTTCAATTTTTTCATTTAATTTTACACAAGGTTTTTGGTTAATACATGTATTTTGATTAGATCTTGTATATTTAGTTAAATTATAAATATCAATTCCAGCTTCATTTGAATTCATTTCTTTTTCATTAACCCTAATTACAATACGAGATGCATCAATATATTGAATAACTCCACCTCTTTTTGCAACTGCTGTAACACCTGAATCTACTGCTACTGCTCTTTCCATTCCCGTACCCACTAAAGGTTTGTCTGTTTTTAATGTGGGTACAGCTTGACGTTGCATATTAGCACCCATTAAAGCTCTATTAGCATCATCATGTTCTAAAAAAGGTATTAAAGAAGCTCCTACTGAGACAATTTGTTGTGTTGAAACATCCATATAATGTACTTGTTCTGCATTGAATAAACCAGATTCACCTTTATGTCTGCAAGTTACTAAATCATGAGTAAAACAACCATTTTGATCAAGATTAGTATTAGCTTGAGCAATAATATAATTTCCTTCTTCAATAGCAGATAAATATTGAATTTCTTTAGTGACTAAATTATTTCGTACTTTTCGATAAGGTGTTTCTAAAAAACCATATGAATTAGTTTGAGCATAAACAGATAAAGAATTAATTAATCCAATATTTGGTCCTTCAGGTGTTTCGATTGGACAAACTCTACCATAATGTGTTGGGTGGACATCACGAACTTCAAATCCTGCTCTTTCTCTGGTTAATCCTCCTAATCCTAACGCTGAAATACGTCTTTTATGTGTGATTTCTGATAAGGGGTTGTTTTGATCCATAAATTGGGATAATTGACTAGAACCAAAAAATTCTTTAACAGCTGCTGATATAGGTTTAGCATTAATCATATCTTGTGGCATTAATGTATCTAAATCACCTATAGATAATCTTTCTTTTACAGCTCTTTCAACTCGAACTAATCCAATTCTAAATTGATTTTCTGCCATTTCTCCAACAGATCTAATTCTTCTATTACCTAAATGATCAATATCATCTACTTCTCCTTTTCCATTTCTAATATCAATTAATTTTTTAATAACATCAATAATATCATTTTTATCTAAAGTACCAGGTCCTTCAATTGTATCTCGAAATAGAGATCGATTAAATTTCATTCTTCCTACAGAAGATAAATCATATCTATCTTCTAAAAAAAATAAATTTTCAAATAAATTTTCTGTTGCTTCTTTTGTAGGAGGTTCTCCAGGTCTCATAACTCGATAAATTTCTATCAATGCACTAGAACGATCAGAAGAAGAATCAATTCGAAGTGTTTCAGATATATATGGACCATGATCTAAATCATTGGTAAATATTGTTTCAATAGATGAAAAATTAAGTTTTTGTAATTGTGTTAAATTTTCTAATGACAATTCTGTATTAGCAGATACAATTATATCTCCAGTAATTTTATTAATATAGTTTTTTGATATTACTCTACCTAAAAGATATTCTATTGGAACTTCAATAGATGTAATTTTATTTTTTTTTAATTCTTGAATATGTCTAGCTGTAATACGACGCCCTTTTTCGACATAGATAATATCATTTTTTTCAATGTTAAATGATGCAGTTTCACCACGTAATCTTTCTGGTACTAGATTTAGTTGAATAATATTATTATTAATTTGAAAAATATTTTTTTCAAAAAAAATATCTAATATTTGTTCTGTATTATAATTAAGTGCACGTAAAATAATACTTACTGGTAGTTTTCTTCTTCTATCAATTCGGACAAATAAATTGTCTTTTGGATCAAATTCAAAATCTAACCAAGATCCACGATAAGGAATAATTCTAGCATTATATAAAACTTTACCTGAAGAGTGTGTTTTTCCTTTATCACTGTCAAAAAAAACTCCTGGACTACGGTGCAATTGTGATACTACAACTCTTTCTGTACCATTAATAATAAAGGTTCCATTATTAGTCATTAAAGGTATTTCACCCATGTATACTTCTTGCTCTTTAATATCTTTAACTTTTGCTTCGGATGTTTCTCTTTCATAGATAATGAGTCGGAGTTTTACTCTTAATGGCGAAGAATAAGTAGCACCTCTTATTTGACATTCCTTTACATTAAATATAGATTTTCCTAATCTATAACTGACATATTGTAGTTCAGCATTTCCATTATAACTATTAATTGGAAAAACAGATCTAAATGCTGCTTCTAATCCATGTTGACCTTTTATATCTTGTTGTATAAATTTTTTAAAAGAATTTAGTTGAATAGAAAGAAGATATGGTATATCTAAAACTTGAGGACGTTTTCCAAAATCCTTACGAATGCGTTTTTTTTCAGTGTAAGAGTAAACCATGGGGTTCCTCAATTCTTTGACGAATAATTAGTTTCTAAATGTATTTTAACAGGAGAGATAATGTTTATATTTTATTAATTATATAAATTAATATTTTTTTATAAAATTAATTTTTCATTATATAATATTCTTAAAATGGCTGGTGTTCACATTGCACCAGCCTTTTTAAAGGATTAATTAAATTATAGTGATAATAGATTTTATTTGATTTCGATTTCAGCACCAACATCTTCTAGTGTTTTTTTAAGTGATTCTGCATCTTCTTTACTAATATTTTCTTTTAATACTGTTGGAGCAGATTCTACTAAATCTTTTGCTTCTTTTAATCCTAATCCTGTAGCGCTACGTACAGTTTTAATTACAGATACTTTATTTGGGCCAATCACTTTTAGAAAGATATCAAATTCTGTTTTTTCTTCAACGGCATTATTTTCTGTATTATTATTAGTATTCATGGCCATATTTGCAGAAACACCAAATTTTTCTTCCATTGCAGAAATTAATTCTACAATATTCATTACAGACATTGTTGATACAGCTTCTAAAATTTGTTCTTTAGTAATAGACATAAATATTTATTCCTAATGACTATATAAACTTATATTAAATATTAACAATATATTAAAATAATAATTATTTATAAGTTTTCTTTTTGTTTTTTTATAGCAGATAATGTATAAACAAGTTTTCCAATAGATGCTATTTTTAATGTTAATATTAATTTAATAATTGCTTCTTTATGCGTAGGCATATCTGCAAGTTGATTAATTTCTAAAAGTGATAGTATTTTTCCTTCAAATACACCTCCTGTAATTTTAAATTGATTATTTTTTATTGAAAATTCTTTAAATAATCTTGCACCACTTCCTGGATGTTGCATAGAATATGCAATAAAAGTTGAACCTTTTATATTTTTTTGTAAACATTCAAAAGATGTATTTTTAATAGCTAAAGATAATAAAGTATTTTGTACAACACTCATTGTAACGCCTATTTTACGTCCATCTTTTCGCAACTGATTCATTGTATTAACATTAATATTTTGTGAATCTGCCGTTATTGCAGAAAGTGCTATATTAGAAATTTCATGAATTTTAGATACAATTGTTTTTTTTTTCTGAAGATTTAATGCCATTTATGCGAGTCTCCCGTATTTTTATTTATAAAATAAATTAATATTAATTTTTAAATTACATAGTTTTAGTATCATCATACTTTAATTATAAAATTAATTTATTAATATAATCGATATATGATGTTAAAAATATATTTAATGAAAATTAATTTTTTTTGGATGTTTATTAAAAAACGGGGACATCATTATAGATAATTTTTTGTATAACGTCTAGTATATAATAGAAATTACTTTTTTAAATTAATAAACTAGATGGATCAATAGTTAATCCTATTCCCATAGTTGTTGATAATGTGATTTTTTTTATATATATTCCCTTTGATTGCGGTGGTTTTGATTTTTTAATAGATTCTAAGAATGTATGAAAATTTTCTTTAATTTTATTTTTATGAAAATTTAAACGTCCAATAGTAGCGTGAATAATGCCATTTTTATCGTTTCGGTAACAGATTTGTCCTGTTTTAGCATTTTTTATGGCATGAGCAATATTTGTAGTGACTGTACCTAGTTTAGGATTAGGCATTAAACCTCTAGGTCCTAAAATATGACCAATTGTTGTTACTATTTTCATAGCATCTGGAGATGCAATGACAGTATCAAAATTTATACCTTGTTTTTTTATCTTTTCAACTAAATCGTCCATTCCTATTAGTTCTGCACCAGCTTTTTCAGCAATTTCAATATTATTACCTTGAGTAAATACCGCTACTCTAACAGAACGTCCAGTACCATTAGGTAGAATGATTGATCCTCTGATATTTTGATCTGATTTTTTAGGATTAATTCCTAAATTAATTGCAATATCAATACTTTCAATAAATTTTACGGTAGATGAATTTTTTAATAATTCTATAGATTCATCAATATGATATAATTTTTTTAAATCAATTTGATCATGGATATTTTTTTTTATTTTAGTATTTTTATTCATTCTTATTCCTTTATAGTTAAACCGATGGAACGAGCAGTTCCTTCAATAGAACGAATAATATTTTTAATATTAGAACCAGTCATATCATCTTGTTTTATGATTGCTATTTCTTTAATTTGTTCATGAGTAACTGTTCCAATATTTTCTATTTTTGGTTTTTTGGAGCCTGATTTGATACCTGCTGCTTTTTTTAATAAAATAGAAGCTGGTGGAGTTTTTGTAATAAATGTAAAAGAACGATCTGAATAAACAGTAATGATTACTGGAATTGGTAATCCTTTTTCTATTTTTTCGGTTTTAGCATTAAAGGATTTACAAAATTCCATAATATTTAGACCTTTTTGACCTAATGCTGGACCAATCGGAGGGCTTGGATTCGCCATTCCTGCAGATACTTGTAATTTAATATAAGATTGTATTTTTTTAGCCATTGTATAATCTCTTGATAATATATTTTTCTTAAAAGTAAAAAATAATATTAATTTTTTTCAACTTGTTTAAAATCTAATTCTACAGGCGTAGATCGGCCAAAAATAGAAACAGATACTTTTAATCTACTTTTTTCATAATCTACTTCTTCAACAATACCATTAAAATCTGCAAAAGGACCATCTTTAACACGAATCATTTCTCCTGGTTCAAATACAGTTTTTGGTCTTGGTTTATCGCCAATTTGACGTAATCTATTGACAATTGCTTCTACTTCTTTATCGCTAATTGGAGAGGGTTTATCAGATTTTCCGCCAATAAATCCAAGAACCCGAGGAATATTTTTAATCAAATGCCAAGTGGAATCATTCATAATCATATGAATTAAAACATAACCAGGAAAAAATCTATATTCGCTTTTTTTTCTTTGTCCACCTTTAATTTCGACTACTTCTTCTGAAGGAATCATGACTTCACCAAAAGCATCTTCCATTTTATTTAATTTAACATATTCACGTATTGACTGTGCAACACGATTTTCAAATCCAGAAAAAGCTTGTAATACATACCATTTTTTTTTTTGAGTTTGATTCATTTTAAAACCTTATATTAATAACAAATGCTATTAAACGGAATATTATACTATCTAAAACCCAAAGAATAAGAGACATAAGAATCGTAACAATAATAATAATAAATGTAGTGTATAAAGTTTCTCTATATTGAGGCCATATTATTTTTTTTATTTCACCATATGATTGTTTTATATAAATTAAACTATTTTTTCCTTTTTTAGTGGATAGTATAATTTTTACTCCTATTCCGATTAATAAAGATAAAATAGTAATATAAAGAAAAAAATAATTTTTATATAAATAGTATGTACTACAAAAAGATATACACAGTAGTATAAATATAGATATCCATTTTATTTTTTCTAATAGTTTAGATCTTTTTTGATGTTCATAATTAATAATATTCATAATTTGTTAACATTATAAAATAAGTTAGAAAAATATATATTTTTCTATAGTTAATTTTTATATTCAATAATATTGATAATTAGAATTAAAAACATTCATAATAATACATTTTTATAAATATACCGATTATAATAAATTTTAAAATATTATATGATATTAAGAATATAGAAAATTTTAGGTGAGATTTTTGGCAAATAATTTTACCATATTTTTTTTTGGAGTAAATATTATAATACAAATTTATTGTATTGTTGGGAATTTTTAAATTAATGCTGATACCCAGAATTGAACTGGGGACCTCACCCTTACCAAGGGTGTGCTCTACCTGTCTAAGCTATATCAGCAGTTTTTATTAATTTAGCAGATAGATTTTTTTATTCAATTTAGCGGACAGCGGGAATTGAACCCGCGTCATCAGCTTGGAAGGCTGAGGTAATAGCCATTATACGATGTCCGCATAATAAAATATTTTGGTGGGAGAAGGATTTGAACCTTCGAAGTCTATGACGGCAGATTTACAGTCTGCTCCCTTTGGCCGCTCGGGAATCCCACCTTACAATTTTTGCCGGCTACCGGAATTGAACTGGTGACCTACTGATTACAAGTCAGTTGCTCTACCTGCTGAGCTAAGCCGGCTTTTTATTTTGAATATATAATAATTATATAATTTTCTATTATTATTGCAAGTTTTTTAGCAAAAAATATTAAATTTTTTAAAAAATTTATTTTAAACAAGATTAATAATTGAAAATATTTATATATTTTTATTTTGAATAATTAATTTAATAATATTAAAATGATATTTCTTGGAGAGATTTTTTATTTCCTAGAGAATCAATTAGATATACTTCTGGCTCTAATATAATATTAAATTTTTTCTTGATACATTTTTGTATAATTTTTGCTAAATTGATAATATCTTTAGGTAATGCTTTATTTTTGTTAATTAATATTAATTTATTTTTTTTATAAATAGACGCACCTCCAATTTTAATATCATTAAATTGATATTTTTTAATTAACCAGGCTGCAGAAATTTTTATATATCCATTTTTTTGAGGGTAGAATGGAATATTTTTATATAATGCAATGATTTTTTGAGCTTGTTCTAATGGAATAATTGGATTTTTAAAAAAACTACCAGCATTACCTATTTTCTTAGTATTAGGTATTTTTTTTTTCGAATATTATATATAGTATTAAATATTTTATATGGGTTTATTTGTATTAGATTAATATTTTTAAAAAATGAATGGAAAATTATTGGTTTCCAAATTTTAGAAAGTTTTATTCCTACTGAAAGCACAGCATAACCATAATTGTACTTTGTTTGAAAAATGCTATTTCTATAAGAAAAATTACATTGTTGTAAATTAATTCTTTGTATTGAAGCATTATTTAATGAAATAATATCAACATAATTACATACATTTTTGATTTCTAGACCATATGCACCAATATTTTGAATTGCTGCTGATCCTACACAACCTGGAATATATGCTAGATTTTCTAATCCAAATAATCCTATTTTTAAAGTGTATTGTACGAGATCATGCCATATTTCTCCAGAATTAACATGTAAATACCAAAAATTATTTTTTTCTGTAATATTAATGCCTTTAATACGATTAATAACTACAATTCCTAGATAATTTTCTAAAAATAAAATATTACTTCCTTCACCTAATATGATAAAAGGTACTTTGGAAGTTTTACATTTATGCCATATATTTATTAATAGTGAAATAGTACTAACAAAAATTATTTTTTTTGCTGTTACATTAACAGCAAATGTGTTTAAATCTTTTAAAGATAAATTATAATCAGCATGTTTTATATACATATAAATATTATCCAATTTTAAATACGTTATTGTACAATTTTATACAAACATATAAATGGAGTTGATGTATGATTTTTTTTAATCAACATTATAAAGATAGATTAAATAGAAAATTAATAAATAATAATGTTATTAATAATCTTTCTTTTGAATATTTTCCACCTAAAGATATTATTTTAGAAGAAAAATTATGGATGTCTGTTGATAAATTAAAAATATTAAAGCCTTCTTTTTTTTCAGTGACATATGGTGCAAATAGCGGTGAACGGAAAAAAACGTATAATATTGTGAATAAAATTTATAAAAAAACTGGTATTACAACTTCTCCACATATTACTTGTATTAACACTACATCTGCTGAATTACAAGAAATCGGAGAAAAATATTGGAATAGTGGTTTTAAAAGTGTTGTTGCGTTACGTGGTGATTCTCCAGAAAAAAATTATAAACATAAAATGTATGCTTTAGATTTAGTAAAATTGTTAAAAAATATTGCTGATTTTGATATTACTGTAGCGGCTTACCCTGAAATGCATCCAGAATCAAAAAATTCTACAATGGATATTATTAATTTAAAAAAGAAAGTAGATGCAGGTGCCAATAGAGCAATTACTCAGTTTTTTTTTAATGTTGATAATTATTTACGATTTCGAGATAATTGTATAAAGCATCAAATAAATATTGATATTATTCCTGGGATTTTACCTATTTCTAATTTTTTGCAATTACAACGTTTTTCTGCTTTAACTAATGTATGTATTCCTAAATGGATATTACATATGTTTAAAGGGTTAGAAAAAGATTTAATTACTCAAGAAATTATTGGTAGTATAATAGTGGTAGATATTGTTAAAAAATTATTATCTGAAGGAATTAATAATTTTCATTTTTATACATTAAATAAATATGAAGTTATTTATTCTATTTGTCATATGTTAAGATGCTGATATATGGATATATGTTATTTAAAAAATATTTTTTCTTTTATATAAGTATTTTATAATAAAAATAGAGAGATTAATATTTTTATTTTTTGTACTTTTAATGGAAAAATTTTGATATTAATATCTTATAAATATAAGATAATTTTTTTATATATGTTTAATACATATTTTAGTTTTTAAAAATTAATTAATATTTTATATGATTATTAAAGTATTAAATATAAATATATTTTTGATATATTAATAATATGCATAATAATTTGATTTTATATTAAAATAGAAAAAATTTTTTTCATTTTATGATTTAATTTTGATTTTATATATTTATTTATTTTTTGGTATAAAATAAATTATTTTTATTATAGTAAATTATAATTATTATGCATAAACACTATTCTAATAAATATATTTCTATTTATATTGTATTTTGATTTTTAAAATATAAATAAAATGATAAAAAATTAAAAATATAATTAAATAATATGAGAATTATTACTTTTTATCATTAGAAGATAATTAAATGAGTGTAAATAATGAGAAATAAAAAAATTAATAAAGTTGTTTTAGCATATTCTGGTGGTTTGGATACTTCAGCAATTATTCCATGGTTAAAAGAAAATTATAATATAGAAGTTATTGCTTTTGTTGCAGATATAGGACAATCTAAAGAAGATTTACATAATATTAAAGGAAAAGCATTGCATTCAGGTGCATCTGATTGTGTTATTTTGGATTTAAAAGAAGAATTTATAAAAGATTATGTTTATCCTATGTTGCAAACTGGTGCATTATATGAAGGAAATTATTTATTAGGTACAGCTATTGCTAGACCATTAATTGCAAAAAAACAAGTAGAATTAGCATTAGAAATAGGTGCAAATACATTATGTCATGGTGCAACTGGAAAAGGAAATGATCAAGTACGATTTGAGATAGCTTATGCATCATTAGCTCCAGATTTATATGTTGTTGCTCCATGGCGTGAGTGGAATCTTTATTCACGTGAGTCATTATTACAATATTTATCTGATCGTAATATTAAAACTACTGCAACATTAGAAAAAATTTACAGTAAAGATGAAAATGCTTGGCATATTTCAACTGAAGGAGGATTATTAGAGAATCCTTGGAATCCTTCTAATACTTCTTGTTGGAATTGGACAATAAATCCTGAAAATGCTCCAGAAAAGGCTGAGTATGTATTATTAGAAATTGAAAAAGGTTGTGTTATTGCGGTTAATAATGAAAGATTAAATCCATTGTATTGTTTAGAAAAATTAAATAAAATTGGTTCTAAACATGCTATAGGTAGAATTGATATTATAGAAAATCGAATAATTGGTATTAAATCAAGAGGATGTTATGAAACTCCAGGTGGTACTATTATGTTTTGTGGTATACGAGCCATTGAACAGTTAGTATTGGATCGTGCTAGTTTTAAATGGCGAGAAAAAATTGCTTTAGAAATGTCTTCAGTTATTTATGATGGGTTTTGGTTTTCTCCAATTCGAAAATCTTTACAAGCTGCATCTTCTTCTTTATCATCTGAAATAAATGGTAAAGTAATATTAAAATTATATAAAGGTAGCGTTACCGCTGTACAAAAAAAATCTCCTAATTCATTATATTCAGAAGAATATGCAACATTTAGTAAAGATGAAGTATATAATCAATCAGACGCAGAAGGTTTTATTCGTTTATTTTCACTTTCTTCGAGAATACGTGCAAAAAATAAATAAAATTATTGTTTTTATTCAATGTATATATTTTAATTAACATTATCTTACTATTTAATTTATAGAGAAATAATATGACTCTTTGGGGTGGACGATTCCTTCGAGAATCAAATAAGTTATTTAAAAAATTTAATTCTTCTTTATCTTTTGATTATATTCTAGCAAAAGAAGATATTATTGCTTCTATTGCTTGGTCAAAAGCGTTAATGAAGAGTAATATTATAACTCATAAAGAACAATCAATAATAGAAATTGCACTTTTATCATTATTAAAAGAAGTAAAAGATAATAATCAAAATATTTTAATTAGTGATTCAGAAGATATTCATAGCTGGGTAGAAATGAAACTGATTGAAAAAATTGGTAATCTTGGAAAGAAATTGCATACTGGACGTAGTAGAAATGATCAGATTACAACAGATTTAAAACTGTGGTGTAAAAGTAAAATTAATTTATTATTGAATAGTATTATTTCTTTACAAAAAAAATTTATTATTAGTGCAGAATCTAATCATAATATTATTATGCCAGGATATACTCATTTACAAAGAGCGCAACCTATTACTTTTTCGTATTGGTGTTTAGCTTATGTTGAAATGCTTAGAAGAGATGTAAGTCGACTTAAGGATGTATTAAAAAGACTTAATATAAGCCCTTTAGGTTCTGGTGCTCTTTCAGGTACAGCATGGAATATTGATCGCGAAGAACTCGCAAAAAGTATGGGTTTTTCTTCAGCAACTAGAAATGGTCTTGATAGCGTATCTGATAGAGATTATGTTATTGAGTTATTATCTGTAGCATCTATTGGTATGATTCATTTATCACGTTTTTCTGAAGATTTAATTTTTTTTAATTCCGGTGAAGCAAATTTTATTGAATTATCTGATGATATTACATCAGGATCATCTTTAATGCCGCAAAAGAAAAATCCTGATGCATTAGAATTAATTCGTGCTAAATGTGGTCGTGTACACGGATCTTTATTTTCTATATTAACAGTATTAAAAGGATTACCCTTATCATATAATAAAGATATGCAAGAAGATAAAGAAGGTTTATTTGATGCATTATATACCTGGAATATTTGCTTATCTGTATCTGAATTAGTATTAAATAATATAAAAATGAAAAGTCTGTCCTGTAAAAAGGCAGCAGAACAAGGTTATTCTAATGCTACAGAAGTCGCTGATTATTTAGTAAAAAAAGGATTAACATTTCGCGAAGCGCATCATATATCTGGTCAATTAGTATTAAGAGCAATTCATGATAATAAATCTTTAAATAATTTAGAAATATTCATATTTAAAAAATATAGTGATCTAATTGAAGAAGATATATATGAACATATTACTTTAGAATCATGCTTAAAAAAAAGGAAATCTAAAGGTGGTGTAGCTCCTGAACAAGTTTGTCAAGAAATTATAAAATCAAAAAAAAGACTAAATATTTTTTAGTATTTTATGATTCTGTATTTTTGAGATAATTTTAATTGAAATTTTATATTTTTATTATTTAATATAAAATAATTATCTTTAAATACCTTTTATATTAAAGGAATATATAATTCATGCAAAATATATTTTTTTTTATTCATGAAAATTTAATACTGAGTATTATATGGTGTTTTTTATTCATATTGTCAATATCATCTATTATACAAAATATTTTTTCTAAATTTATTTTAATCAATAATCAGAAAGCAGAAAAATTACTTTCTAAAGAAGATGCAATAATAATTGATACACGCATTATAGAACTGTTTAATAAAAGCCATATTATAAAATCTATTCATATCCCCTTAGAAAATATTTTATCGGGAAAAATAGAAAAATTATTTTTATATAAAAAAAAACCTTTAATTTTTATTTTTAGTGATCTTAATCAGATTTATCAATATACAAATAAATTAAATAAATATGGATTTAATCGTATTTATATATTAGAAGATAGTATAGAATTTTGGAATCTTAAAGATTATCCATTAATTTCTACGGAACAATTATTAATAAAAAAATAATTTTAAAAAATTTTTATTTTTTTAAAAATAGTATAAATTTATTATTTGTTATAATGGAGAAAATATGATAGAAAAAGAAATAAAAAAAAAATATTTTGAAATTCGACGTATTTATATAAAAGACGCTTCTTTTGAAGCTCCTAATACACCTAATATTTTTAGTGAAAGTTGGAAACCTACTATACATTTAGATTTTAAAACTATATCTACTAAAGTAGAGTTAAATATATTTGAAGTTGTTTTACATGTCCGAGTAACAGTTAAAAGTGAAGATAAATTAGTTTTTTTATGTGATGTACAGCAAGCAGGTATATTTTTTATAACTAATTTAGATAAAGACATGAAAAAACATTGTTTATGTTCTTATTGTCCTACGATTTTATTTCCATATGTACGTGAATGTATCTCTAATTTAGTATCACATGCTAGTTTTCCTCAATTGAATTTGGAGCCAATTAATTTTGATTCAATTTATTATAAAAATCTTGAATTAGAAAAAAATAATAATAAAAAATAATAATTTTTAATAAATATTTTATACATACAATTAAAATATTAAAAATAAAATATATTTAGGAAAATGTATGTTTTTAATAGTATCAGAAATATGGCATAAAATAAAAGAAGAAGCTTCTTTAATAATTCAAAAAGAACCTTTTTTATATCAATTTTATCAAAAAAGTATATTAGATCATAAAAAATTTAGTGATTGTTTAAGTTATATATTAGCGAATAAATTATCTACATTTCTTATCTCTACAGATAGTATTCAACAAGTCTTTAAAAAGATTTATTTAAAATATCCAGAAATATTATATTTTTTATCCCAAGATATAAGAAATATAGTGGAACATGATCCAGCAGTAAAAAATTATTTAACACCATTATTGTATTTTAAAGGATTTCATGCTATAGCTGTACATAGAGTGAGTAATATTCTTTGGAGAGAAAATAATACTGAATTATCTCTTTATTTACAAAGTAGAATATCTAGTGTTTTTGCAATTGATATTCATCCAGCTGCACATATAGGATCTGGTGTAATGTTGGATCATGCAACTGGTATTGTAATTGGAGAAAATGTCATTATTGAAGATAATGTTTTAATTTTACAATCAGTAACACTAGGTAGTACAGGCAAGAATATTGGTAAAAATAGACATCCTATTATTCGAAAAGGAGTCATGATTGGTGCAGGAGCCAAAGTTTTAGGAAATATTGAAGTAGGTGTCGGCTCAAAAATAGGTGCTGGTTCTATAGTATTACATACTGTTCCTTCATATGTGACAGTGGCTGGCGTTCCAGCTAAAATTGTTAGAAAATCAGATAGTAAAAAAATATTTTTTACAAAAGAGAATAATAGTTGTGCAAATAGAAAAACATTTCAATATGGAGATGGTATTTAAAATATTTCACATTGAAAACTTTATATAAATTTAATTATTTTAAATATAAAATTTTAAAAATAAGACAATTAAATTAATCATCTAAAAAACTGCGTAATATTTCAGATCTACTAGGATGTCTTAGTTTTCTTAAAGCTTTTGCTTCGATTTGTCGAATTCTTTCACGAGTAACATCAAATTGTTTTCCTACTTCTTCTAAAGTATGATCAGTATTCATATCAATTCCAAATCGCATTCTCAATACTTTTGCTTCTCGTGCTGTTAATCCTGCTAAAACATCATGTGTAGCAGAACGTAAGCTTTCAGATGTTGCTGAATCTAATGGTAGTTCTAAAGTAGTATCTTCAATAAAATCACCTAAATGCGAATCATCATCATCTCCAATCGGTGTTTCCATAGAAATAGGTTCTTTTGCAATTTTTAAAACTTTTCTAATTTTATCTTCGGGGATTAACATTTTTTCTGATAGTTCTTCTGGAGTGGGTTCTCGACCGATTTCTTGTAATATTTGTCTTGAAATACGATTAAGTTTATTAATGGTTTCAATCATATGTACAGGAATTCGAATCGTTCTGGCTTGATCTGCAATAGATCGTGTAATTGCTTGTCGAATCCACCAAGTAGCATATGTGGAAAATTTGTAACCACGTCGGTATTCAAATTTATCAACTGCTTTCATAAGTCCAATATTACCTTCTTGAATTAAATCTAAAAATTGTAAACCTCGATTAGTATACTTTTTAGCTATAGAAATAACTAATCTAAGATTAGCTTCAACCATTTCTTTTTTTGCTTGTTTAGCTTTTAATTCTCCAATAGACATTCTTTTATTAATATCTTTTACTTGTTCAATAGTTAGACCTGTTTCTTGTTCTATTTTAATTAATTGATTAATACTAATAATAATTTTTTCTTTTACTGTTTTAATGTTTTCAGACCAGGGTTGATTCATATTTTGTGCAACAAGTAACCATTGATTATTAGTTTCATGTCCTAAAAATAGATTAATAAAATTTTTTTTTGGCATTTTACAGTTTTCTATACATAATTTCATAATTAATCTTTCTTGTATGCGTACTCTTTCCATCATATAACGCATATTATTTACTAAGTAATCAAATTGTTTTGGTACTAATCTAAATTGTTTAAAAATTTCTGAAAGATTATAGATTGCTATTAATGAATCTTTATGATTTCTTTTTTTATTTTTTATTGTATTACTAGTATTAATATATTGATTTCGTAATTCAGAAAATTTTTCATTAGCTAATTCTGGATCAATTGCATGATCTTCTTCATGTTCTTCTGGATTATTTTCTGAGTCTTCTTCATGATCATGTTCTTCATGAGATAATTCTGAACCAATATGAATATTAACAGGAGAAAATAATGTTTCTACATTTGGATCAATAAAACCAGTAATAATATCTGATAGTCGTATTTGACCTGTTTTAATACGATCATATTGATCAAGCAAATAAGTAATTGCTTCCGGATATTCAGCAACAGAAGACTGAACTTGATTAATTCCTTCTTCAATACGTTTAGCAATATCAATTTCACCTTCTCGTGTAAGTAATTCTACAGTTCCCATTTCTCTCATATACATACGTACTGGATCAGTAGTACGACCTAATTCCGATTCTACATTAGAAAGCACTTGTGTTACTTCTTCAACAGCATCTTCGTCAGTATCTGTATTTGTTTCATTTAAAATAAGATCATCAGCATCAGGTGCGTCTTCTACTACTTGAATACCCATATCAGTAATCATTTGAATAATATCATTAATTTGTTCAGAATCAATAATATCTTCTGGTAAATGATCATTAATTTCAGAATAGGTTAAATATCCTTGCTCTTTACCATGTGTAACAAGTAGTTTAAGTTGAGATTTTGGGTTATGCTCCATAATACATTATCCAACTTCTTTTAATTGTATGAGTATTAATTGACTGATCTGTCAATCATGAGTAATAAAAATATTATTTGTTTTCAATAGTTAGTATTTTTTTAAATAAAAATTTAGTCATATTGTGTTTTTTTTGATAATGATTGATTAATAGACCAAACTTCTTTTTTTTCATTAATTGTTAATCCTGTGATTCTTTCTTGAGAAATAAGATATTCTTGTCTTTTTTGTAAAATTTTATTATTTATGTTTATTAATAAATCTAAAAACATTGTTTTAATTTCTTTAGGTGCAATCATATGATCCCATTTAGCTAACATTTTAAAGATATTAATTATTTTTTGATCTCTATATAATTCTAGTAATTGACCTGTATTTAAATTTGGAAACTTTATACATGTTTTTAATATTTCTAAAAAAATAGGTAAACCTTTTATTTTAATATTATTAAAATTTAGTTTTTTAGGTACTATTTGAGCTAAACTAGGATTTTGTATAAGGAGCCCAATAAGAACTCGCATAGGTGTTCGTTTAATTTTAAATTGGTAATCTTGTTTTTTAGTATTTTCTGTTTCATATAGAAATTTATTAAATTGATTATCATCTAAGATGCCTATTTTTCTAGCCAGTATTTGACGAAAATAAATACGCACTGTGTCGTTAGTAATCTTATCAATTAAAGGTAGAGCATATTTGCTAAAATAAAATTTATCATCTATTGAATATAAATTAACGTTTTTTAATATATTTTGAAAAAAAAATTGTGACATGGTCATTGCATTTTTAATACGATTATTAAAATGATTATATCCTTCTTTACGAATAATTGTATCTGGATCTTCATTATTAGGTAATAATATAAATTTTAATATTTTTGTTTCTGATATATATGGAAGTGCAATCTTTAATGCTCTCCAGGCTGCATTAATACCGGCAAGATCTCCGTCATAACAATATATAATTATATTAGTAGTACAAAATAAAATTTTTATTTGTTCTTTTGTTGTTGCAGTGCCTAATAATGAAACAACATAGTTAATGTTATATTGTGTTAATGTTATAACATCAATATAACCTTCTACAACTAATAAATATTCTGGTTTAAGACATTTTTTTTTGACTTGGTATAATCCATAAATTTCTTTTCCTTTATGAAAAATATCAGTTTCAGGAGAATTAATATATTTAGGAGTAATATTGTGTAATGCTCTCCCTCCAAAACCGATAATATTTCCATGTTTATTATGAATAGGAAATATGATTCGTTCATAGAATCGATTGTATATATATCCTTTTGGAGTAATGGAAAGAATTTCATTTTTTATCAATTCTTGTTGAAATTTTTCACTAATATTAAATTTTTTAGAAAAATCATTCCAATTTTTATCAATAAAACCAATGGAAAAAAAATCTATCATTTCTTGATTGATTCCTCTATTTTTTATATATTTTTTAGATGAATCTGTTAGAAGTGTATTTTTTTGATATAATTTAGATATTTTTTTCATTAATGAATATATTTTCTCTTTTTGAAAATATTCATTTTTTATTTTATTTTGAAATGGTATTGTTAATCCATTAGTTATTGCTAGTTCTTCAATACTTTCTATAAAATTTAAGTGATCATAATTGATAAGAAAATCAATAGCATTACCATGTGCATTACATCCGAAACAATAATAAAATTGTTTTTCATAGCTTACAGTAAAAGATGGAGTTTTATCATGATGAAAAGGACAGTTAGTTTTATAATTTTTTCCTTGTTTTTTTAATGTTATGCGTGCATTAATTAATTCTATAATATTTGTTCGAGATAATAGATCATTAATAAAGTATTTTGGTATTTTTCCAGGCATATATTTTGTATAAAGTTATTATCTGTTTTATAAAAAACAGTTTTTAACTATTTAATGATAATCTAAAAATATAATTAATACATTCGAATTCGTTTTGCATTTTCTCGTGTAAGTTTTTTTGCAAGACGTTTAATTGCTGAAGCTTTAGCACGTTTACGTTCTGTAGTAGGTTTTTCATAAAATTCTCTTCTTCTAATTTCAGCTAAAATACCAGCTTTTTCACATGATCTTTTAAAACGACGTAGTGCAACATCAAATGGTTCATTTTCACGTACTTTAATAATTGGCATAACTATATTTGTCCTGATATTGAATTATTTTTTGATTTTAAATAATTTTAAAATATTATATAAATAATAAATTGATTGTAACTAGTAAGATATTGTAAAGCATTCATTTTTATTATGCTATTTAATAATGAATATTTTTAATGATTATTATTTTTTATTTTTATAATATTCATTAAAAAATTTTATATTTTATTACATATTAATTAAAAATAAATAGGTTTAATTTATGAAAATATTAGGCATTGAAACATCTTGTGATGATACTGGGATCGCTATATATGACAGTAATGATGGATTTTTAATAAATCAATTATATCATCAAAGTGATTTACATAATTTTAATGGTGGTATTATTCCTGAATTAGCTGCGCGTATGCATATGAAATCTATGGTCCAATTCTTAGATGAAATATTTAAAAAAAAAAATATTATGTCTGATATTGATTTAATTGCATATACTGCAGGTCCAGGTTTAACAGGATCATTATTAGTAGGAGCAACATTTGCGTGTTCTTTAGGATTTTTTTTAAATATTCCAGTTTTACCTGTCAATCATATGGAAGCACATTTATTATCTCCTATGGTATATTTGAATTCTATTCCCTTTCCTTTTATTGGTTTATTAGTTTCGGGAAAACATACTCAGTTAGTTTATGCAGAAAAATTAGGACAATATAAATTATTAGGCGATTCTCTTGATGATGCTGCAGGAGAAGCCTTTGATAAAACAGCAAAATTATTAGGATTGAAATATCCAGGTGGTCCTTCGATTTCGAAATTGGCTCAAATGAGCATAAACAATAAATTATATTTCCCTCGTCCAATGATATATCATTCTAACTTAAATTTCAGTTTCTCAGGTTTAAAAACATTTACTGCAAATATTATAAAAAAAAGTAATCCAAGCATAGAAGAAAAAGCAAATATTGCGCAAGCTTTTGAAGATTCTGTTATTGATATACTTTTAATTAAAAGTAAAAAAGCATTAAAAAATACAGGATTAAACAGATTAGTAATTTCTGGTGGTGTAAGTGCAAATATTCTTTTGCGTAAAAAATCGAAAATAATGATGAAAAATTATTTTAATGGAGAAGTTTTTTTTGCTGATTCTACATTATGTACAGATAATGGAGCTATGATTGCTTATTTAGGGTTTTTGCATAGAAAAAAAGTTAAAAATACTAATTTAGAAATAATTATTAAACCTAAATGGTCAATTCATAATATATTTTAATGATTTTATTTATTTTTTATATCAAAGTCATGTTTTTTTAAATATAAGATAATATCTTTTATAGTTATTATATTGATATTATAATATTTAGACAATTCTATCGCTTCTGGAGTACGTGTCATAGATCCATCTTTATTGGTTAATTCACAAATAACTCCTGCTGGTTTAAATCCTGCTAACGAGACAATGGTAACAGCTGCTTCTGTATGGCCTGCTCTTTCTAAAAGACCTCCAGGATGAGATTGTAAAGGAAATACATGACCTGGTTTATTAAGATCACTAGGTCGTACATCATCAGCCATTGCTGTTTTAATTGTCGTTAATCTATCTTTTGCAGATACACCAGTAGAAATTCCTTTTGCGGCTTCAATAGTAACTGTAAATGCTGTTCGGTAAAGGCTAGTATTTTTTTTGACCATCATCGGTAAATTTAATTTTTTTCGCCTATCTTCAGTAATGCAAAGACAAACAATTCCACTTCCATTTCTAATGGTAAATGCCATTTGTTCTACAGTCATTTTTTCAGGTGAAAAAACCAGATCTCCTTCATTTTCGCGTTTTTCATCATCTAATATGATAATTCCATTTCCCGATTTTAGTGAGATAATAGCATTTTGTATTCTTTCGATTGGTGTTCCAAACTGAGATAGAAGTGTTTCATTCATTTTACAACCTTAATAAATATTTTTAAATATTAATAATAAATATATTATATATAAAAATTCATAGATATTAAATTTTTTATTTCAGATAAAAAAATATTTTATTATATTCTCAATAAATTTCAATATAAATATTTATGTAAATTATTCATTTGAAATATAGTTAATTATATATAATTTTTTATTTTTATAAAAAATAAGAGATTATTTAAAATATTTCTTATAAATATCTTTTTTCACTAAATATTAGTGTATATAATATTTTTTAATATTTTAAATAATTTTTATTATTTATTAATTAGTTTATATTATAACAATTATTATTTTTTAAATTTTTATATTTTAAAAGAGCATTATATGAAAATCTATTTAGTAGGAGGCGCAATTCGAGATTCTTTATTAAAAATACCTATTAAAGATAAGGATTGGGTAGTAGTTGGTGGTACTAAAAAAATGTTATTAGATAAAAATTTTCAACAAGTAGGAAAAGATTTTCCTGTTTTTTTACATCCAGACACACATGAGGAATATGCATTAGCAAGGCAAGAAAGAAAATCAGGAAAAGGATATACTAATTTTAGTACAAATTATAATACTAATGTAACTTTAGAAGAAGATTTAATTAGACGTGATTTAACTATTAATGCTATTGCAAAAGATAAATATGGAAATTATATTGATCCTTTTAATGGTAGAGAAGATATAAAATATCGAATATTGCGTCATGTTTCTTCTGCTTTTATAGAAGATCCATTACGTGTTTTACGTACAGCACGATTTGCTGCATCTTTAGCGCATTTAGGATTTCAAATTGCAGAAGAAACAATGAAGCTAATGTGTATCATAGTTAATCAAAAGGAGCTATCATATTTAACATCAAATAGAATATGGAATGAAACTGAAAAAGCTTTAAACACTTCTAATCCACATGTGTATTTTCAAGTATTATATAATTGTCAAGCTTTAAAATATTTATTTCCTGAAATTCATTTTTTGTATGAAAAAAAAATTAATTTTCATCATTATTTAATAAATAAAATAAAAAATAAATTTTTAATATTTATGGGTTTAGCTAAAATTTCCGCTTTAACTAATGATTTAAGTATACGTTTTTCATTTTTATGTCAATTTTTATCTTTTTCTTTGTATAATAAGAATATTATAAAAAATTTTTATGATATTAATTCTGCTTCTATAGTACGTCAATTTTGTAAGCGATTAAGTGTACCAACTGATATTACAGATTTAGCAGTTATCAGTGCTGGTTTTTTTGAATTTTTAGCAACTATTCATTACCAG
This sequence comes from Buchnera aphidicola (Pterocomma populeum), assembly GCF_049314985.1. Taxonomy (GTDB): domain Bacteria; phylum Pseudomonadota; class Gammaproteobacteria; order Enterobacterales; family Enterobacteriaceae; genus Buchnera; species Buchnera aphidicola_BQ. The sequence goes on from NZ_CP186013.1 coordinate 249,343, forward strand.
TCATCACATAATATTATAATGTTATTTTTAAAAATTGATGCTTGGAGAAAACCGGAACGTATTAGTCAATTAGCATATTTGTGTAATTTTAATTTTTATAATGTTTTTATATCTCAAGTATTTCTTTTGCAATCAGGTGATTTTTTAAAAAAATGTTTTTCTATTGTTAATAATATTTCTATTAAATTAATTTTAAAAAAAGGTTTTACAGGATATAAAATAAAAGAAGAATTATTACGATTAAGAATAAATAAATTAGAATCATGGAGAACGCAATATTTAATTAAAAAAAATTATATTAAAATATAATTTTTTTATATTATTATTAGTTTACTATGTATAATTAATAAAATAGATTAATATAGCTAATAATAATCTATATATTCCAAAAATAATTAAAGATGTTTTTTTAATAATATAAAATAGTTTTTTTGCATAAAATAAAGAAATTGTAAAAGATGTGATAAATCCTGTAAAAAATATAGGAATATCTATTATGGTAATATCTTTTATATTTTTCATTATATCAAAAAAAGAAGCTCCTATTATTAATGGAATAGAAATAATAAAAGAAAATTCTATAGCAAGAGATCGTTTTATTCCTAATAATATCCCTGTTGCGATTGTAGAACCAGATCGAGAAAATCCTGGGTATAATGATAATACTTGACCACAACCAATAATAATAGATTGTAATAAAGTAATTTGATTAATATAAATGGTATTTTTTATTTTTGGTTTATATGTTTCAGCTAAAAATAAAAAAAAACTGCCTAATATTAAAGAGTAAAGAATATGATTAATACTGAATAATAATTTAATTTTTTTATAATATATTAATCCTATAAATACTGTTGGTAACATAGAAATAAAGATATATATTTTTTTTATTGTTTTATTATTGTTAAATTGAAAAACATATCTTTTTTTTTATAAAAATATATAAATATAGCAACTGTAGAACCTAATTGGATAAACGTTTCTAACATTTTAATATTATTTTGTTTCATGTTGAATAAATTAATAAAAAAAATCATATGTCCAGTGGATGATATAGGGAAAAATTCAGTAATCCCTTCTACTATACCAATAATGATAGATAGAATAATTTGATAAAAGTACAAAATTATCACTCCTTTTCTTAAATAAAACGGTACTAAAAAAAGCACCGTTTTACATAAAATTTTAATTATATAAAGACATAATAATAGTTTTTCCAGCAATAACAGTGCCTGATGATTTTTCGATTTTTTTAAATTGATCTATATTAGAAATTACAATAGGAGTTAAAATAGATTTAGCATTTTTTTGTAAAAAATCTAGATTGAATTTGATAATTAAATCTCCTATTTTAACGTCTTGATTATCTTGTGCTATTTGTGTAAAACCTTCTCCTTTAAGCTGTACTGTATCAATTCCAAAATGCACAAATAATTCAACATCATCTTCGGATATAATTGAGAAAGCATGTATACTATCAAAAATTTTTCCAATAGTACCATTGACTGGAGATAATATTTGATTTCCTAATGGTTTAATTGCTATTCCATCACCTACAATTTTTTTAGAAAAAACTATATCTGGTACATCCTTAATATTTATTATTTCACCGGATAATGGTGCTATAATATCTATTTTTTTAGAACTATTACTTTTTTTACTATTAAAAAAAGCAGAAAATAAGCTCATTTTTTTCTCCTAAGTACTGCTATTTTTTTTAGTTTTTATTTTATATTCATTATTAATAAAATTATCTATTAAATTATTAATTTCTTTTTCAGTAGATAGTGTTAATGCTTTTTTTGCTAATTTTTGTGCATTTTTAAAAGATGATTTTCGAATGATTTCTTTAATTTTAGGAATACTAGATGAACTCATGCTAAATTCATCCAATCCCATGCCCAGTAAAAGGATAGTAGCACGTTCATCACCTGCAAGTTCTCCACACATTCCAGTCCATTTTTGAGAATAATGAGAAATATCTATTACTTGTTTAATTAATTTTAAAATAGGTGGACTCATTGGGTTATATAGATGTGAGATTAAATCATTACATCTATCTACTGCTAAAGTATATTGTGTTAAATCATTAGTACCAATACTAAAAAAATCTACTTCTTTTATTAAATATTCAGCTATAATAGCTGATGCAGGAGTTTCAATCATAATACCAATTTCAATATTTTCATCAAAAATAATATTATTATTCTTTAATTGAAATTTAAGTTTTTGAATTTCAATTTTAAGTGATCTAATTTCTTCAACTGAAATAATCATTGGAAATAATATACGTATTTTTCCATAAGCTGAAGCTCTGAGTATGGCTTTAATTTGAGAATGTAAAATTTCTTTACGATCCATACAAATACGTATTGCACGCCATCCTAAAAAAGGATTTTCTTCTTTTGGTAAATTCATATATGGTAAATGTTTATCACCTCCTATATCCATAGTTCTAATAATAACTGGGTTATTATTCATAGCAATAGCTATTTCTTTATAAGCCTGAAATTGTTCATTTTCAGTAGGTAACGATTCTCTGTCCATAAATAAAAATTCTGTTCTATATAAACCAATACACTCAGCTCCATATTTTTTTACAGAATGTATATCTTGTAATGTACTAATATTTGAACCAATTATAATACTGTGACCATCAATAGTAGTAGCACATACATTTTTTAATTTTAATAATCTGTTTTTTTCAGAAAAATAATTATTTTGTATTTTCTTTTTTTGATCAATAATCTTTTGAGATGGATTGATAAAAATTTGGTTATTAATACAGTCTAATATAATAAAATCATTATTTTTTACAAGATTAGTAATATTACCTGTTCCAACAATAGCAGGAATTTCTAAAGATCTAGCTATAATAGATGTATGAGATGTTTTTCCGCCTAGATCAGTGATGAAACCTAATATATATTTAAGATTAATTTGTGCTGTTTCTGAAGGAGTTAAATCTTTTGCAATTAGAATTACCTCTTTTTTAATATTATTTAAATTAATAATATTTAAGTTTAATATATTTTTTATTAATCTTTTTCCTATATCTCTAACGTCAATAGCTCTATTTTTTAAATATTCATCTTGTAAATTTTCTAATACTTTTGCTTGTCCTTCAATAATTTTTTGAGTTGATGCTGCAGCAGAAATATGTTTCTTTTTAATTAAAGAAATAATTTCTTGTTCTAATTCTTCATCCTCTAACAGCATGATATGACCTTCAAAAATACTATCTTGTTTTTCTTCAAATATTTTTTTTGTTTGATTTTTAATTTTTGTTAATTGTTCTACTGATTTTTTTCTACCTTCAAAAAATTTCTGTATTTCTGTTTGAATGTTATTAACAGAAATTGTTTTCGAATGAATGACAATTTCTTTTTCTGTTAATAAAAGAGCAATGCCAAAAGCAATACCCGGTGATGCCAAAATGCCTGAAATCATAACATTACCTTTAATGTTAATTATGTTTATTTATAGAAAAAAAATATTTAATATCAGGCAAAAGTGTTTTTATTTTATAAAATACTTGGGAAATAATATATTACCTCCTTTTTTATAAAAAAATATATATTGCTCTTTTCACTTGATGATTTATTCTAATTCTGTCATAATTTTAGAAAGATGTTGAATTGCTTTTTTTTCATCTTCTCCTTCTGCTGATAAAATAATCAGACTACCTTGAACTAATCCTAATGTTTGAATTTTAAATAAACTTTTTGCGTTTGCTTTTTTACCGTTATAAATAATATTAATTTCAGACGTAAATTTTTTTGCTTCTTTTACAAATTGTGCTGCAGGTCGAGTATGTAAACCATGTGGTGCATTAATTGTAATTGTATTTTGAAACATATCTTTTTCTCTCTTAATTTTAGTGTATAATGTCATAATTGTTAAAATTTGATATATTAGTAATAAATATAAATTTTTAAATATATTATATATATAATTAAAGTAGTCTAAAAAAGTTTTTTATTTTTTGTTTTTTGGTTTATAATGATGTAGAAAATAATTCTGTACTTAAATAACGTTCACCTGAAGATGGTAAAATGACTACAATATTTTTATTAATAAAATATTTTTGTTTTTGTATTTTTAAAGCAGCAGCTAAGGCTGCACCAGAAGAAATTCCTGATAATATTCCTTCTTTTTTCATTAAATTTTGAGATGTTAGTATTGCTTCTTCGCTTGAAATTGTAATAACCTGATCAATGATTGTTAAATCTAAATTTTTAGGAATAAATCCTGGTCCGATACCTTGAATTTTATGTGGTCCCGGTGTCATTTTTTTTCCTTTTATAAATTGTGTAATTACAGGTGATTCTTTTGGTTCTACAGCAATGCTAATAAGATTTTTTTTACCTTTAATATGTTTAATATATCTTGTTATTCCTGTAATTGTTCCTCCTGTACCTACAGCTGAAATAAGAACATCTATATTTCCTTGAGTATCATTCCAAATTTCGGGACCTGTAGTATTTTGATGAATTTCAGGGTTAGCAGGATTTTCAAATTGTTTTAATAAAAGATATTTTTTAGGATTTGAAGATGCTATATAATTAGCTTTTGATATTGAGCCAGGCATACCATATGCTCCATCTGTTAATACTAAATTAGCTCCTAATGCTTTTAATAACATCTTTCTTTCTATTGACATAGTATCTGGCATAGTTAAAGTTAATTTATAGTTTCTAGCGGCAGCAACATATGCCAGTGCTATTCCAGTATTTCCACTAGTAGCTTCTATTAATTCTATTTCTTTTGTTAAATCTCCTTTTTTTTCTGCATTCCATATCATATTCGCGCCAATTCTGCACTTAACACTAAAACTTGGATTTCTTGATTCTACTTTAACTAAAATATTTCCGAATCCCATATTATTTAAACGAATTAGAGGTGTATTTCCTATAGTAAAAGAATTATCTGTATATATTTTATTCATAATTTTCCTAAATAGTATAAAATTTTTTAATGATATAATTTATATAAAATATTATATATTTTCTTAATACAATATATTTAAATGATGTATTTTATTAATATATAACATCAATATAATTATCTATTTATTATATTTTTTTTTCAGATAGTTTTAATATACATAATAAAACTTAATTTTTTTAATAATTTTTTTGTTTTCTTGAATACTATTATTTAAATATGAAAATTATTTTTATACCATACTTTATAATTCTATTTTTTAAAATAATATATAGAAAATACTAATATTATTAGTCTATTTAATTTAAAAACTACAAATTTTATCATTTACTAACTAATCTATAATACATTATGAAATCTATTAAAAAAAAAATTAATGAATTACGAAAAAAACTCTTAAAATATGATTTTTTTTATCATACTTTAAATCAATCACTGATTTCAGATGCAGAATATGATTATTTGTTGAATCAATTATATAATTTAGAATTACATAATAAAGAACTGATTACTTTAGATTCTCCTACACAAAAAGTAGGTTCATATATAATAAATAATTTTAAAAAAGTGGTTCACTTTTCACCTATGCTATCTTTAGAAAATACTTTTGATTTAAATGGTTATTTATCTTTTGAAAAACGCATAAAAAATGTTGAAGATTTTGGTAAACCTGCTTTGTTTTGTTGTGAATTAAAAATGGATGGTGTTGCTTTAAGTATTATTTATGAAAAAGGAGTATTAGTGAGAGCAAGTACTCGTGGAGATGGTTATATCGGAGAAAATGTAACGTCTAATGCAAAAATGATTAAATCTATTCCTATACGATTAAACAGTTATAATATACCGTCTAGATTAGAAATTAGAGGGGAAGTAATTATGTTAAAATCTGATTTTATAACATTAAATAATCAATTAGCATTAGATAACAAAAAAATTTTTTCTAATCCTCGAAATGCTGCTTCTGGATCATTACGTCAAATTAATCCAGATATAACAGAGAAACGAAAATTGATTTTTTTTTGTTATGGATGTAATTTTTTTAAAACAACAGAAGAAATAAGTAGTCATTATGAACGATTAAAACAATGTAAAAAATGGGGTTTTCTAGTACAAAAAAATATATTATTGTGTATTCAACATATAGAAGTATATAATTTTTATAAAAAATTTGAAAAAAATCGATTTTTTTTAAATTTTCATATAGATGGTATTGTTATAAAAGCAGATTCAATTTTATTACAAAAGAAATTAGGAAATAATAATACATCCCCAAAATGGGCTATTGCTTTTAAATTTCCTGATAAAGAAAAAATTACAAAATTAATTGACGTAAAATTTCAAGTTGGTCGAACTGGTGTTATAACACCTGTAGGTTATTTTGAACCTGTTAAAATATCAGGGGTAATTATTAGAAAAGCGTCATTATATAATAAAAATGAAATTCAGAGATTAAATATACATATTAATGACATGATTATTATTCGCAGAGCAGGTGATGTGATACCAAAAATTACTAATGTTATAAAAAATAAAAGATTAAGTAATATAAAAAAAATATTTTTTCCTGTTTTATGTCCTTCGTGTAATAGTTTATTAATAAAAAATGAAGATGAATCTATTATAAGATGTCATGCTGGATTTATTTGTTATGCACAAAAAAAAAGAATAATACATCATTTTTTTTCTAAATCAGCATTAAATGTGATTGGTTTAGGTCCTTCTATTATTAATCAATTAATTAAGCATAATATTATTGATAATGTAATGAGTGTTTTTTATTTAACACCTGAAAAATTAAAAAAAATAGAATATATTCAAGAAAAAAAAAGTATAAAAATTATTAATGCTATTTTAAAATCTAAAAAGACTACTTTTAGTCGTTTTATTTATGCTTTAAGTATACCTTATGTTGGAAAAACTATTTCTGAAAAAATTGCTAGTTATTTTATAACAGTAAAACAATTATTAGATACAAATATATTGGAATTATATTCTATTTCTGGAATAGGTCATACTATTTCGAATAGTATATTTAATTATATTTCATTAGATTCTAATCGTAATGTTATTATTGAACTTACAAAAAATATAGGAATTTCATGGGATGAGAGTGATAAAAGAAATGATGTTTTAAAAAAAACATTTTTTTTCAATAAAAAAATAGTTTTAACTGGTAAATTTAAAAGTTATTCTCGTAGAGAGATAAAAGAAATACTAATAAAATTAGGTGCTAAAATATTAAATAATATTTCTCAAAATACTGATTTTTTAATTTATGGAAAAAAAGTAGGATCTAAATATTTCAATGCATCTAAATTAAAAATAAAATTAATTAGTGAAAAGGAATTTTTATTTTTAATATAAAAATATTTTATTTTATGGGTCGTGCAGGATTTGAACCTGCGACCAATTGATTAAAAGTCAACTGCTCTACCGACTGAGCTAACGACCCAAAAATATTTATGGGTGATGACGGACTTGAACCGCCGACTTCCTCCGTGTAAAGGAGGAGCTCTACCAACTGAGCTAATCACCCGTTTATTTACTTGATTACTTTATTGTAATACCAGAACAAATAGAGTCAATCTTTTTTTTAAAAAAAAAGATATATTTTTAGTATTTTTTAGATATTTATATAATAATATTTAATAATTTTAAGATATTACATATAATAATATATATTATCATTTTTTTTATTGTTTTATTTTTTATATTTTAAGGAATATATGGAAATTATAACTCGTTTTGCACCAAGTCCTACTGGTAATTTACATATTGGTAGTATTCGTACTGCTTTATATTCTTGGTTATTTGCAAGGCGTTATAATGGAAAATTTATATTAAGAATCGAAGATACAGATTGTGAAAGATCTAAATCAGAATCAGTTCAATCTATTTTAGATGGATTAAAATGGTTAGGTTTATACTGGGATGAAGGTCCATATTTTCAAAGCAAAAGATTAAAAAGATATCAAAATATTATTAAGGATATGTTAAATAATGGATATGCATACAAATGTTTTTGTTCTATTAAAAAATTAGAAGAAGAAAAAAAAAATCAAATATTAAAAGGAGAAAAACCACGTTATAATCATGCATGCAGATATTTAAAAAACAATCATTTTTTTGATAATGATTATGTTATACGATTTAAAAATCCACTTTCTGGAAAAGTCATTTTTAATGATAAAGTTAGAGGTAAAATTTCTATTAATAATGAAGAACTAGATGATTTGATTATTCAACGTTCAAATGGAATACCGACTTATAACTTATGCGTAGTAGTAGATGATTTAGATATGAATGTTACACATGTTATTCGTGGTGAAGATCATATTAATAACACACCACGTCAAATTAATATTTTAAAAATATTAGGCGCAAAAATACCAGTATATGCACATGTATCTATGATTTTTAATGAAGAAGGTCAAAAAATTTCTAAAAGAAATAACGCTATAAATATTATGGAATATCGCAATAATGGTATTTTGCCAGAAGCTTTATTAAATTATATAATTAGGTTAGGCTGGTCTTATGGTAATCAAGAAATTTTTACTTTAAAAGAAATGCAATCTTTATTTAATTTAGAATCTATTAGTAAATCATCAAGTATTATTAATGTGAAAAAAATGTTATGGATTAACAAATATTATATTAATAATTTATCTACTAATTACTTGGCTACTATTTTAAAAGAATATATAAAAAAGGAAAAAATTAATATAAAAAATGGACCTAATTTAGAATCTTTAATAGATTTATTTAAAACTCGTAATAATACATTAAAAGAAATAGCTAAATCTTGTCGTTATTTTTATGAAGAATTTTTTTTATCTGATAAAAAAGACAGTAACATATATTTAGTTTCAAGTAATGTTTATATTTTAGAATTAATATATAGAAATATATCTAAAATATTAATTTGGGATTCTAAAGAGATATTTAAAATAATCAATAATTTATCAAAAGAATATGTGATTTCAATACAAATAATAAGTACATTACTCAGATTTGTAATTACTGGTAATATTTCTTCTCCTAGTATTAGTTCTATAATATTTTTAATGGGTCAAGAAAAAACATTATTAAGAATTAAAAATGCAATTGATTATATTAAAAATTTAAATAATTGATATTTATATATAAAAATTTTTATATTTTTTATAAAAGTTATTTTATACAAAATATGATTGACAGAATTCATGTGTTTTTATATTGTAATTATTGGGGGCTATAGCTCAGTAGGTAGAGCACTTGCATGGCATGCAAGATGTCAGCGGTTCAATTCCGCTTAGCTCCATAAAAAATTTATTTTTAAAATATAATATTATACCTGTTGATTCATTATTTCTTGATAAGCTGATATTAATTTATTTTTAACTTGTACTGCCATTTGTATAGAAATAGATGATTTTTGCCAATCTATTAATATTTCGTTAAGAGATATATTAGATTGTTTTGATTCAAATTTTTCAGTATTTTTTTGTGCATTATTTTGTTCGCGATTCATTTCTTTTAATATTTCTTGTGCATTCTGCGCAAAATCATCATATTTAGAGTTATCGCTAATCTTATTATTTTTTGGAATTAGTATTGATGAATAATCATGATAAGAGTTAATATTTTTAATAAACATATTTTCCTTAAATATATTAATATTATTGTTTATATTATTAATATTAAATGTATGTGTTTAATGTATTTACTGATGTAAAATTGATTATTAATGTTAAAAAATGTTTTATTTTAATTAATATATTTTAATATTTAAATTGATTTTATGTCAACTGGTTTTGAATTAATGTTCACTTGAGATAGGAAGATTTCATGAATAGAAATACTGTAGAAAATTCAGTGTTAGAAGAGAAAAAAAAAAATAGTAGTTTTTTTTCTCGATTTTATGCTAATTCTCGAGTTTTAGTTATTATTTTATCAGCATTAGTGATTACAGTTGTTTCTATTGCTATTTTTTTTAAATCTTCTGATGATGAAGTTTTATATGAAAATTTATCAAATGAAGATAAAATCAATATTGTCAATGAATTAGAAGAAATGAATATTCCTTATCATTTTTCTAAAGATAAAAAAATTTTATTAGTACCAAAAGATTATATTCATAGATTACATTTACATTTTTCTGAAAATAGTTTTTCAGAAAATAATAATGTTGGTTTTGAGTTATTGGATCAAGAAAAATTTGGTATTAGTCAATTTAATGAGAAAATAAATTATCAACGCGCTTTAGAAGGTGAATTATCACGAACTATACAAAAAATTAATATTATAAAAAATGCAAGAATACATATAGCATTACCTGAATCTTCATTATTTTTACGAGATAAAAAAGAATCTTCTGCTTCAGTAATATTACATGTAAAGACAAATCGATCTTTAGATAATAATCAAATTAATGCAATAGCACACTTTATTTCAAGTAGTGTTCCTGATTTACCTATAAAAAATATTACTATACTAGATCAATTTGGAAAATTATTAAATCATTCATCTCTAGAAGAAAATCAAATTAATGATATGCATATTAAATATATTGAAGCTATTGAAAATCGATATCAAAATAGAATTCAAAATATTTTAGAGCCTATATTAGGAGTTGGCAATGTCCATGCTCAAGTTACAGCTCAAGTTAATTTTAATACCCAAGAACGCACACAAGAACAATATTCACCTAATGTACAAAATGAAAACCAATCTATGCGTTCTCGTCAGACAATGATTCATGATGAAATAGATCATCTTGATACTCATAAAAAAATTCCAAATACTGTATCAAATAATATTTCTAAAAGAAAAAATATTACTAATACATCAAATAATATTATTAAAGATAAAAATGTTATTATGCAAGGCAATCCAAATATTAATTATTTTTCTGGTCCTAAAAAATCTAATATTAATCACGAAGATATAGTAAATTATGAATTAAACCATCTTATTTCACATACTAAAATGAATATAGGAGAAATTAAAAGATTATCAGCTGCAGTAGTAGTAAATTTTATTAAAGATCAAAATGGAAAATTAATAAGTTTAACAGAAAAACAATTAAAAAATATTAATCATTTAGTACGTGAAGCAATAGGTTATTCTTCATATCGTGGTGATAGTATATATGTTATGAATGATTATTTTATTAAAAAAAATATCAAATTACCAATCCAATTAAATCATTCTGATTCTTTTCAAAAATCCAGTATTTTTTTTCCTAAAATATCATTTTTTTTAATAATGATATGTGTTATTTTTATTTTTCGTAAATATTATTATTCTTCTTCAAAAAATATTAAAATAAAAGATATAGAAAATAATACAGAAAAAAATACAGAAAATAATCAAATAAAATCTATTATTGTTAAAGAAAATATTAAACAAGATTTAAATGTTGATGATTTAATTCGTCATATTATTAGTATATCTAATAAAAATCCACGCATTATAGCTTTAATTATTCGAAAATGGATGAGTAATAAAATATGATTTTAAATGGTATCGAAAAAAGCGCATTATTATTAATGTCTATAGGATCTGAACAATCTGGAGAAATATTAAAACATTTAACTTTTTTTGAAGTTCAAACATTAATTACCGCCATGGTTAATTTAAATCAATTTTCTACTAAAACGTTGATAAAAGTATTACGTGAATGTTATGAAAATACAGAGAATATAAATAATATTAGTTGTAATAGTGATAAATATCTTTCTTCTATGTTAACTAAAGCATTAGGGGAAAATAAAGGTCATATTTTACTACAAGAAGTATTAGAGATACACAATACAAAAATGTATATTGAAGCATTTAATTTTATGCCCCCTAATCATATTTTTGCTTTATTGTCTAAAGAACATCCACAAATTATTACTACAATATTGGTACATTTAGAAAAAAAACAAGTGGTTCGTATTCTCTCTTTTTTTAGCAATGAAATGCGTTCGGAGATTATATTAAGAATTGCAGAGTTTACTGGAATTGAAGAATCTAATTTAATCAAATTAAAAGAAGTTATAAGTACTTTATTAAAAAATAAAAAATTAATTTTATCTGATAAAGGAGGTATAAAAATTGCAGCTAGTATTTTAAATTCGATGAATATTGTTTCTGAAAAAAAAATAATGAAGAAAATGTATGAATATAATAATCATCTTGCTTCACAAATTTTAAAGGAAATGCATTCATTTGATAATATCTTAAATTTAAAAGATGATTATATTCAATTATTAGTTAAAAGTATTGATCATGAAAAATTATATGTTGCATTACAAAATACCAATTTAAAAATTAGAGAAAAATTTTTTAAAAATATGCCTGAAAATCAAGCTTTTGAATTAAATTTAAGTTTACAAAAACACTCTTATATTTCAGATCAAGCTATTAAAAACGAACAAAAATTAATATTAATGATGATTAAGGCGATTATAAAAAAAAATAATTAATTGATTTAGGAAATATAATGTCAAAATTCATTGAAAAACAATATTGGAAATTATGGTGTCCTAAAAAAATATTTTTAAAAAACACAAGTAAAAATTCTAAAAATATTTTATATTCTACAAATATTTTGGAAAAGAATTTATATACAGAAATAGAAAATGAAGATAATGAAAAATGTAAAAAAAATATTCAAGATAGTTCTAAAATATTATATATGAACGATATAGAAATAAAAAATTTAAAAGAAAAAGAATATCAAAAAGGTTTTACAAAAGGTTGTGAAAAAAATAAAATAATATTGCAAAACAAAATAAAAAAAATATTTATAGATTTTGAAAATTCTATATTATCTTATGATAAATTATTATTTTCTTATTTACTAAAAGTCATATTAACTGTTTCAGCTTATATTATTGGTAAAAATATTAATGTTAATAAAGATCATGTATTATCATATATAAAAAAAATTATTATACAGGATGATATTTTATTGAAAAAACCAAGATTAATAATTCACCCTCAAAATAAAAAATTAGTAGAAAAATTTTTTTTAAATTGTATTAATACATATGATTGGAAGTTAGTTTATGATAAAAATATAGATGTCAATGGTTGTAAAGTTATGTCAGATAGTGGTGATATTGATATGACTATTGATGCTAGATGGCAAGAGTTATGTCGACTAGTAAATTCTAAGGAATATGAATGAATATTCGAATCAATCAATGGTTAAATCAACTTTCTTCTTTGGAAAAAAAAATTAGTGTATTACCTAATATAATTTATTATGGACGTCTTACTGGGATTCATGGTTTAGTCTTAGAAGCAGAGGGATTAAAAATTCCGATTGGAGCAAAATGTATTATTGAACGACGAATAGATGATAAATATTCAAATATTATTGCTCAAGTAATAAGTTTTAAAAAAGATAAAATTTCACTTTTATCTTTTGATGATACTAATGGTATTTTTCCTGGTGCTCGTGTTTTTCCAATAAATAATATTAGTTTATATGATAATGATATCATACAAAAATTACCATTAGGTTATCAGTTATTAGGACGTATATTAGATAGTACAGGAAAACCATTAGATAATTTATCACAGTTAAATTATGATCATTTCACTTATTTAGGTGATACTGGTAATGTAATTAATCCATTAAAAAGAAAACCGATTATTGATATATTAGATACTGGTATACGTGCTATTAATAGTTTATTAACCATCGGAAGAGGTCAGAGAATTGGTATTTTTGCTAGTTCTGGAGTTGGTAAAAGTGTTTTATTAGGAATGATGGCTAAGTATACTCAAGCAGATATAATTGTTATAGGATTGATTGGTGAAAGAGGAAGAGAAGTTAAAGAATTTATAGAAAATATATTAGGAAAAGATGGTTTATTACGATCAGTAATCATTGCAGCGCCTGCTGATGTTTCTCCTATTTTGCAAGTACAAGGTGCTTCTTATGCTACTAGTATTGCAGAATATTTTCGAAAACAAAATAAGCATGTATTATTAATTATGGATTCTTTAACTAGATATGCAATAGCACAACGTGAAATTGCTTTATCTATGGGGGAATTACCGGTTTCTAAAGGTTATCCCTCTTCTGTTTTTTCAAAAATTCCTCATTTAATTGAGCGATCAGGAAATAATGAATCAGAAGGATCTATTACTGCATTTTATACAATATTAACAGAAGATGTAGATGAATCAGATCCAGTATCTTATTTTGCTCGTGCTATATTAGATGGTCATATTATATTATCTCGTTATTATGCTGATTTAGGTCATTATCCTGCTATTGACATTGAATTATCTATTAGCCGAGTAATGCAATCTATTATTAGTAAAAAGCAATATTCTTATATTTGTAATTTTAAAAAATTACTGGGATCTTATCAAAGAAATAGAGATTTAGTTAGCATTGGTGCTTACGTGCATGGAACTGATTTAACATTAGATCATGCTATTAAAATTTGGCCTTCTATAGAAAAATTTTTACAACAAAAAATATTAGAAAAAAGTGATTATTTTCATTCTTGTCAAGAATTAGAAAATCTTTTAATGTAATGTACATTTATCTTTTTGTGAGGATATATAGTTCATGAATAATAAAAATAATTTATTTTATGTTTTAGAAACAATAGAAAAAAAAAAATAGAAAAAGAATCTATAAAAATAAAATATTTATATTCTGAAAAAATGAAAAATAATGAGCAGTTAAAATTATTACAAAAATATCAAATAGAATATCAAAATAAATTATATAATCAAAAATTAATTGGTATTACAGTATATGATTGGGATAATTATAATAAATTTCTTATTATATTGAATTCTATTATTAGAAATCATATAGACGAAATATATAAAAATAAAAAAAAAATTAAAGATAGTATTCATGTATTATTAAAAAATCAAATACGATTAAAAACATGGAAATATTTATCTTTAAAAAAAAGAAAAATGATCTTAAGATCTAAAAAGTTAATGGATCAAAGACAAATTGATGATGATATGTATTTAAAGTTATTAAAATAAGGATTTTTATCATAATGCTAAAAATAATTGAGAGTATAATAATAAATAAGAATGAATGTTCTAATCAAGATCATAATACTTTAAAAAATGTTAATTTACAGATGTCATCTAAATTAGTATTTAATAAAATTATTAATTCTTTACTAACTAGAGAAATAGAATTTGATAATATTTCTGCAGAAGAAAAAAAAAAAATAATACTATTTTTATTAATTGTATCATGCAAAATTTAGTTGATATTCTTAATCAAAAGAATATTTTTTTAGATTCTGTTTCTCGTACAATTAAAAAGCATAATATAGTTAAAAAAAAAATAGATCATGATAAACATTTAACTTTTCCTTCTTTTTATTCTAATTATAATGATAATATTTTAAGTATTAAAAATCATAAAAAAATAATAAATTTTTTAAAAAAGCCTTTATCTAATCGTTTAAGAAATATTAAAATTAAATCTCACCATAATAATAAAATATTTAATAATTTTAAAAAAGATTTTAATCATATTCATATTAACTCGTCTTTATTAAATAATATATCTGAATTTAATACATATGATAAAAACATAAATTATATAAAAAATATTAAAGATATTATATATATAATAAGAAATATAAAGAAAAGTATTATAAATAATAATTATGGAAAAAATATTCAAAAAAATACATATCAATATAATAATATCTTTTCAAGAATAAGTGTATTAAATAGAATAGATAAAAAAATAAATTTAAATTCTCATATAGATTTATCAGCTAAAAATAATATTAAAGATTATAGTGAATGGAAAAAAGCAATTAGCCAACAGTTATTATTTTTTATTTTGAACAGAGAAAATGTAGCTGAGATAAATATAAAACCTAAAAATCTCAATCCCATATATGTTCAAATTAGAATGAAAAGTGATAAAGCAACAGTAAATTTTATTTCTTATTGTAGTCAGATTAAAAAATTTTTAAACAGTATTACACCTGCTTTAAAATCTTCTTTAGTACAAAGAGGTATTCAAGTAGATAAAATTAATATTCATAGCCCGGTAATTTCAGATGATACAAACATTAAAATAAAAAAAAATATAGAAAATAAGAATAGTGATTATATAAAAAAGAGAAATATAGAAAATTTTTCTAATATATCTCAAAGAGATGTAAAGTATATCAATCATCAAGGTATTGATATATATGTATAATTAATTATATTAAAACTATTTTTTATTTAGTATGGAATATGATTATTAATTATTTAATTTTATTATATATCCTATATTAAAATTGTATCTATGAGGCGTATAATAATGAATGAAATGAATGATATTATAAATCAATTTCAAAAATATAAGAAGAAAAAAAAAATATTTAATAATGATATTTTTAAAGAAAAAATTGAAATATTAAAAGAAATAAATAATATTTTTATAAATGAATTTATAAAAAAAATTTCTAATTTTATTAATATTGAAATAAAATTTATTTCTTTTTGTTTAATAGAGGAATCTGATTTAGATGAAATAAATATAAAAAAAGTATTAACATATTTTAATACAATAGAAATATTACCAATAAAAAGTCAATTATATGCTATTTTTCCTACAAATATATTATTTTTTATAATAGATATTTTATTTGGAGGAAATATTCAGAATTTACATAATGATAATAAAAATTTCGAAAAAAATTCTACTGAATTATTAATTAATCATAAAATAATATGTTTTTTAATTGAATCTTATTCATATGCTTGGAAAAAATTTTTTTCTATTGAAATGAATTGTATTAGTGTAAAAAAAAATACAGATTTTAAAAAAGATTATTTAAATGATAAAAATATACCGGTAATTTATAAATTTTTTTTTAAGATAAATGATATAATTTTTTATTTTTATTTAATTAGTCCAATGACTATTTTAAATAAATTACATAAAAAGAAAAATTTATCACCAAATAATTATACTAATGTATCTAAAAAAATATCTTATCCTCTATCTATAGAAATGATAAAAAATGTTAAATTAAAGATTATAGCACAGTTAGAAGATTTTTCTATTAGTGAACAAAAAATTTGTAATTTATCTGTAGGAGATATTTTAGAAATTAACAATCCTAAAAAAGTTATAGCTTATATTGAAAATATACCAGTTTTATCTGGAGATTATAAACTATTTTATGAAAAATCTTGTATTATAATAAAAGATTTTATTAATGTTAACTAAAAATAATAAATAGAGAAAATATAATGATAAATAAGATAAAAAATAAATTAGAGAAAAAGGATTTAAATATTGAAGACAAAATTCAGTCTGAAAAAAATATAGATGTTCAAGATAATGTTTGTAATGTATTAAAAAAAAAGAATATTATTTTAAATACATTTGTCAATGTTACTGTAGAATTAGGTAAAACTAAAATAAAAATTCAAGATTTTCTTAATTTTTCCGAAGATAGTATTTTAATATTAAATAAATTACATACAGAACCATTAGATATTTTTATTAATGGTTATTTAGTTGCTTCAGGAGAGATTGTATTTTTAGAAAAAAAATATGGTCTTCGTATTACTAGTATTAAAGATTCAAGACAATCAATTAATTCTACAGTCTGAGTTTAAACTTTATGAATAATAATAATACTTTTTTTCAATTAGTATCTAATATGTTGAAGTCATTATTTGATAATCATTATTTTTTTCAAGTAATAACTTCATTATCACAGGTTATATTTTTAATATTATTATTTAGTTGGATTATAAAAAAATTATCTTTTTATAGAAAATTTAAAACTCTTCCATTAATACAAATAATAGATAAAATATCTTTAGACTCTCATAAATCTATTATTGTTATTAGTATTCAAAAAGAAAAATTAATTTTAGGTGTTACTCCAAAAAATATTTCTTATTTATATAAATTAAACACTATTCATCAAAAAGATCCAGATATTCATCAAAAAGATCCAGATATTCATCAAAAAGATCCAGATATTCATCAAAAAGATCCAGATATTCATCAAAAAGATCCAGATATTCATCAAAAAGATCCAGATATTCATCAAATGAAAAAATTTTTGTTTTTTCCAATAATATTATTTTTATTTTTATTTTCTTCAATAGCACATGCTGATATTACTAATATCACAAATCAATTGTTTAAAAATAGTTCACAAGACTGGTCTATACCAATTCAAGCATTAGTATTTATTACATCATTAACTTTTATTCCAGCATGTATATTAATGATGACTGGTTTTACTAGAATTATTATTGTTTTTGGTTTATTACGAAATGCTTTGGGTACTCCATATGCGCCACCTAATCAAGTATTAATAGGTTTAGCATTATTTCTTACTTTTTTTGTAATGTCACCAACTATAGAAAAAGTATATATCACATCATATAAACCATTTAGTCAAAATTCTATTAGTGTAGAAGAAGCTCTTACAAAAGCTTCTATTCCTTTAAAAAAATTTATGTCGAATCAAACTCGTGTATCAGATTTAGATTTATTTTTAAAATTAGCACATTTGTCTTCTTATAAAAATAAAAAAGATATACCTATGCGTGTTTTATTACCTTCATTTATTATTAGTGAGTTAAAAACAGCATTTCAAATTGGTTTTACAATATTTATACCTTTTTTAATTATTGATTTAGTAGTAGCAAGTGTTTTAATGGCATTAGGAATGATGATGGTTCCACCGGCAACTGTTTCATTACCTTTTAAACTAATTTTATTTGTTTTAGTAGATGGATGGCAATTATTAGTAAGTTCTTTAGTACAAAGTTTTAATATATAAACTTATTTTTTTTAATAATGTTTTTAAATTAGTTTTTATAAACAAAGGAATTTTATATGACATCTGAACATATTATGTTAATTTTTCATGAAGCTATGAAAGTAACATTAATGATTGCATCACCGTTGTTGTTGGCAGCTCTTATTAGTGGTTTAATTATTAGTATATTACAAGCTGCTACACAAGTGAATGAACAAACTCTTTCTTTTATTCCAAAAATTCTTTCCGTTATAGGTATGATGTCTATATTAGGACCTTGGATGTTAAATGTCATGATAGATTATATGCATAATTTATTTAATACTATACCTTTGATTACTAAATAATGTTACATCTTAATATTTTTTATATTACTACGTTAATTAGTTATTTTTTTTGGCCTTTCGTTCGAATTGTGTCTTTTTTTTCTTCAGCACCGGTATTTAGTGATAAATTGATTAATCGAAAAACAAAAATAATACTATCTCTTTGTATTAGCTTTTTAATTGCGCCTTTTTTACCAGAAATAAAAATATCATTTTTTTCTTCTATTGGTTTTATATTATTTTTATATCAAATTTTAATTGGAATTACATTAGGTTTTATAGCACAAGTTTTATTTGTTACAGCAAATTTAGCTGGTGAAATAATAGGTTTAGAAATCGGTTTATCATTTGCAACTTTTTTTGATTTTTATACGCATATTGGTATATCTATTATATCTCGTTTATTTAAAATAATTGTATTATTTTTTTTCTTATCATTAAATGGTCATTTATATTTAATTTATATATTAGTAAATAGTTTTTATAATATACCCATTGATGAAAATATTTTATCTGCTAATATGTTATTGATTATATTAAAATTTTCTGGATATATTTTTATTAATAGTATTATGTTTGTGTTACCAATAATAATTTTTATATTGGTATCAAACATTACAATGGGTATAATAAATAGATTATCACCTCAAATATCTATTTTTTCTATTGGTTTACCTTTAAATTTATTAATTGGTATATTTTTATTATACTTCTTAATTAATATTATTTTTCCATTTTTTAAAATTATACTAAATCAATTAATTATATTTATGACTAATTTTTTTAAAATATATTAGTATTATGTAAAGTATAATTTTTAATAAATTATACTTTAATTATTTTTTGGATTATTTATTATTTTATTTTTCCTTCATTATATAATACATGTTTACGAATAACAGGATCATATTTTTTTAAGATCAGTTTATTAGGCGTATTTCTTTTATTTTTAGTAGTAGTATAATAATGCCCTGTTCCTGCAGATGAAATCATTTTTATTTTTTCGCGAATTTTTTTAGCCATGTATTAACCTTTATTTTTTAATTTCATTTTATTCAATATAAATTCAATTCCATGTTTATCAATACAGCGCATTCCGTTCATTGAAACACGTAATTTAATAAATCTTTGTTTTTCAGGTATCCAAAAACGATGATATTGAATATTTGGTAAAAACCGTCTTTTTGTAGCGTTCATTGCATGAGATCGATTATTTCCAATCATTTGTTTTTTTCCAGTAATCTGACAGATTCGTGACATTGAATTCTCCTTTTATTAATTAAACAGATAATAAAATAATTTTAACATATTTTTATAAAACTATAATTATAATTTATAATCAATTTAATATAAGATGTTTTATTATTTACAGAGAAATACTTTATATTATTAATTTTATATAAGATAATTATCTTACTGTATTTAAAGTAGGTATTTAATTAAAGATATTTAAACAAATATATATATGCGATACTTATTTAGATATTGTAATTATTATATTATTTTTTTACATATAAAAATTTATATTATATTTTTAAGTATAATGTTATTTATATTTTTCAATAATTATGAAAATATTTTTTGTATGTATTTTTAATCATTTATGAATATGATTATATTATATAAGATTTCATTTTTATATTATTTTCCGCGTTGATATGCAGAATTAATTTCTAATTGAGCTTCTTTGTAATCACCCCATCCAATAATTTGCACCCATTTTTCTTTTTCTATTGATTTGTAATATTGGAAAAAATGTATAATTTGTTTTTTTAATAATTCTGGTAAATCTGATATATCATTGATTTTTTCATACTCTTTAGAAATTTTATTATGTGGTACGGCTATAATTTTAGCATCACTACCTGATTCATCATTCATATGTAGTATCCCTATTGGTTTACATCGAATAACAGAATTAGATTGTATAGGATACGGAGAAGGTACTAATACGTCTAAAGGATCTCCATCAAGAGATAAAGTATGATTGATATATCCATAATTACAAGGATAAAACATCGGTGTTAATATAAAACGATCTACAAAAAGAGCATTATATTTTTTATTGATTTCATATTTTACTGGATCAGAATATGCTGGAATTTCAATAATAACATAAATATCACTCGGTATATTTTCTCCAGCAACAATTTGATTTAAATTCATAATTTCCTTATACAAATAATTTTTTATTAAATAGAAGTATTTTATATTTTAATATTTTTTATAAAAAATAAAAATATAATATTAGAATAAGTATGGATATTAAAAAGATTATATTTTGAATACTTAAATTCTTATAGTTGAATATTAATTTTTTTTTCATATAATTATATTAATAATTCATTATGTTTTAAATAATATTAAAATATAAAAAAATAGCAAGGTATAAATATGCAATTATTTAAAGAAATAGAGCAAGAAAAAAAAATTATTATTGATACTGTAAAAAAAACACTACAATTAGCAAAAAATAAAAATTGTTTAATTGAAATCTCTGTAAAAAAAACTTTTGGTATTCGTGTTAATATTAGAAATAGAAATCTTGAAAATATAGAATATAATAATGATGGCGGATTATTTATTACTGTATATAAAAAGTTTTCTAAAGGTAGTGTATCTTTTAAAGATTTTAGTATAAATAATATTGAAAGTATGTTAAATAAAGCAATTAGTATTGCTGAATATTCTTCTTCTGATTTTTTTATTGGATTGCCTGATCCAGATTTATTATATTCTAAAAAAATTGATTTAGATTTATTTTATCCTATTGATTTTAATATTAATCATTTTATTAATTTAATTACTATATCAGAACAAGCAGCATTTAAATATGATAATAGAATTATTAATAGTGAAGGTAGTTTTTTTAATAGTTATATTAATATTATTGTTTTTGGAAATAGTTTTGATATGTTACAAAGTTATAAAACTACCCATCATTCTATTTATACTTGTGTGATTGCTAAAGATAATTGTACTATGGAAAGAGATTTTGATTATTCTGTAGCAAGAAAAATTGATGATTTATATTCATCAGAAATCATTGGAAAAAAAGCTGCTATGAATGCAGTAGCAAGATTAGGATCTAAAAAAATAAAAAGCATTAAAGTGCCAATTATTTTTTCTGCATCTATTGCATCTTCTTTTTTTTCTCATTTTATTAACGCTATTAGTGGTAATCATGTATATCAAAAATCTACATGTTTAATTAATGATTTAAAAAAAATGATCTTTCCCAATTGGTTAAATATTGAAGAAAAACCTCATATACAAAAAGGTTTGGGAAGTAAGCCTTTTGATGATGAAGGTGTTGCAACATGTAATAAATATATTGTAAAAAATGGTATTTTAGAAACATGGTTATTAAATAGTTATACTGCTCGAAAAATAAAAATGGTGAGTACTGGGAATTCAGGAGGATGTTATAATTGGTTAATTACACATTATGATATATCTTTTATTGAGCTTTTAAAAAAAATGAATAAAGGTGTATTAGTAACAGAATTAATGGGACAAGGAGTTGATATTATTAGTGGTCATTATTCACGAGGTGCAATTGGATTTTGGGTAGAGTATGGTAAAATTCAATATCCTATTCATGAAATTACAATTTCGGGTAATTTAAAGGAAATGTGGAAGAATATTATTACTATTGGTAATGATATTGATATGCGCAGTAAGATTCAGTGTGGTTCTATTTTAATTTCTGAAATGCAAATATCAGGTAACTAAGATTTTATCACATTCATCTTATTATTTTAAAGGTAATATATCTATTACCTTTATAATATCAATTTTTTATTATATTTTAAGAAGTTGACCTATAAGCCGGGTTCTGTATTTAACAGTCATTTATCTAGGATAGTAATCACTTACTATCTCAAGCAGCCTACCCAGGTTTTAAGTACGAGCAATACAATATAACCTTTATTTGGCTTTGCTCCAGGTGGAGTTTACCATGCCATATTTGTTACCAATTATGCGGTGTGCTCTTACCACACCTTTTCACCCTTTCCATTTGTATAATCATAAATATAATAGATATTTAAAACATATTTTTTGGTGGTTTTTTTTCTGTTGCACTAGTCATAAGCTTACGCTTTCCAGGTATTACCTGGCACCTTGCTCTATGGAGCCCGGACTTTCCTCTTTTTAGTTTTTTATATTAAACTAAACAGCGACTGTTTTGGTCAACTTCACAAGAAAATTATATATTATTTTTATGACTTTGTCACTTTTCTTCTTTTTTAATAGCATATTTATATAAATTATTTTTGTTTGTTTTATGTATTTGAGAAGTTATAGAAACAGCTTCTTTTAATTTTAAAATAGGATTTAATATATTGAATGTATTGATTTCTTCTGTAGAAACATTATTTTTTTTAATTGATTTAAAACCTTCTATGATAATTACCATTTCTCCTTTATAGTGTTGTGAATTATTTTTCATCCATTCAAACATATTAATGGCTGTTTTATAATAAATTGCTTCCCATTTTTTTGTTATTTCTTTTGCTATAACTATATTTCGATTTGCATCAATTTGTTCTATAATATCTTTTATACTGGTTAATATCCTATGTTTGGATTCATAAAAAATTATAGTTCTTTTTTCTTTTTTTAAAGATTGAAAAAGATCGCATCTTTCTTTTTTTTTCACAGGAATAAATCCTTCATAACAAAAACGATTTGCAGATATTCCAGAGGCAATCAGTGCTGTAATAGCTGCACAAGCTCCTGGTAAAGGAATAATTTTAATATTATGTAAACGACATTGTGTTACTAAAAAGTATCCTGGATCATTAATAATAGGTGTTCCTGCATTAGAGACTATTGCAATATTTTTTCTGTTTTTTAATTGTTTTATTATAAAATTACTTTGTTTTTTTTCATTATGTTTATTCATTGATATTAAATAGTTTGTAATATTAAAATAATTTAATAAAATCTTAGTATGTTGAATATTTTCTGCTGCAATTATATCTACTTTTTTAAGTATTTCTAATGATCTATAAGTAATATCTAATAAATTACCAATTGGTGTAGGGACTATATAAAGTATTCCATTATCATTTTTATTCATTTTATATCCATGTATAATTTATATTATTTTATAAAATAGATATGTTAAATTATCAAATTTTATAGATTATATAAACCAAAACATATTTGATATAATTAATCTAATAATTTTATTAATATTGCAAAAAGGTTAATAAATGAATGAATAGAGTAGTAATTACTGGTTTTGGTATTATTTCTAGTATTGGTAATAATAAAAAAGAAGTTTTTAATTCTTTATATAATGGAAAATCTGGAATTACATTTTCAAATCAAATGAAAAATATTGGTATGCGAAGCAATGTATGCGGAAATATTCAAGTGGATGTTAAATATTTAAAAAAAAATAGAATATTTCGTTTTATGAATGATAGTGCCATATATTCTTTTTTATCAATGGAACAAGCAATTCAAGATGCTAATTTAAAAAAAAAATACTATAAAAAAAATCCTCGCATTGGTTTAATTTTTGGTTTTGGAGGTGGATCTAGTAAATACCATATAAATGGCATTGATTCAATAAGAAGTTTACGTGGTTTAAAAGCTGTAAGTCCTTATATTGCGATTCAATCTATGCCTTCTAATATATCTGGTTGTTTAGCAAGTATATTTCAAGTGTATGGAGTAAATTATTCTATTAGTTCAGCTTGTGCTACATCAGCTCATTGTATTGGAAATGCATTTGAATTAATTCAATTTGGAAAACAAGATTTAATTTTTGCTGGCGGAGGTGAAGAGATAAGTTGGGAATTAGCTTATCAATTTGATGCTATGAGAGCTCTTTCTAGTCAATTTAATCATAATCCTATAAAAGCATCTCGTGTATATGATATTAACCGTGATGGTTTTGTTATTTCTGGAGGTGGAGGAGTATTGGTTTTAGAAAACTTAAACTCTGCTTTATCTCGTTCTGCACATATTTACGCAGAAATTATTGGGTATTCTGCTACTTCTGATGGAGCGAATATGATATCCCCCTCTGGGGAAGGAGCTTTTCGTTGTATGAATATAGCAAAAAATAATCTAAATATTGATTATTTAAATCCACATGGTACATCTACAAAAGTAGGCGATTTAATAGAATTAGAAGCGATTAAAAAAGTTTTTTATAATACTAAAAAAAAACCTATTATTTCTGCAACTAAGTCAATAAGTGGACATGCTTTAGGAGCCTCAGGAGTTCATGAAATTATTTATATATTAATTATGTTACAAAATGATTTTATAGCACCTACAATTAATATTGATCATTTAGAACTTTTAGCTAAAGATATGAATATTGCTTGTAAAAGAATCAAGAAAAAAATTACTACTGCAATGTCAAATAGTTTTGGATTTGGAGGTACTAATGTTTCTTTAGTATTAAAAAAATATTAGTTATTTGCTATTTTTATGTTATCAAAGAATTTTATATATTTTATATTAATGTATTTTTATTTAGATAGTTTTTAATATATAAAAAAAATAAAATAATAAGGATTATTACATTGAATCAATTAAATCAATTAAAAAAATTTACTATTGTTGTAGCTGATACCAGTGATATAGAATCAATTTATAAATATCAACCAGAAGATGCAACAACCAATCCTTCTTTAATATTACAAGCGGTTAAATTACCTTCTAATCAGCATTTTATTGATAAAGCAGTAGAATATGCTAAAAAAAAAGGGGGTTCATATAAACAAAAAATTATTAATGCTAGTGATAAAATTTTAGTAGATTTAGGGATAAAAATTTTAGAACATATTCCTGGTTATATTTCTAGTGAAGTAGATGCGCGTTTATCTTTTAATCAAGAAAAATGTATTTTAAAAGCACAAAAATTAATTAATATGTATGAAAATGAAGGTATTTCTCGTGATAGAGTTTTAATTAAATTAGCTTCAACATGGGAATGTATTAAAGCGGCAGAAGAATTACGTAAAGATAATATTTTATGTAATTTAACTTTATTATTTTCTTTTGCACAAGCACGTGCTTGTGCTGAGTCAAATGCATTTTTAATTTCTCCTTTTGTTGGTCGTATTTATGACTGGTATAAATCTTATAATTTAATAAAATCATCTTCTTTTGCGGAAGATCCAGGTGTTTTATCTGTACGTAAAATTTATTATTTTTACAAAGAACATTCTTATAAAACAATAATTATGGGTGCTAGTTTTCGTCATATTGATCAAATTTTACAATTATCTGGATGTGATCGATTGACTATATCTATTGATTTATTAAAACAATTACAATTAAATACTAATAAAATAGAAAGAAAACTTACTCCACCTAATATATTTAAAACACCGCCTTCTCGATTATCAGAAGCAGAATTTCGTTGGGAGCATAATCAAGATATAATGGCAGTACAAAAATTATCAGATGGAATTAATGCTTTTGGTAAAGATCAATTATCTTTAGAAAATATTCTTTCTAAAAAAATATAGGTTATTATATTGAATAATAAAGTTTTATTTTAAGGAAAAAATGTATGTGTTCAAGAAGAGAGTTAGCTAATGCTATTCGAATGTTAAGTGTAGATGCAATACAAAATGCACAATCAGGACATCCTGGTATGCCTATGGGTATGGCTGATATTGCTGAAGTTTTATGGAGAGATTTTTTTAAACATAATCCAACAAATCCGCACTGGAATGATCGTGATCGTTTTATTTTATCTAATGGTCATGGATCTATGTTACTTTATAGTTTATTACATTTAACTGGATATCAATTATCTATAGAAGATATTAAAAATTTTCGACAGTTGTATTCAAAAACACCAGGTCATCCAGAAAATGGTGATACTCCTGGCATTGAAACTACTACAGGTCCATTAGGACAAGGTTTAGCTAATGCTGTAGGTATGGCTATATCTGAAAAAAATTTAAGTTCTTATTTTAATCGAATAAATTTTAATATTGTTAATCACTATACTTGGGTATTTGTAGGTGATGGTTGTTTAATGGAAGGAATTTCACATGAATCATGTTCTTTAGCTGGAACTTTAAAATTAGGTAAATTAATTGTTTTTTATGATCATAATGGTATTTCAATAGATGGTCATGTGTCTCAGTGGTTCACTGATGATACAAAAAAACGTTTTGAATCTTATAATTGGCATGTAATTGATAATGTTAATGGTCATGATTCTGAATCTATTAAAAAAAGTATTCAAGAAGCAAAAAATAATAAAGATCAGCCTTCATTAATTATTTGTAATACTATTATAGGTTTTGGTTCTCCTAATAAATCAGGTACCGCTGAGTCTCATGGATCTCCTTTTGAAAATAAAGAAGTAAAATTAATAAGAGATAATTTACATTGGACATATTCTCCTTTTGAAATTCCTAATAAAATTTATAAAAAATGGGATTTTAAATCAGAAGGTTTAGAATATGAAAGAAAATGGAATGTAATGTTTAGTAGGTATAAATTAGAATATCCTATCTTAGCGAAAGAGTATATTAGACGTTTTCAACAAGAATTACCTCACAATTGGAAAGAAGAAAGTAATAATTTTATTATTAACTTACAACGTAATTCTAGTAATATAGCAACACGTAAAGCTTCACAAAACGCATTAGAAAATTTTCAACCTTTATTACCAGAATTAATAGGTGGATCTGCCGATTTAGCACCTAGTAATTTAACAGTATGTTCTTCTTCTGTGGCAATAAATAAGAATATAGCTGGTAATTATATTCATTATGGTGTTCGTGAATTTGGTATGACAGCTATAGCTAATGGTATTGCTCAACATGGCGGATTTATTCCATATACTGCAACATTTTTAATCTTTTCTGAATATGCATGTAATGCTGTTCGTATGGCTGCTTTAATGAAGACTAAACATATTTTTGTTTATACCCATGATTCTATTGGATTAGGTGAGGATGGACCTACACATCAACCAATAGAGCAAATAGCACATTTAAGAATGATTCCAAATATTACCGTGTGGAGACCTAGTGATCAGGTAGAAACTGCAATAGCATGGAAAATGGGAATTGAAAAACAAAATGGTCCCACTGCTCTTATTTTATCACGTCAAAATTTACATCAATTTAATAGAAGTTCACAACAATTAAAAGATATTAGTTATGGAGCATATATATTATATGATTCTAATAAATCTCTAGATATTATTTTAATATCAACAGGATCTGAATTATATATTACTTTATCTGCAGCACAAGAGATTACTTCTTTAGGGTATTCTGTTAGGGTAGTTTCTATGCCTTCTACAAATATATTTGATAAACAAGATCCTGCGTATAAAGAACATATATTACCATCAAGTGTAAAAAAACGTATTGCAATTGAAGCTAGTATAGAAGATTTTTGGTATAAATATGTAGGTTTAGAAGGTGTAGTGATTGGAATGAAAACATTTGGTCAATCTGGTACTGCAGAAGATTTATTTCAAAAATTTGGATTTACTAAAGAAAATATTATTAAAAAAGCTCAATTTTTATTAAATACTTAGTTATTATTAAAATATATTGCAAAAAATTATAGAGCTATTTTTAACTCTATAATTTTTTATTATATTATTATATATTAATATTTAGGAAAAAATATGGTTTGTTTAGTTACACGATTAGCTCAAGATCTTATTCGTATTCCATCTATCAGTCCTAATGATTTAGGATGTCAAGATATTTTGATACAGAGATTAATGAATATCGGATTTACAATAAAACAAATTAATTATGATGATACTCGAAATTTTTGGGCATTTCATGGTACTGGAAAGACATTAACATTTGCAGGTCATACTGATGTAGTTCCAGCTGGTGATAGATCGAAATGGTTTTCCGATCCTTTTGATCCATGGGTTAAAAATGGAATTTTATTTGGTCGCGGAGCATCAGATATGAAAGGTGCTTTATCAGCTATGATTATTGCTGCTGAGTGTTTTATCCAGAAATTTCCGGATCATAAAGGAAGACTATCTTTTTTAATTACTTCAGATGAAGAATCTAGTGCAATTAATGGTACAATAAAAGTAGTGGAATATCTGTTATTAAATAATGAAAAAATTGATTATTGTATTGTAGGCGAACCATCTAGTACTAAAATAGTAGGAGATGTTATTAAAAATGGACGAAGAGGTTCAATAACAGCTAATTTAACTATTTATGGTGTACAAGGTCATATTGCTTATCCGGAATTAGCAGATAATCCAATCCATAGAGGATTACCTATTCTTATTAAAATTTTATCTATGAAATTAGATAATGGAAATTCTTTTTTTTCACCTACATCAGTAAATATTGCTAATATTCATGCAGGTGAAAATATTAGTAATGTTATTCCTGGATCTCTTTTTGTTCAATTTAATTTTCGTTTTAGTACAGAAATTTCGATAAAAACTATTAAGTCAAAAGTACAAAATATATTAGAAGAAGAAAAAATTAATTATTCTATTAAGTGGTTATTTTCAGGAAATCCTTTTATTACAAAAAAAGGAATATTAATAAATGAAGTTATAAAATGTATTTTACAATTTAATGTAAAGAAACCGATTTTGTCTACCTCTGGAGGGACTTCAGATGGCCGTTTTATAGCAATGATGAAATCAGAAATAATAGAATTAGGATTATTAAATAATACTATTCATAAAATTAATGAATCTGTAAAAATATCTGATTTACAAAAATTAAGTTTAATGTATCAAAATATTATGCATAGATTACTGATTTAATGTTTTTATGAACATATTTTAATTGGTGCAGAATATCATAAAGATACTCTACACTTATAATATGTATCATTAATATAATAATATTATGCATATTATTTTATATAATACGATATTTTTTAATTTTTACCTGTTTTCTCTTTAAATAAATATTATTCTGGAGGAAAAATGCTAAATTTTTTTTTACTTAATTCTTCTTGTGTATATGGGATATCATAATTTTTATTTTGTTTAGGAAAATGAATTCCCTTTGGTATAATTAATTTTTTTAATTGACATGTATGATTTTTCTGTAAAAAAATATTTTTTTTTTGAAAATTATCTATATTTGAACAAGATGTAATTACACAACATAATATTAACAATATAATTATTCTTTTTTTAAAGATATAGTTATATTTTAAGTAATTTCTATAAATTAGCATATTTTACTGCTTTTTCAAGTTGTAAACGTGTTGATTGCATAATTGGTGTCATAGGTAATCGCAATGTATCATATTTAATTAAACCCATTTTTTTAGCTATCCATTTTATAGGCATTGGATTAGACTCTATAAATAATGCTTCATGTAATAAAATCAGTTTTTGATTAATTTTTCTTGCATTAATAAAATCATTTTTTAATGCAAAATTACAAATTTGCATCATTTCTTTTGCAGCTATGTTGGCTGTAACTGATATTACACCATGTCCTCCTAATTGCATAAAATCTAAAGCTGTTACATCATCACCGCTAATTAATAAAAAATCATCTTTAATTAACTGTTTAATTTTATTAATTCTTGATAAATCACCGGTTGCTTCTTTAATTCCAATAATATTCTTAAATTTAGATAATCTAGCAATAGTATGAGGAAGTAGATCGCAACCGGTACGACTAGGTACATTATAAAGAATTTGAGGTAATTCAGTATTTTCCGAAATTGCTTTAAAGTGTTGATATAATCCTTCTTGAGTAGGTTTATTGTAATATGGTGTTACAGTTAAGCATCCAGAGATACCCGATTTTTCAAATCTTTTTGTTAGTAAAATAGCTTCTTCTGTTGCATTAGCTCCTGTGCCTGCAATAATAGGAATGCGGTTATCTGCTATTTCTAATGTAAACATAACAATATTAATATGTTCTTCTTGATTTAATGTTGCTGATTCTCCGGTAGTTCCTACTGAAACAATTGCTTTTGTTTGATTTTTAATATGATAATCGACTAATTTTTTTAAACTTGAGCGACAGAGTTTACCTTTTTGATTCATTGGAGTGATTAGTGCAACTATACTTCCTGTGAACATAATTTGTCCTCCTCCATAAAAAAATTTTATGGTACGTTTGACATATATTAGAAAATGAGGTTAATTATTATTACTATACTTAACATAATGTTTGTATATAAAAAATTATATTTTTTATTTTTAATATTATAAACATTTATTGTGGAAGTTATGATTTTTTTTCTAAAAAATATGTTTTAATAAATTTATAATAAAGTATTAATATTTTAATCATATAAAAAATAATAATATATTTTGTATTGCATAAATAAAGAATTATAAGCTACTAAAAAATAATTTAGTAGCACTATAACTTTATAATTAATTAGAAAAAAAAAATACTATTGTTACATTGTGCTTTAAATCTTAATAAGTGATCCATTAATACCATTGCAACCATGGCTTCTGTAATTGGTACAGCGCGAATACCTACACATGGGTCATGACGTCCTTTTGTAATAATTTTAACCATTTCATTTTGATTATTAATTGTATTTCCTTCTTTTTTAATACTTGATGTTGGTTTAAAACCTACTTTTAAAATAATTTTTTCACCATTACTAATACCTCCTAAAATTCCACCAGCATGATTACTATTAAATCCATTAGGTGTTATTTCATCACGATGTTCACTTCCTTTTTGTATAATTGATAAAATACCATCACCAATTTCTATACTTTTAGCCGCATTAATACTGATTAATGCATGTGCTAAATCAGCATCAAGACGATCAAAAACTGGTTCTCCTAATCCTATAGGAACATTTTTTGCAATAATAGTAACTTCTGCACCAATGGAATCTCCTTCTTTTTTTAAGTTTTTAATCATATCTTCTAGAAGATGTATTTTTTCAGGATTCGCACAAAAAAATGGATTTTTTTCTACTTCTTCCCATGATTTAAATGGACAAAGAATATTACCCATAGATGATAAATATGCACGTATAGAAATTCCATGTTTCATTTTAAGATATTTTTTTGCAATGGCACCTGCTGCTACTCTCATTGCAGTTTCACGAGCAGAAGATCTTCCACCACCACGATAATCTCTTATTCCATATTTTTTTTCATATGTATAATCAGCATGTCCTGGTCGAAATATATTTTTTATATTGTGATAATCTTTAGGGCGTTGATCGGTATTATAAATTATTAATCCAATACTTGTTCCAGTAGTTATTCCATTAAATACTCCTGATAGTATTTCTACTTTATCCAATTCCGCTCTGGGTGTAGTATAACGAGATTTCCCAGGCTTTCGTCGATTTAAGTCATATTGTAAATCTTCGATAGATAATTCTAATCCAGGTGGCATTCCATCGACAATACATCCTAATGCAATTCCATGCGATTCCCCGAAAGTAGTTACACGAAATATTTTTCCAATTGTATTTCCAGGCATATGATCTAACTCATTATATGTTTTGTTTAATATAATTAAATATAAAATAGAAAAATTAATATTTTTATTTTTTTTATATGAATATTTTAGATTTATGAAATTTTTTATATATTTTAGATTTATAGTAATGTTTTTTATTTGTTGTTTTTATAAAAAGTAAAATATATAATTAATTAAAAAGATTATAGATAATAATATAGAGACTATGTAAAAAATGTTACTGTAATTGTTTCAATTTATCAAGAGTTTGGTAATTAATAATCATGAATAAAAACAGGCAATATACTACTGATGATAATACTTTATTTCGCCAATATTTAACGGATACACGTGAAATAATACAAGATACTATATTTCATTCTCGAATAAAGAAAACTAAAAAAAATAATTTATTAAAACGTATTTTTATTGAACAGAAAGATCATATTCATTATTTTACTTATAAAAAATCTAAAAAATATTTTTTTCAAAAAGATCCAGTATCTTATGTGCGCAATAAAAATTCATATGATATTTTAAAAAATCTTAAAAAAGACCGATATTATCCAGATATATTTCTTGATTTACATGGATTCACACAATACCAAGCACAACAAGAATTAGGGCAATTAATTAGGGTCTGTAAAAAAGAAAAAATTTTTTGTGCACATATTATGCATGGATATGGAAAATGTATTTTAAAACAACAAATACCTTTTTGGTTATCTCAACATCCTGATATTATAGCTTTTCATCAGGCTTCTAAAATATTTGGTAGTAATGCTGCTATTATAGTTATTATTGAAATTTAATTTTATTTTTATAAGGATTAATTATTTGAAAATATTCGAAGAGTATAATTTATTTCTTATATATATTATTTATTATTAAAAATAGATAATAATAACAAAATAAGATTCATCTATTGTATATTCTAAAATACAAAAAAATTTTAAGGAATAATAGATATGATCAATAATAATCGCGTGCGTATAGCCATGCAAAAAACTGGTCGTTTAAGTAATGATTCTATAAAATTATTAAAATCTTGTGGAATTAAAATTAATTTAAAACAACAAAAACTGATAGTATTTGCAGAAAATATGCCAATTGATGTTATGCTTGTGCGTGATGATGATATTCCTGGATTAGTAATGGATGGAGTTGTGGATTTAGGTATTGTAGGCGAAAATGTTTTAAATGAAGAATTATTAAGTCGACAAGCACAAAGATTAGAGCATTCATATATTATTTTAACGCGTTTAGATTTTGGAATTTGTAGATTATCTATTGCAGTTCCTATAGATTTTCAATATTCTAATATAACATGTTTAAATAATAATCGTATTGCTACTTCCTATCCTTATTTATTGAAAAAATATCTTGATAAAAAAAATGTTATTTTTAAATCTTGTATGTTGAATGGTTCTGTAGAAGTGGCGCCAAGAGTTGGATTATCTGATGTAATTTGCGATTTAGTTTCTACTGGTGCTACATTAGAATCAAATGGATTACATGAAGTACAAGCAATTTTTCATTCTAATGCGTGTTTAATTTCCAAAAGTGGAAATATTAATATTGAAAAAAAAGAAGTCATTAATAAACTAATGACTAGAATTAAAGGTGTAATAAAAGCTCGAGAATCTAAATATATTATGCTTCATGCACCTATCAAAAAATTAAAAGAAGTTATATCTTTATTGCACGGTGCAGAAAAACCAACTGTTTTAAAATTAGCTGGTGATGATACTAAAGTAGCGATGCATATGGTTAGTAGTGAAACATTATTTTGGGAAACAATGGAAGAATTAAAATCTTTAGGAGCTAGTTCGATTTTAGTTTTACCGATTGAAAAAATGATGGAGTAAAAATTATATGAAATATATGGATAGTATAATTTACTGGAATAAGCTAAGTAAAGAAGAACAAAATAAAGTTTTATTACGACCAATATTAATTCAAAAAAATACTTTTAAAGAAAAAGTAAAAAAAATTATTAAAAATATATATCAATTTGGCGATAAATCTCTTCAAGAATATACGTTTTTATTTGATGGTATTTTCTTAAAAACATTTGATATATCTTCTGAAAAAATTAATTTAGCCAAAAAAAGCATTAGTAAAGATTTAAAAAAAGCAATTTTACTTGCAAAAAATAACATTGAGTGTTTTCATGAATCACAGATAATGCCTAATATAGATATTGAAACGCAATCTGGTATACGTTGTCAACAAATTAATATTCCATTAAATTCTATTGGTATTTATATACCCGGTGGTACTGCACCTTTATTTTCAACTGTTTTAATGTTAGCGATACCTGCTAAAATTGCTAAATGTAAAGAAATTATTTTATGTTCTCCACCACCAATTAGTGATGAAATATTATATACTGCATCTCTGTGTGGTGTTAATAAAATTTTTCAAATTGGTGGAGCACAAGCTATTGCGGCTCTTTCTTGTGGTACTCAGACAATTCCTAAAGTAGATAAGATTTTTGGTCCTGGAAATGCATATGTTACAGAAGCAAAGCTGCAAGTTAGTACTGTTTTTAACGGACCTTCAATAGATATGTTAGCAGGACCATCAGAATTATTAATTATTGCTGATTATACAGCCAATCCAGATTTTATTGCCGCAGATTTTTTATCTCAATTAGAACATGATATTTCTTCTCAAGTGATTTTTGTTACTTGTAGTGAAGATATAGCAAAAAAAGTTATTTTATCTCTTAATCAGCAATATAAACATTTATCTAGACTAGAAATAATTAAACATTCGTTAAAAAATAGTAAAATAATCATTGTAAAAAATTTATTAGAATGTGTTCAAATTTCTAATTTGTATGCACCAGAACATTTAATTATTCAAACAGAAAATCCAAGATGTCTATTAAATCAAATATCAAATGCAGGTTCAATTTTTTTAGGTCCTTGGTCTCCTGAGTCTGCAGGTGACTATGCTTCTGGAACTAATCATGTTTTACCAACATATGGTAAATCTACTACTGATTCTGCATTAGGAGTATCTGATTTTCAAAAGCGTGTATTAGTACAAGAATTAACATATCCCGCTTTT
The DNA here is from genome assembly GCF_049314985.1 of Buchnera aphidicola (Pterocomma populeum). Taxonomy (GTDB): domain Bacteria; phylum Pseudomonadota; class Gammaproteobacteria; order Enterobacterales; family Enterobacteriaceae; genus Buchnera; species Buchnera aphidicola_BQ. The sequence continues at coordinate 284,869 of NZ_CP186013.1, forward strand.
ATGAAATTATCTTCTTCTCTTATTGTTTTATCTTCAGCAGAAAAATTAGAAGCACATACAAATGCTGTAAAAGTTCGAATGAATGTGATCAAGGAAACAATATGAAACAAGATAATATTATAAATTTGGTAAGAAAAAATATAAAATCTTTAAAACCCTATCAATCTGCAAGACGAATTGGTGGTAAAGGTGATGTTTTTTTAAATGCTAATGAATCTCCTGTTCCAGTATTTTTTTCAATAAAAAATAAAAAATGGAATCGTTATCCAGAAGGTCAACCTAAAAATTTAATTGCTGCTTATTCTGCTTTTGTTAATATTCATTCAAATAATATTTTAGTGACTAGAGGAGCAGATGAAGGTATTGAGTTGTTAATTAAAGCATTTTGCGAACCTGGAAAAGATATTATTATTTGCTGTCCTCCAACTTATGATATGTATCACATTACTGCAGATATAGCTGGTGTTGAAATTAAAAAAATTCCAACTAAAAAAAATACATGGCAATTAGATTTATTAAATATTAAATTAAATCTTAAGCAAGTTAAATTAATATATATATGTAATCCTAATAATCCTACTGGTACTATTATATCAAAGAAAGATATTATAGATTTACTTGATATAACTTTAGGTAAATCTTTAATTATAGTAGATGAGGCTTATATTGAATTTTCTTTAGAAAATAGTATGGTAAATGATTTAAAAAATCATAAAAATTTAGTAATTTTAAGAACATTATCTAAAGCATTTTCTTTAGCCGGTATTAGATGTGGTTTTTTATTAGCGAATAAAGATGTTATTGATATTTTACATAAAGTTATTAGTCCATATCCTATTTCAATACCAGTTTCTGATATTGCATATCAAGCTTTACAGAAAAAATCTTTGATAGCTATGAACAATAGGGTATTAGAAATAAATGCTAATCGTATTTGGTTTTCTAATCAATTAAAAATATTTTCTTGTGTAGAGAAAATTTTTGATAGTAGTGCTAATTACATATTAGTTAAATTTCATATGTGTGAGAAACTTTTTACAGAATTATGGAACAGTGGAATTATTTTAAGAAATCAAAATCAAAAGATATATCTTCAAAATTGTATAAGAATTTCAATTGGAACGCGTACTGAGTGTGTTCGTGTTATTTCAGAAATTAAAAAATTTTGTTTACAGAAAAATATTCTTGTATGAGGAATAAGTGAAAGAAAAAATTTTATTTATTGATCGGGATGGAACATTAATTGATGAACCATCTGATAATTTCCAAGTAGATAACATAAATAAATTGATATTTAAAAAAAATGTTATTTCTTCATTATTAAAATTAATTCAATTAAATTATAAATTGATTATGATTACTAATCAAGATGGTCTTGGTACAAGTACTTTTCCCATGGAGGATTTTAACATTCCCCATTTTTTTATGTTAGATATTTTTCGCTCAGAAGGTATTATATTTGATGATATTTTAATTTGCCCTCATTTTTTAGAAGATAAATGTGATTGTAGAAAACCAAAAATTAAATTATTAACACCATGGTTACAAAGTAATATAATTGATAAAAAATACAGTTATGTAATTGGAGATAGAAAAACTGATATAGAGATGGCACATAATATAAACATTACAGGAATTCAATATCAAGATGATACTTGTAATTGGAATGATATTTTTAAATTTATTCTTAAAAAAAATAGATATAGTGAAATACTAAGAAATACAGAAGAAACTAAAATACATATACAAATTAGCTTAGATTCAGATGAAAAAAGTCATATTAATACTGGTATAAATTTTTTTAACCATATGCTAGAACAGTTATCATTTCATAGTGGTATTTATATGAATATTATGGTTCAAGGTGATTTAAAAATTGATGATCATCATACAGTAGAAGATACTGGTATTGTATTAGGCCAATCATTATTACAAGCATTAGGTTCAAAAAAAGGTTTGCATCGTTTTGGTTTTCACTTACCGATGGATGAATCTAAAGCAAGTTGTTTGTTAGATATTTCTGGTCGTCCATATTTTCAGTTTAAATGTAATTTTCATAATCAAAAAATAGGAGATTTAAGTACAAATATGATTGAACATTTTTTTCATTCTTTTTGTTATTCTATGGGTATTACACTACATTTATCTAGTGAAGGATTGAATGATCATCATTGTGCTGAAAGTTTATTTAAGGTACTGGGTAGAGCATTGCGTCAAGCCATTAAAATAGATGGATATGCTATACCTAGTTCAAAAGGAATTTTATAAATGGATATAGTTATATTAGATACTGGGTGTGCTAATTTGCAATCAATCTCTATAGCAATAAAAAAAATGGGTTATTCTACTACAATTACATCAAATATTTCACTAGTATCTAGTGCAAAAAAAATAATCATTCCAGGTATTGGAACTGCTTCTGCGGTTATGAAAAGATTATCTAAAAATAAATTAGAAAATGTTATTAGAAATATTACACAGCCTATTTTAGGAATTTGTCTTGGAATGCAATTATTATGTAGTTTTAGTAAAGAAGGATCAGGTATTAATACATTAGATATATTAAAAAATTCTTTTGTTCAGCCTTTAAAATCTAATCATTTACCATTACCACATATGGGATGGAATAAAGTCATCTTTAATAAAAAAAATATATTATTTAAAAATATCAAAATAGGATCAAGATTTTATTTTGTACATAATTATATTGTTCCAATTAATAAATATACATTAGCTTATTCAAATTATGGAGTTTTTTTTAGTGCTGCTATACAAAAAAATAATTTTTTTGGTGTACAATTTCATCCCGAAAAATCTGGAAGTGTAGGAGCACAATTACTAAAAAATTTTATAGAGATATAATAATATGATTATTCCAGCATTTGATATTATAAAAAGCAGAGTGGTACGTTTATATCAAGGAAATTATTCAAAAATCACTTATTATGATATAGATTTATATCATAATTTACAATATTACAGTAAAAAAGGTGTCAAAATTATTCATTTAGTTGATTTAGATGGAGCTCAAAATAGTAAAAATAAACAGTTTAAATTTTTTAAAAAAATTATTTCTTATAATATTATTCCAATTCAAATAGGTGGAGGTATAAGAAAAGAAAAAGATATTGATCAACTTTTAACATTAGGTGCAAAACGAGTAATTATTGGATCGTCTGTTATTGAAAATAAAAATGAAGTAAAAAAATGGATATCTATTTATGGTTCAGACTCTATTGTTTTAGCATTAGATATAAATATAGATGATTATAATAATAAAAATATTTTAATTCATGGTTGGCAAAAAAAAACTAATATTACTTTAGAAGAGATATTAAATTTTTTTTCTGATACTGAATTAAAACATATATTATGTACAGATATATCTAGAGATGGAACATTATTAGGGCCTAATATACCATTATATATAGATATTTGTAAAAATTTTAAACATTTAAATATTCAATCTTCTGGCGGTATTCGATCATTAAATGATATTTTTAATTTAAAAGATACTGGAGTAAAAAATATCATTATTGGCCGTGGTTTATTAGAAAATAAATTTACCATAGAAGAGGCGTTAAAATGTTGGCAAAGCGAATAATAGCATGTCTTGACGTGAAAAACGACATGGTGGTAAAAGGTATACAATTTAAAAATCATATGGTAGTGGGTGATATTCTTTCTTTAGCTACAAAATATACGGAAGAAGGCATAGATGAATTAGTATTTTATGATATCACAGCATCTACTAATAACAAATTGGTTAATAGAAATTGGATTAAAAAGATCTCTGAAGTTATTAATATACCTTTTTGTGTAGCAGGTGGTATTAAAAGTGTAAAAGATGCTCAAGATGTTTTATCTTGTGGTGCAGATAAAATATCAATTAATTCTTCTGCTTTAATAAATCCTGATTTAATTACTCAAATAGCAGATCGATTTGGTACTCAGTGTGTAGTTGTTGGCATTGATTCATGGTTTGATAAGATTAAAAAGTGTTATATGGTTCATCAATATACTGGTGATATTAAAAAAAGTTATCAAACTAACTGGAAGACAATAGATTGGATAAAAAAAATTCAGAACAATGGAGCAGGTGAAATAGTATTAAATATGATGAATCAAGATGGTTTGCAGAATGGATATGATGTAATACAATTACAAGAAATGAGAAAAGTATGTAAAGTTCCTTTAATTGCATCAGGAGGAGCGGGAACAGTAGAGCATTTTTATGATGCATTATATTATGCGAATACAGATGGAGTATTAGCAGCCTCTGTCTTTCATAAAAATATTATTGATATTAAATATTTAAAAGCATTTTTAATAAAAAAAGGAATCGAAGTAAGAGAATGTTAAATAAAAATGATTTATCAAAACTTAATTGGTTAAAAACCAATAAGATGATGCCAACAATCATTCAAGATTATCAATCTAATATGGTTTTAATGCATGGTTATATGAATCAAGAAGCATTTTTAAAAACTCAAAAAGAAGGTATAGTTACTTTTTATTCACGTACTAAAAATCGTTTATGGACGAAAGGAGAAGAATCTGGAAATTTTTTAAAAGTAATAGAAATTAGTACGGATTGTGACTATGATACATTATTAATATTAGTTTCTATTAATGGACATACATGTCATTTAAATAAAAAAAGTTGTTTTTTTTCAAAAAAATATTACTCAATGTTTTTATTTGAATTAGAAAAAATATTACATGAAAGAAAAAATATATATAAAAAAAATTCTTATACACAAAAATTATATCAATTAGGTACAAAATATATTGCACAAAAAGTAGGTGAAGAAGCAGTGGAAACAATATTAGCTGCTATGCAAGATGATAAAAAAGAATTAATTAATGAAGTGTCAGATTTAATTTATCATCTTATGGTATTATTACAAAATCAAAATATAAATTTAAATATGATTATAAATAATTTAAAAAAAAGACATGCATGATATTTATAAAAAGAGAATGTTTGAAAAAAAATTTTTTTAATTAATAAAAATATTCATTATATATTTATATTTTAAAAAATTTAATAATATTTAAAAGGATAAACATATTGAAAAAAAATACTATATAAATAAATTTTACTTTATAAAAAATTATTTGTCTATATTATAGAATATATTTCATGTATACATAATATATATTCTAATAGAAAGATTACATAAATATTTTAGTATATTGAATAAGGAATATAATATGTTCAAACAACAAATTGGTGTTGTCGGAATGGCAGTAATGGGACGAAATTTAGCTTTAAATATTGAAAGTCATAATTATACTGTATCTATTTTTAATCGGACTGGTATTGTTACAGAAGAAGTTATTAAAAATAATATTGGAAAGAAACTATTTCCTTATTTTTCTATTAAAGATTTTGTAGATTCATTGATTCAACCCAGATGTATATTACTTATGGTAAAAGCAGGTGAAGCTACAGATAGAACTATTAAAGAGCTTTTATTATATCTAAAAAAAGATGATATTATTATCGATGGGGGAAATACTTTTTATAAAGATACTATACGAAGATATAATACTCTATCTCAAAATGGTATTCATTTTATTGGTATGGGAGTTTCTGGAGGAGAATCAGGTGCATTAAATGGTCCTTCTATTATGCCTGGTGGAACAAAAAAAGCATATTCTTTAATATCACCTATGCTAAAAAAAATATCTGCTAAATTTAATAATGAACCATGTGTTAGTTATATTGGATCTGATGGTGCAGGTCATTATGTTAAAATGGTTCATAATGGTATAGAATATGGTGATATGCAATTAATTGCAGAATCATATTTTATATTAAAAAGTATATTACATTTAAATAATCAAGAACTATCAGATATTTTCAATGATTGGAATAAAGGTGAATTAAATAGTTATTTAATAAATATTACTAAAAATATTTTTTTAGAAAAAGATAAAGATGGAAATTATTTAATTGATATAATTTTAGATAAAGCCGAAGATAAAAATACTGGGAAGTGGATCAGTACTAGTGCTTTAGAGTTTCGTGAGCCTTTAGCATTAATTACTGAATCTGTTTTTTCTCGTTATTTGTCTTCTTTGAAAGAACAACGTTTAATTGCTTCAAAAATTTTAAAAGGACCTAAATTAAATATTAATGTTCAGAATACTAAAAAATTTATTGAAGAAGTAAGAAAAGCTTTATATCTTGGCAAGATAATTTCTTATGCACAAGGATTTTCATTATTAAACAGAGCTTCTAAGAAATATTCTTGGGATTTAAATTTAGGTAATATTGCAAAAATATTTCGTTCAGGATGTATTATTAGAGCAAGTTTTTTACAAAAAATAACGGATGCATATAAAGATGATAAAAATATTGTTAATTTATTATTAACTCCTTATTTTTCAAAAATTGCGAATGAGTATGAAAGTTCTTTACGTAATATTATAGTATATTCTATACAATGTGGTATTTCTATTCCTACTTTTTCTTCAGCTATTTCATATTATGATGGTTATCGAAAAGAATTTTTACCTGCTAATTTAATTCAGGCTCAAAGAGATTATTTTGGAGCTCATACTTATAAACGTATTGATAAAAATGGTATTTTTCACACACATTGGAAAGATATTAAATAAAAAAAATGAGAAAATAAATTTAATTTCTTGTAAATACATGTTTTGTTTCATAATTGTATAATATTTAACTATATTTATTACTACGGTAAATATTTTAAAAATTATTTTTAAAAAAATAATTTAATAGGGGTAATAATGCGTTTATGTGATATAGATATTGAAGAATTATTAAATAAAAAAGAATTAATAATTATACCATATCCAAAAAAAAAATTAATTAATGGTATTACAGTTGATATACATCTTGGAAATAAGTTTCGAATTTTTTATGATTATAAAAGTGCATGCATTGATTTAAGTGCTTCAAAAAAAAATGTAGAATTATCATTATCTGAGGTAATGAGTGAAGAAATAGTTTTTTCTAAAGAAAAACCATTTTTTTTACAACCTGGTACTTTAGTATTATCTTCTACTCTGGAAAATATTATTCTTCCAAATAATTTAGTTGGTTGGTTAGATGGTCGTTCTTCTCTAGCTCGTTTAGGTTTAATGGTACATGCAACATCACATCGGATTGATCCTGGATGGGAAGGTAATATTGTACTTGAAATTTTTAATTCTGGAAAATTAACATTAGTATTAAAACCTAATATGAAAATTGCAGCATTAAGTTTTGAAATGCTTTCTAAATCAGTTTCGCGTCCTTATTCTGCTCGTAGTGAAGCAAAATATAAGCAACAAAATGGAGTGGTATATAGTCGTATTAATGAAGAATAATATTTTTAAGTAAAAATTTTTTATAAAAGTAATGTTTACGATTGATATTATTTTGTATATTATATTCTTTATTTAAACAAATATAATATTATGCCTAATAGAAAAATTTTAGTTACTTGTGCATTACCTTATGCTAATGGTTCACTTCATCTAGGCCATATGTTAGAACACATTCAAGCAGATATTTGGGTTCGTTATCAAAGAATGAGAGGTCATGAAGTTTGGTTTATTTCTGCTGATGATGCACATGGAACGGCAATTATGCTTCAGTCTGAAAAATTAAATATTTCTCCTGAGCATTTAATAAATACTATTTTTAAAGAACATAAACAAGATTTTTTAAACTTTAATATTTCTCATGATAATTATTATTCCACTCATAGTAAAGAAAATGAATATTTTTTAAATAAAATATTTTTTAAACTAAATAAGAAAGGATTAATTGAAAAAAAAATAATTTCACAATTTTATGATAATAAAAAAAATATTTTTTTACCCGACAGATTTATTAAAGGTACTTGTCCTAATTGTATGGCAAATGATCAATATGGTGATAATTGTGAAGTATGTAGTGCTACTTATGAACCTATAGATTTAATTAATCCTGTTTCTATATTATCTGGAAAAAATCCGATTTTAAAAAAAACTCAACATTTATATTTTAATTTACCATATTTTAAATCTATTTTAGAAAAATGGATTTATTCAGGTGTTTTAGAAAAATCAATCATTAATAAAACAGAAGAATGGTTCAAAATAGGATTGAAAAAGTGGTGTATTTCTCGTGATGCTCCTTATTTTGGATTTAAAATTCCTCATTTTTTGAATAAATATTTTTATGTATGGTTAGATGCCCCTATTGGTTATATTAGTTCTTTTAAAAATCTTTGTGATAAAAATAAAAAATTAAATTTTAATTCTTTTTGGTGTGAAAAATCAAATTACGAATTATATCATTTTATTGGAAAAGATATTATTTATTTTCATACTTTATTTTGGCCTTCAATATTAGAAGCAACAAATTTTAGAAAACCTAATGGTATTTTTGTACATGGTTATCTTACAATGAACGGATTAAAATTATCTAAGTCACGTGGTAGTTTATTAAAAGCAAGTGATTGGATTAAATATTTTGATTCTGACAGTTTACGTTATTATCTGTCTAGTAAATTGTCTAATAATATTAATGATATTGAAATTAATTTAAAAGATTTTGTTTATAAAATTAATAGTGATCTTGTGAATAAATTAGTAAATTTAGCTGCGCGAAATGCTAGCTTTATTAATCAAAATTTTAATCATTACTTATCATATGAATTGAACAATAGAAAGTTATTTCAATATTTTGTCAATTCCAAAATAGATATTGAAAATTTTTTAGAAAATCGCAATTTTAGTGCAGTAATTCGAAAAGTAATAATGCTGTTAGATATAGCAAATCAGTATATTAATGAACAAAAACCATGGATTTTGGCAAAAAAAAATCGAACAAATGTTAAATTACAAATGATCTCTACATTAGGAATTAATTTATTTAGAATAGTTATGGTTTTTTTAAAACCTATAATACCAAATTTAGCTAAAAAAACAGAAATTTTTTTGAATATAGAACTAACTTGGAATAGTATTGATAAACCATTACTATCTCATAAAATTAATAAATTTCAATTTTTATATGAAAGAATTAATAGTGAAAAAATAAATGATTTTTTATATAAATAAGTATTTATTACTGTTTTTATTTAATAAAATATCATTTTGCCAAGATATTTTCCAGATCTTTTCTTCTTGTTTATTTGTTTGAATAACAAATACTCCTAATGCGCTAATAAAACGATTATTATAAAATAGAAGTGGAATTTGATTGCGTATCCAAGGAGGAATATTTTTTTCTTGCCAAATTTTTTTTAATTTTCTTCGTTTATTTCTTCCTATAATTAATATTTTTCCTTCGTATTGAAATCGAATATTAATTAATTCATTTTTTTTAGGAGCAGGTACAGATAATCCTTGATAATTTTGTTTTAAATATCCTAATTTATTTGGTAATATTAAATATTTTTTAGTATTATGCCAAAATAAAATAATTTTTTTGACGCTAATTGATGTTTTAATTAAATATATAATATTTTTATAACGTCGTATTTCATTGTTATTAATAATAATTTTAGGATTAGAATCAATTCGACCGTGAATCATTTGTTGATAAATACTACTAATAATTTTATAAGATGGTATCTTAATTATATATAAGGAAATCCAATATCTGATTATTAAATGACATTTAATAGGATTAATATGTTTAAAAGATTTAATTTTTAAAGATTGATCTAAGGTTAAATATTGTTGAATATCTTCTTTAAGAAATTGATTTAACACAGTTGTTTCTTGTCGACAAATATTTGCTGTATGTGCACAATTTTTTAAAAAATATGGCCATCTTTTTTCTAAAATAGGAATAATTTTATGTCGTATAAAATTACGATCATAAAAAATGTCTATATTACTTTCATCTTCTATCCATTTTAATTTATGATATAACGCCCAGTTTTTTAATTCATTACGATTTTTTTCTAATAATGGTCGAATGATTTTTTTTTTTCCAAACATACTTTCTATTGACATACTTGCTAGTCCAGTGGGTCCACTAGCTCTTTTTAAAGATAAGAATAATGTTTCACATTGATCATTTAAATGATGCCCAGTTAATAATATTTCATCATTTAATAAATTTTTATAAAATATTTGATATCTTTTTATTCTTAACCGTTCTTCAAGATTATTTTTTGTTGTATTAATTTGAATATTTTCAATAATTAATGGTATTTTATATTTTTTACATTTATTTTGACAATGTTTTAACCAATGATTGGAAAAGGGAGAAAGATTATGATTAATATGAATGGCGCGTATTTTCATATCAGGTATATTATTTTTTTGAATTAAAAATAATTGATGTAATAGTACTGTAGAATCTAATCCTCCACTATATGCTATTAAAAATAGTTTATTTTTATATTTTTTAATAATATTTTTAATCACATTTTTAAATGTCCCATTAGTATAACATTATTATTTTAAGATAAATTTTTTACGTTCGAGTGGATTTGAACCACCAACTTCTACCATGTCATGGTAGCACTCTAACCAGTTGAGTTACGAACGTATAAATTAAAAAATATTTTTTTAGATAGAAATATATTAACTATTGAATTATATATTAATTTTGTTTAAAAATACAAATATTTTATTTGAAAATATGATATTTGTATAGTATTAGTGTTAGATATAATTAATATTTTTTAAAAAATTTATTAAAAGTAATGATAAATAATTTATATATTTAATATTTTTTATAATAATATAATATTCAAGAGGTTTTATGTTTACAGGTATTATTCAGGGAATAGCTAAAGTAATTTCAATACAAAAAGAAAAAAATTTTTATATCTATGGTATTTGTATTCCATCTTTTTTAACTCGCGGATTAAAAATAGGTGATTCAGTTTCAAATAATGGCTGTTGTTTAACAGTAAAATCAATTCATAATTCAGATTATTTTTTTGATATTATGAAAGAAACTTTAGAATATACTAATTTGAAATTTTTAAGTCTTGGTGATTATATTAACATTGAAAGATCTGCTAAGTATGGAGATGAAATTGGAGGTCATATAGTATCTGGTCATATCTTTAATACAGCAGAAATTTCTAGAATATCACAGTCTGGTAAAAATTATTCATTATGGTTAAAAATAAATGATAAAAAGATGATGAAGTATTTTTTTTATCGAGGTTTTATTTGTCTTGATGGTATCAGCTTAACTATTGGAAAGATTATTGATAATGAATTTTGTGTTAATTTAATTCCAGAAACTTTATCACGAACTACAATAAAAAGTAAAAAATGTGGTAGTGTAATAAACATTGAAATTGATTTACAAACTCAAATTATTGTTGATACAACTGAAAATTGGATAAATAAAAATAGAGTGGATAATAAAGATTAATTAAATATAGGAATAATTAGTGAAACAATATTTTTTCTTATTTTTTTCAAATGTATTAATTGATAATTTTATTTTAGTACGGTTTTTAGGATTATGTCCTTTTATAGGAGTTTCAAATAATATTAAAAATGCTACTGGTATGAGTTTAGCAACATCTTTTGTTGTTATTTTATCATCATCTATTTTATGGTTAATTAATTATTATATTTTAGTTCCATATAATCTTATTTATTTAAGAATTATATCTTATATTTTAATTATTGCTGTTATTGTTCAATTTTTAGAGTTATTTTTAAGAAAAATGAGTCCTTTATTATATCGTATACTTGGTATTTTTTTACCTTTAATTACAACGAATTGTGCAGTTTTAGCAATTCCATTATTTAGTCTTTATTTAAATTATACATTTTTAGAATCAATATTCTATGGATTAAGTGCATCTTTTGGTTATACTTTTATTATGATTATTTTTTCTAGTATACGTGAACGTGTAACTGTTTCTGATGTTCCTTTTATTTTTCAAGGAGCTCCTATTGCATTAATTACTATTAGTTTAATGTCTATTTCATTTATGGGTTTTCAAGGTGTGATAAAATATTAATTATGCTTATTATAAAAGTGATTATAATATTTAGTATACTGTCTTTTTTTTTAGGAATAATATTAAGTTATAGTGCGGATATATTTAAAGTTGATAGAGATCCTATTATAGATAAAATAAATAATTTTTTTCCTCAAAGTCAATGCGGTCAATGTGGTTATTCTGGGTGTTATTCTTATGCAAATGCTATTATTCAAAAAAAAGAAAAAATTAATAAGTGTATTCCAGGTGGTGAGGAAGTAATATTAAATATTTCACAATTATTAAATATTACATTATCATCAAAAAATGTAAAAAAAAATAAAAAAAAAATATTTGATACTATTGTTGTTATTGATGAAAATAATTGTGTAGGGTGTTCTAAATGTGCTTCATTTTGTCCAGTAGATGCAATAGTAGGAGCACCTAATTATATGCATACAATTTTGAAAGATTTTTGTACTGGTTGTAATATTTGTTTATTACATTGTCCTACTGATTGTATTACAATAAAAAAAAATAATCATGAAAAATATAATAATATTAATAATAAAAAAATTTTTTAAAAGTTTTATATTAAAGAAAAAATGGAAGTTTATATTACATAATTTTATGAATATAAAAAAAAATATAATTTTTCAGGTGGTTTAAAATTTTTATATTCTTCTGATAAATTAAAAAAATTATCATTAAAAAAACTACTTTTACCTGAAAAATTTTTTATTTCTATTAAAAATGGAATAAATTTACAAAAACGTTTACGAATTAAGTTGCATCAAAAAATTTTAAGAGGACAACCTTTAATTTTTGGTGATCATAATATTGCTCCTATTCATTCTCCGACATCAGGATGGATAGAAGATATAATTTTTTATTCATCTATTAATTATCCTGAACAAGATAACCTTACTATTGTTATTAAATCTGATAAAAAAGACCGTTGGATTAAGCGAAAATGTTTTTCATGTTATGAAAAATATACACCTGAAAAGTTAATAAAAATTATTTATCAATCTGGTATTGTTGGATTAGGTGGTGGCGCATTTATCTCTTCTGAAAAATTATTACTTAGTTTAGGAAAAGTTCATACTTTAATTGTTAATGCAGTAGAAAGTGAACCTTATGTAACTGCTGATTATTGTTTAATGTCTCATTATATTGAAGAAATATTAATCGGTTGTAAAATTATTGCCTGGATTTCAAAAGTTAAATTAGTTTTAATAGCTATTCAAGAAGATAAAATAGAATTAATTTCTAAAATTAGTCTATTAATTAAAAAAGAACCATTATTTAAATTATTTATTATAGTGAATAAATATCCTGCAGGAAGTAGTAAAATTATTATTAAAGCGTTAACAGGAAGAGATATACCAATAGGACAGCATGCTGTTGATATAGGTTATTTGATTTTTAATATCGCTACAATTTATGCAATTAAAAGAGCTATTATTAATGGTGAACCATTAACTGAACGTATTATTACAATAAATGGAGATAAAAGTATTTTTCCTGGAAATTTTTGGATAAGAATAGGAACATCAGTAAAACATATTTTAAATTCTCAGCAATATAAAAATTTTTTAGATATACAAGTATATTTAGGTGGTCCATTAACAGGAAAAAGAACTGTTAATTTAAATGATTTTATATTAAAAGATAAAAATTGTATTTTAATTACTCATAAAAATAAGATTTATAAAGAAGATATTGAATATTCATGTATTCGTTGTGGTTATTGTTCTCAATCTTGTCCAGTTAATTTACTTCCTCAACAAATTTATTGGTATAGTAAATCGAAAAATCATATTAAAACAAAAGAATATCATGTTTTTGATTGTATTGAGTGTAAAGTATGTGAAAAAGTTTGTCCAAGTCGCATTCCTTTAGTAAAATATTTTAAAAATGAAAAAAAAATACACCACATGATAGATTTAGAAAATATTTATAAAAATGTTTCTTTATCTCGATTTAATATACGTAAAAAAAGATTATTACAAGAAAAAATTATTATAAAAAAAAATATAAGAAAAGAACAAATAAAAGAAGCAATAGAACGATTTAAACAAAAGAAATAAAGAAGAAAAAATGAATTTTCCTAATATTTATATATCTTATAGTATTAAAAAGATAATGTTTCTAGTTTTATTTGCCTGTATTCCAGGAATATGTACAAAATGTTATTTTTTTGGAGTAAATGTATTATTACAAATATTATTTTCTATAATAATTTCTTTATTATTTGAAATAATTATTTTAATAATACGTAGAAAAAATTTTAAATTATATTTATGTGATTATTCTGTAATTGTAACTGGTGTTTTATTTGGTGTAAGTCTTCCTTCTTTTATACCTTGGTGGATTATTGTTATTGGTTTATTTTTTTCTATAATTATTGCTAAACACTTATATGGTGGAATAGGACAAAATATTTTTAATCCTGCAATGCTTGGGTATGCAGTTTTATTAGTATCTTTTCCTTTATATATGACTAATTGGAAGGAGAGTAATAATTCTTTTTCATTAATTGAAAATGTACAACAATCTTTTAATATTATTTTTTCCAAAAATAGTATATATACTGTAAAAGAAAACAGTATTGTACCAATAGTACCTGAATTTTTTTCGCAGGCTACTCCCTTAAATGATATAAGAATAAACTCTCATTTTCATTATGATACTGTATTAAGTACGTCTATGTTATTTAATAAAAATATTAGTGCACAAAAAAGTTGGACATGGATTAATATTAGTTTTTTATTTGGTGGTCTTTTTTTATTATATAAAAATGTTATTTGTTGGAGAATTCCATGTAGTTTTTTGATATCTTTAGGATTTTTATCTACAATCACATGGTTTTTTAATCAACAATTATTTACTTCTCCTACAGTACATTTATTATCTGGAGGAACTATGATATGTGCATTTTTTATTGCTACAGATCCAGTAACAACTGCTTGTAGTAATATCGGTCGTATTATATTAGGAATAATAATTGGTTTTTTAGTATGGATTTTGCGTAATTATAGTGTTTATCCAGATTCAATTGCATTTTCTATATTATTTTCTAATATGCTAGTTCCATTAATAGATTATTTTATTCGATTATCAGGGTATGGTAATAAAAATATATGAAAAAAAAAATATTATTTTAAAACATTCTATACTATTAAGTATTTTTACAACTATTTTTATTTCTATAACAGTATTTTTACATGATATAACTAATAAAAATATTATAATACATACGCAAGAAGAAAAAAAGATTTTATTAAAAGAAATTATACCTAAAAAAATATATTTTTCTTGTAGAAAAAAAAAATTTACAGTAAAAAATAAATTATTAGGAGATAATAATATACATAATTTATGGATATTTTTTAATAATAAAATAGAACAAGCTGCAGCTGTTGAAAGTGTTGCTCCTGATGGTTATGCTGGTTCTATTCATCTTTTAGTAGCTGCATATTTTGATGGAACAATTATTGGGGTAAGGGTATTATCTCATAAAGAAACTCCAGGTATTGGAGATAAAATTGAAATTTCTATTTCTAATTGGATTAGTAAATTTAATAATATGCGTGTATTGCATTTATCAGAGAAAAAATTTTTTTTAAAGAAATATGGTGGTCAAATTGATCAATTTACAGGAGCAACAATTACTCCTCAAGCGGTTACTAATGCTATCAATAGAACAGTGATTTTTATTAAAATGATACCATTAAAATTAATGATAAAAAAAATAACATGAAATTTAAACAATTTTTATATGATCGTATATGGAAAAATAATTCTTCTTTAGTACAATTATTAGGATTATGTCCTGTTTTAGCTATAACAACTAATGTGACAAATTCTATCGGATTAGGAATCACTACAACAATAGTATTAATGATGACTAATTCAATTGTTTCTATATTAAAGCATTATATTCCTCATGAAATTAGAATTCCGATTTATATGATTATTATTGCATCAATTGTAACTTGTATGGAGATATTATTGCACGCCTATCAATTTGATTTATATAAATCATTAGGTATATTTATTCCATTAATAGTAACTAATTGTATTATTGTAGCACGTGCAGATTTTATTGCTTATAGAAGTTCTATATTAGTATCTTTATTTGATGGTATGTTTATAGGTTTAGGATCTACTTGTGCTATGTTTATTATAGGATCTATTCGAGAATTATTAGGTCATGGAACATTATTTTTTGGAATAAATAAAATTTTTATTGGATATGATAAAAATAATTTTTGGACTTTTTTGCATCAAGATTATACTATTATTTTAGCTATTTTACCATCAGGTGGTTTTATGATATTAGGTTTTATTATTGCTCTAAAAAATATGATTAATATTCATATTAATAAAAATGATCGTATTATATTTAATTGCAAACAATGTATTCATAAAAATACAATAAAAAACGAGAGTTTATGAATGCTAAAAAACGCTATAAAATTTTATTATTATTTTATGAAAATAATCCTAATCCAAAAACAGAATTAATTTTTTCTTCTAGTTTTGAGTTATTGTTATCTATTATACTTTCTGCTCAATCTACTGATATAATGGTGAATAAAACAACTAAGATATTATTTAAAATAGCTAATACACCAGAAAAAATATTAAAATTAGGTTTAGAAAATCTTAAATATTATATTAGAAGAATTGGTTTATATAACATTAAATCTTTAAATATTATAAAAACTTCTTTTTTATTAATTAATAAATATCATGGAATTATTCCCAAAAACCGTAATGAATTAGAAAAGTTGCCTGGAATTGGTAGAAAAACTGCTAATATTTTATTAAATGTTTTATTTAAAAAAAAAACGATTGCTGTGGACACGCATGTATTTAGAGTATGTAATAGAATGAATTTTGTTAAAGGTAAAAATGTTAAAATAGTAGAACAAAAGTTATTAAAAGTTGTACCATCAAGATTTAAGCTAAATATTCATTTTTGGTTTGTTTTACATGGAAGGTATATTTGTAAAGCTCGTAATTTACAGTGTCATATATGTTTAATATATGATTTATGTGAATTTAAACAAAAAGTAATATGAATTATTTATTAATTATATTTATTTTAGATGAATATTATAAATTCTATGGATATATAAGTGAGTATTGCAATAGTTGTTTTACCATTACCTATTAGACAGTGTTTTAAATACTATATACCTCATTCAATGATACCAGTAATTGGTGGTCGTGTTATAGTTCCATTTCGTTCAAAAAATTTAATAGGTATTGTTTTATCAATATATTCTCATGTTAATGAAGAAATGGAAGAATATAAACATATTATATCAGTTATTGATCATAAATCACTTTATACTCATGTTTTACTAGATATATTAGTTTGGTTAAGTAATTATTATTATTGTCCGATAGGTAATATTTTTTTTTCTATTTTGCCTACTTTTTTACGTAAAGGTAAATGTTTTTCAAAAAAATATATAATTAAATGGAGTATAAGTAAAAAAGGATTATCTATAAATATCGATACATTAAAAAAAGCAAAAAAACAATTAGAAACTCTTTTATTTTTAAAAAAAAGAAGTATTTTAAGCTATGAATTAAAGCAATATAATCTATCTCGTATTATTTTAAATCAATTAAAGCTTAAAGAATTATGTATAGAAAAAATATTACTAGAAGATCAATATAGTATAAAAAATATTTTTTTTTGTAAAAAAAATATTTTTTTAAATAAGAAATTAATTTTTTATATTAATAAAATTATTCACAAAAAAGATTTTTCATGTTGGTTATTAACACAATGTACTTTACATACACGATTAAAATTTTATATTGGATTAATGGAAAAGATTTTAAATCAAAAGTGTCAAATTTTAATTCTTATTCCATGTATAAAATATATAAATCGTATTATATATTTTTTAAATTTATATTTTGATACTTCGATTGTTATAATTCATTCACAATTAACAGATATTCAATACTTAAAAAAATGGATGTCTATTAAAGATGGTAAAAATCAAATTATTATTGGTACTAGAACAAGCGTTTTTTTACCTTTTTTTAAATTAGGTTTAATAATTGTTTTTGAAGAAAATAATATTAAATATTATAATAATAATCATATATTTAAATATAATGCGCGAGATATAGGTATATTGCGTGCATTTAAAGAAAAAATACCAGTAATTTTAGATTCTGATACTCCATCTTTAAAAATATTATATAATTTGTTTTTTAAAAAATTATTTTTTATTCAAATAAATTCTAAACATTTTTATAATAAAGTACAATATAAAATAATTGATTTAAAAAAAGAAAAAATTAAATATTTTTTATCATTATCATTAATAAATGAAATGCATTCTATAATTAATAATAAAAAACAAATTTTATTAATTTTTAATAATTTAAATTTTGTTTTTTTTGGGTTAATGTGTAGTTTTTGTGGATGGAGAGCGAAATGTGATATTTGTCATGATTATTATGAAATTGATCAATATAATCAAATAATGTTATGTAGATATTGTTTAATTAAGATTTCTATACCTATTTATTGTTGTTCTTGTAAATTATTTTCTTTAACTGTTTTTAATTTTAATATAAAATATATAAAAAAAGTAATTAGTTTTATTTTTCCTAATATATTATTAATATTCTTAAATGATAAGAAATGTTTTAAAAAACAATTAAATGAAAATTTTTTTAGATTATCTTCTACTATACCATGTATTATTATTACGACAGAAGATATAGCGCAATATTATTTTTTTCCTAATGTCAAGTTAATTAGTTTAATATGTATTGATCATTATTTTTTATCTTTTAATTTTAGATCTATTGAATATTTTTCTCAATTTTATATAGGTTTAAATAAAATTGTTAGTAATATAGAGAAAACAGTAAAAATATTAATACAAACGTCATTTCCTCATAAGAAAGAATTATTAAATTTGTGTAATTATGGTTATTTTCCTTTAATTAATAAAATATTTCAATATCGAAAAAAGTTTTTATTACCGCCTTGGAGCTATCAGGTCATTATTTGTTCTTATAGTTTTTCTAATGAAAATAGTATTAATTTTTTATTTTTTTTGCGTGTTATTTTAAAAATGTATTCTCAAAAAGATCATTCTTTAATATGGTTAGTAGGGCCTCATCCTTATTTTTTATCAAAATATAGAAAAGGTTTTACGTATAATTTATTAATACAGCATTCATCACGAACATATTTACACCAATTATTACAAAAATCTTTGCGTTTTATAAGTTATTTTTCTATATTTAGAAAAGTTCAATGGTTTGTAGATATAGATAATAAATAAATTAATAAAAATAATTAATAATCATAATTTATGATTATATTTTATTATTTTTATTAATTGAACTTATGATTATTTTAGATATAATATATTTTAAAAATCAAAATATTTAAATAAAATATATTAAAAGTGGAGTTTTCGCCATGCAATCTAAATTTTTAAATGAATTGCATAATAGACAATTAATATCGTATATTACAAATGAAGAGAAACTTAATAATATTATTAATAAAAAATGTATTTCTCTATATTGCGGTTTTGATCCTACAGCTGATAGTTTGCACATAGGTCATCTTATATTGCTAATTACTTTAAAAAGATTTCAAAAAAATGGTCATAGACCGATAATTGTAATTGGTGGTGCAACTAGTCTAATTGGAGATCCAAGTTTTAAAAATAAAGAACGAATATGTAATATTAATCATAATATTGATATATGGATACAAAAAATAATTAAACAAATTTCTTCTTTTTTAGATTTTAACTGTGGTACAAATAGTGCACGTATTTTAAATAATGATAGTTGGTTTAAAAATATTAATTTATTATCATTTTTACGTGATACAGGTAAATATTTTTCAATTAATACCATGATTAATCGTGATTCAGTAAAACAACGAATTACTAGAGTTGATCAGGGTATCTCTTTTACTGAATTTTCTTATAGTTTATTACAAGCATATGATTTTCTTATATTATATCAAAGACATAAAGTATGTCTTCAGATTGGTGGATCTGATCAATGGGGTAATATTTCTTCAGGCATGCATTTAATCCATAAAGTATTAAATAAAACAGTATATGGTTTAACAGTTCCGCTTCTTATTCAATCGAATGGCATTAAATTTGGAAAAACAGAATCTGATACTATTTGGTTAGATGCAAAAAAAACTAGTCCTTATAAGTTTTATCAATTTTGGATGAATATTGATGATAGTAGCGTATATTACTTCTTAAAATTGTTTACTTTTGAGAAAGTTTCAAAAATTGAATTGTTAGAAAAAGAAAATAATATAAATAACCGAATTATAGATGATAAATCTTTTCTTGCTAAAAATATAACTAGTTTAGTACATGGTAAAAAAAATTTATTAGCTGTTGAGAGAATTACTGAATGTCTTTTTTTTAAAAATATTCATTCAATTACAGAATTAGATTTTCAACAGCTAGAACAAGATGGTATTCCTTCTATTCAAGTATCTATGATTAAAGATTTGCAAGATGCATTAATATTATGTTCTTTTTCAAAATCTAGAACTCAATCTAAAAATTTAATTCAATCTAATTCTATTTCTATTAATACTTGTAAAAATATTAATATCAATTATGTTTTTATATCTTCTGATAAGCTTTTTAATAAGTTTACTTTATTATCTAAAGGTAAAAAAAATCATTGTTTAATTTGTTGGAAATATACTTAGTTTAACATATTCATAGAAAAACTTTCACCACATCCACATAAATGATTGAATTTTTTATTATAAAATTTGAATATTTTATTAATATTATTTTTTATAAAATCTATTTTTATTCCATCTATTATATGTATATGATCGGTATTAATATATATCAAGATATTATTAATAGAAGTAATTATATCTTCTTTTTTTTCTTTTTTTACTATTTCCATAGTATATCGAAATCCCGCGCATCCTGATTTTTTTATACCAATTCTAATCCCTTTATTATTAACATCCAAATTTAATAAAAATGTTATTTGTTTAATTGCTGTCTCGGTTATAGTAATATTTTTTATTTTTTTTGGATTAAATAATTGGATATTAATATTTTCTACTTTCATATAGATATCTCTGATTAATTATTATTAGGATATATTTAATATTTTTTATAATATTATTTTTTATTCATTATTTTTATAAAATTTGATGTTATAATTATTTTTACATCTAAGACTATAATAAATTGAATATTAATAATAGTCTCTGTGACTAAAAATAAACATTTTTTATAAAATTTTTGCAGTTAATTTTTTCTCAAAAAAGATAAATTTTATATAAACTATTTATAATATGAAATACTGAGGTGAAATAATTATATGCAAAATCCCAAAGAAAATATGGATTTATCGCAGTCTATTTTATCACTGATATTTATTGTTGCTATAGGTTTTGCAAGTTTTTTAGTCATGCGTCCATTTATTTTAATTTTTTCCTGGTCAGGTATGATTGTTATTATTACTTGGCCAATAATGTTAAAAATACAAAAATTATTTGGTGGTAAAAGATGTATTGCTATCATAATTACAATGACAATACTATTACTACTTTTTATCATTCCTATCGTTTTCTTAATTAATAGCCTTGTGGAAACTAGCATACCCTTCGTACATTGGTTTAGTTCTAATATCGTAGAATTTCCGGAATTAATTTGGTTACAAGATATTCCTATTATTGGAAAAAAATTTTTTATCAGTTATCAAGAATTATTAGATGGTGATGGAGGTGAATTATTACATGAAATAAAACCTTATATGGCACGCACTACTGAATTTCTCATTATTCAAGCAAAAAATTTTGGATTTTTTATTTTTTATTTATTATTAATGTTATTTTTTAGTGTTGTATTATATTGGAATGGAGAAAAAGTTACTAATTCTATTCGTGATTTAGCTCACCGAGTGAGTATAAAGCATGGTCATGCTATTGTTGATTTATCTGTTCAATCTGTAAGAGCTGTTGCATCTGGCGTGTTAGTAACAGCTATAATTCAAGCTGTATTATCTGGAATAGGATTATTAATTGCAGGTGTGCCATATTGGACGTTAGTAATGATATTAATCATATTTTCTTGTGTTTTACAATTAGGACCATTACCAATTTTAATTCCATCTATTGTATGGTTATATTGGAATAATTATTCTGCTTGGGGTACTGCTTTATTAGTTTGGAGTAGTTTATTATGCATATTAGATAATATAATGAGACCATTATTAATACGAATGGGAGCGGATTTACCTATCTTGTTAATTTTATTTGGTGTTGTTGGCGGTTTAATTGCTTTTGGAACAATTGGTTTATTTATTGGACCAGTCGTATTGGTTGTATCTTATCGTTTATTAATATCTTGGATGTATGGTATACCCATACCATCTTTTTCAGAAAAAAAGTAATTTTAGAATCAATTGAAAAAATAATAATATTAATATTATATAAATTTATTAAAAAAATTGCATGATATGTTGTGATATATTAAATCATATCTATATGACAACAATATAAAAGATAATTAATTAGTATTTTATAAAATATTAATCATTTTTATTTCTTATGAATTAATTTTTTTGATGATTTATTTTGTCGCAATTTTAATTATATTTTGCTATTTTTTAGAATAAAAATTCATTTGGAGAAAAAAATGAAAAAAACAGATGAACTCCGTACAATAAGAATGGATCCTTTAATTACTCCATCTGAATTGGCTAAAGAATATGCTATTACTTCAGATATTATGGATAATGTTATCAAAACCAGGCAAAATATTGCGCGTATTATGACTGGACAAGATTCACGATTACTTGTTGTCATAGGACCATGTTCCGTTCATGATCCTATTGCTGCAGTAGAATATGCATATAAATTAAATGAATTACGTATAAAATATCAAGATCGTCTTGAAATTATAATGCGTACTTATTTTGAAAAACCAAGAACAGTGGTTGGTTGGAAAGGGTTAATTTCAGATCCAGATTTAAATGGTAGTTTTCGCGTTAATCATGGATTAGCGATAGCTCGTAAATTATTATTAGATATTAACGCATTAGGAATGCCTGCTGCAACAGAATTTTTAGATATGGTCATTGGTCAATTTATTGCAGATCTTATTAGTTGGGGTGCAATTGGTGCTAGAACTACTGAAAGTCAAATTCATAGAGAAATGGCTTCGGCCCTTTCTTGTCCTGTTGGTTTTAAGAATGGTACTGATGGAAATATATTGATTGCTATTGATGCTATTCGTGCTGCAAAAGCATGTCATTTATTTTTAGCACCAAATAAAAATGGACAAATGACTATTAATCATACTAGTGGCAATCCATATGGTCATATTATTATGCGTGGTGGTCGTACACCTAATTATCATACAGAAGATATTACTTCAGCAGTGCAATATTTACGTGAATTTAATTTATTAGAATATTTAATGATTGATTTTAGCCATGGAAATTGTTTAAAAGAACACATACGTCAAAAAAATGTTTCAGAATCTGTTTCGAATCAAATTATTGAAGGTGAAAAATCTATATTTGGTGTAATGATTGAAAGCTTTTTAGAAGAAGGCTCTCAAACAGTAATACCTAATCAACCATTAATATATGGTAAGTCTATTACTGATGCGTGTTTAAACTGGAAAGATAGTATCACTATTATTAATCAATTAGCAGATGCTGTAGATACTCGTTTTTAATATTTTGTGCTAGTCAAACATTTGACTAGCATTTTTGTATTATTTTTTTTAAAAATATAATATTTTAAAAATAAATAAAAGATATTCTAATAATAAAATTTTATATGAATATGTTATTATTATTTTAATTTAATTTAGTTATATGTTAAATCGATGTTTTATTGATATAAAAATTTATTCTTTATAAAATAAATATTTTTTTATTTTGATGTAATAATATTTTAATTAAGGATGTTAGAATGCCTGTAATAAGTTTTGATGATGGTAGTCAACAGGTATATAAATATTCTGTCTTATTGACAGAGATTATAAAGAATATTAGACCAAGTATTATACATGAATTAGTTGCTATTTCAGTCAATGGTCATTTTTCTAATTTAAATACTTTAATAGAAAAAGATTCAAATATATTATTTTTTTGTAAAAAAGAAAATAATATATCATTAAATATAATTCGATATTCTTGTGCACATATTTTAGCTTATGCTATTAAGACAATATGGCCTACATCTAAAATTGGACAACATAATATTACAAACAATGGTTTTTATTGTGATGTAGATGTGGAAAAAAAAATATTAGAAAAAGATTTAATTTTATTAGACCATTGTATGCAGAATATTATAAAAAGAGAATATGATGTTTTAATTAAAAAAGTATCTTATCAAGAGGCTATAAATATATTTTTAGCACGTTCTGAAAAATATAAAGTATCCTTAATGAATGATATGATATTAAATAAAAAAGATATTTTTTTATATTATCATGAAGAATATGTAGATCTTGATATAGGTATTCAGGTATGTAATGTAAAATTTTGTAAACATTTTAAATTACAAAGTATTTCAGGTGCATATTGGAAAGGTAATAATAATAATAAAATGTTACAACGAATTTATGGTACTGCTTGGCATAGTAAACATGAATTAAAAAGTCATTTAAATTATATACAAGAATTAGATAAAAGAGATCATCGTAGAATTGGAAAATTTTTAAAATTATATCATATGCAAGAAGAATCACCAGGTATGATTTTTTGGCATAATAATGGATGGATTATTTTTAATGAATTAGAATCTTTTGTACGTAATAAATTAAAAAAATATCAATATCAAGAAGTAAAAACGCCATTATTAATGGATAAAAATATATGGGAAAAAAGTGGACATTGGGATCATTATAAGGATTCAATGTTTACTACATTATCTGAAAATCGTGAATATTGCATTAAACCGATGAATTGTCCTGGACATGTGCAAATTTTTAATATAGGAATAAAATCTTATCGAGATTTACCTATTCGTATGGCAGAATTTGGTAGTTGTCATAGAAATGAATCTTCTGGTTCTTTGCATGGTCTTATGCGTGTTAGACATTTTACTCAAGATGATGCTCATATATTTTGCACAATGAAACAAATACGTTCAGAGATTCATAATTGTATTAAAATGATATATGATTTTTATAGTATATTTAATTTTAAAAATATTTTAGTAAAATTATCAACTAGACCTCAAAAACGAATTGGTAGTGATACAATCTGGGATCAAGCGGAAAAAGATTTATCTGATGTATTATTAGAAAATAATTTATCTTTTGAATATCAGGAAGGAGAAGGTGCTTTTTATGGTCCTAAAATTGAATTTATTTTACAAGATTCTTTAAATCGCAATTGGCAATGCGGTACTATTCAGCTTGATTTTTATTTACCTCTGCGACTAAATTCTTTTTATATTGATGAAGATAATAATCGTATAGTTCCTGTTTTGATTCATCGTGCTATATTAGGTTCTATAGAGCGTTTTATTGGAATTTTAATTGAAGAAAATATAGGTATTTTACCAACTTGGTTATCTCCTATACAAATAATTATTGTTAGTATTTCTGATAGTCATATTAATTATGTTCATAGTTTAATAAAAAAATTTTCTATTTTTAATTTTCGTACTGAATATGATATAAGAAATGAAAAAATTGGTTTTAAAATACGTGAACATACATTACGTCGTATTCCATATATTATTATTTGTGGAGATAAAGAAATTTTAAATAATAAAATTTCTATTCGTACTAGAAGTGGTAATACCATAAATATGATAGATATTGATATTTTTATTAAAAAACTACAAGAAGAAATTATAACTCATAGTTTTTCTCAAATGGAGGAATAAAGTATTAAAGGTGGAAAAAGAATACAATTAATGCGTCCTAATCGAATTAATAATGAAATTCGTGCCATGAGAGTACGTCTAACAGGGATTGAAGGCGATCAAATGGGTATATATAGCTTGCGTGAGGCTTTAGAAAAATCTGAAGAATTAGGGTTAGATTTAGTAGAAATTAGTCCGAATGCAGAACCTCCAGTATGTCGTATCATGGATTATGGAAAATTTCTTTATGAAAAAAGTAAATCTTCTAAAGAACAAAAAAAGAAACAAAAAATTATTCAAGTAAAAGAAATTAAATTTCGTCCAAGCACAGATGAAGGTGATTACCAAGTAAAATTACGAAATTTAACTCGTTTTTTAGAAGACGGTGACAAAGTTAAGATTACTTTAAGATTTAGAGGTCGTGAGATGGCGCATCAAAAAATTGGTGTTAATGTATTAAATCGTGTTAAAAATGATTTAATTGAATTAGCAATTGTTGAATCGTTTCCTTCTAAAATTGAAGGTCGTCAGATGGTAATGGTTTTATCACCCAAGAAAAAATAAAAATTTTTCTATATATTTTTAAAAATATATATTTTATTTTTAATAATTTTTTCATCATTTAAATGAAATATTTTATGCCAAAAATGAAAACCTTAAAAAGTGCAGCAAAACGTTTTAAGCAAACTGCATCTGGTAAATTTAAACGTAAACAAGCGAATTTACGTCATATTTTAACTAAAAAAACTACATCTAAAAAACGTCATCTTCGTTCTAAAATCATAGTATCTAAAGGAGATGCGGATAGAGTTAAATCTTTTTTTCCATATGCATAAATAAACTTTTATTGAGATTTTACGAATAGGAAGGGATAGATGGCTCGTGTAAAACGTGGTGTAATTGCTCACGCTCGTCACAAGAAAATCTTAAAACAAGCCAAAGGTTATTATGGAGCTCGTTCTCGTATTTATAGAGTAGCCTGTCAAGCAGTTATTAAAGCTGGTCAATATGCATATCGTGATAGACGCCAGCGAAAAAGACAGTTTCGTCAATTATGGATTACTCGTATAAATGCTGCAGTTCGTCAAAGCCAAATGTCTTATAGTAATTTTATGTTTGGTTTAAAAAAAGCATCAATTACCATTGATCGTAAAATATTGTCTGATATTGCGATATTTGATAGATTTTCATTTAATATATTAGTTAACAAAGCTAAAGAAGCGTTATCTTAAATATTTAAATTAAGAGGGGAAAAACACTCTCCCCTCCATTATACACCATTTAATTAAAAAATATAATGAGCTTCCATATGGGAGTTTTTTTATTATTAAAAATTAGCATATGTGAAAATAATAATTTTAAAAAGAGTATTATAATGTTTAATAAATTATTAGAAGATATTAAAATAAGTATAAAAAAATCAGAAAATATAGAAGAAATAGAAAAAATAAGAATTCAGTATTTAGGCAAGAAAGGTATTTTATCTAATCATATGAAAAAATTAAAATTTCTTGATGTAGATAAAAAAAAAGAATGCAGTATTATTCTTAATCATATTAAAAATAAGATAATAATTATAATTAATCAAAAAAAGATTTTTTTAAAAGAAAAACTATTAAATCAACGTATTCTTAATGAAAAGATTGATATATCTTTACCTGGACGTCGTATTGAAAATGGTTTTTTACATCCTATTACTCATACGATAAATGATATAAAACATTTTTTTTATCAATTAGGTTTTACGACTATTTATGGTCCTGAAATTGAAGATGAATATCATAATTTTGATGCTTTAAACATTGATAAAAATCATCCTGCACGTGATAGTCATGATACTTTTTGGTTTGATTCGAATAGATTATTACGTACACAAACATCTAGTATGCAAATTAGAGCAATGAATCAAGATCATCCTCCTATGCGATTATTAGTTCCTGGAAAAGTCTATCGTAATGATTATGATATTACACATACACCGATGTTTCATCAGATTGAAGGGTTAATAGTTGATAAAAATATTAATTTTTCTCATTTAAAATGGATCATATATCATTTTTTATATTATTTTTTTGATAAAAATATTTCTATTAGATTTCGTCCTTCTTATTTTCCATTTACTGTTCTTTCAGCAGAAGTAGATGTTATTGATCAGAATGGTGTAATATTAGAAATATTAGGATGCGGTATAGTTCATCCGAAAGTATTACAAAACGTTAATATTGATAGTAATGTTTATTCTGCTTGTGCTTTTGGATTAGGCATTGAAAGAATGACTATGATACGTTATGGAATTTCAGATATTCGATCTTTTTTTGAAAATGATATGCGATTTCTTGCGCAATTTAAATATATATAGTGAGATATAATGAAATTTAATGAAAAATGGTTACATGAATGGATTGATCCTAATATAAATAAATCTATATTATATGAACAAATTATTAATTCTGGAATAGAAATTGAATCAATAAAGGAATTTAAACCAATATTTTCCGGAATAAAGGTTGGAGAAATAGTAGAGTGTATTTCTGACAAAAAATATAATACATTAAAAGTGTTAAAAGTAGATATTGGTATTAAAAAATTATTAACTATTGTTTGTAAAGCATCAAATTGTCGTGAGGGTATAAAAGTAGCAGTAGCTACTGTTGGTTCTATTTTACCTAATAAAAATATTATTGATAAAAGAGTAATAAGAAATATTATTTCTGAAGGTATGTTATGTTCTTTTTCAGAATTAGGATTATTTTCTAGTAATTCAATTATTGAAATAGATGAAAGTGTAAATATAGGAGTTAATGTTAATGAAATATTTTCATTACAAGATAAAATAATTAAAGTATCTTCTACTCCTAATCGTCCAGATAGTTTAAGTATTTTAGGATTATCGCGTAATATAGCTTCTATGAATGATATAGAGATACCTACTATAAAATATAAAAAAAATATTATACCTATTCAAGATAAATATTATATTGATATCCAATCAGAAAAAGATTGTATATGTTTTTCAGGTCGTATTATAAGAAATGTACAATTAAACATTGATACTCCTATATGGATGAAAAAAAGATTATTTTTTTCTGATATGTTATCTAATAATGTTGTAAATAATATTATAAATTATGTATTAATTGAAATTGGTCAACCTATTTATATGTTTAATGAAGATAATATTATAGGTAATATTATTATTCGTCGCGCAAAAGATAAAGAAGAAATTATTTTAAAAGAAAAAGAAAGTATATTACTTGACAAAAGTATATTAGTTATTGCTGATAATCAAAAAATTTTATCTATTCCTGGTAATATTAATTCTTATCATACAGAAGTACAAAAAAATAGTAAAAATATATTTTTAGGAAGTGCTATATTTAATAAAAAATCAATATGTAATATTATTAAAAAATTTTCTTCAAATAAAATATTAGAGTATTACTACTATGGAATTGATTCTTCATTACAAAATGATGCGATTGAATATGCAACTAATTTAATTTTAGATATTTGTGGAGGAATATCTGGACCTATTATAAAACAAATATCACCTTACAAAAATAATATTAATAATAGTATTTCTTTGTATCACAGTAAAATAAATAATATCATTGGATTTAAGATTAATCAAAAAAATATTTCAAATATTTTATATCGTTTAGATTATAAGTTTACTTTTAAAAATACTTATTGGCATGTTATTCCACCTAGTTGGAGGTTTGATATAATTATTGAAGAAGATGTTATAGGTGATATAATGCGAATATATGGATATAATAATGTTAAACCAGTACCTTTAAAAAAAATATTTATCACGAAAAAAAAAGATGAATTAAAAGAATTTAAATTAGATATGGCTAAAATGGTACTAGTTAATAAAGGTTATTATGAAATAATAACATATTCATTTATAGATCCTCAAATACATAATATATTTTTTCCGCATCGATCTCCATTATTAATATCGAATCCTATTTCTAAAGATATGTCTTGTATGAGAACTTCTTTATGGCCTGGATTATTAAAATCTGTTTCTTATAATAAAAATCATAAAAAAAATAGTATTAGATTATTTGAAAGTGGATTATGTTTTTCATTAGATAAAGATAGTTGTCTTGGTGTTAAACAGGATTTATTTTTAGCAGCAGTTATTAGTGGTAATTATTCACAAGAAAATTGGTATTCTAAAGTTAGAAAAGTAGATTTTTA
The DNA here is from genome assembly GCF_049314985.1 of Buchnera aphidicola (Pterocomma populeum). Taxonomy (GTDB): domain Bacteria; phylum Pseudomonadota; class Gammaproteobacteria; order Enterobacterales; family Enterobacteriaceae; genus Buchnera; species Buchnera aphidicola_BQ. Next base: position 314,902 of record NZ_CP186013.1, read on the forward strand.
TGATTTAAAAGGTGATTTAGAATCTATATTGGAGTCAATATGTGGATTAAATAATATAGAATTTAGACGTCAATCTATATTAGGGTTACATTCAGAACAAAGTACAGCAATTTACTTTCATGATACATTTATTGGTTGTATTGGATCTCTTGATCCAAAACTAGAAGAAAAATTAAATTTTTATGATTCTATTTTTGTTTTTGAAATATTATTTAATAGTATTTTAGATACAAAATTACATAAAATAAAAGAAATCTCTAAATTTCCTACTAGTCGTCGTGATATTGCGATTTTAGTCTCTATTCATATTGATTGTATAAATATTATTCAAGAATGCAAAAATTTTTTTAAAGACATAATAGTAGAAATTAATTTGTTTGATGTATATTCTGATAAAAAATTTAAGATAAAACAAAAAAGTTTAGGTATTAGTTTCATTTTTCAGCATTATGAAAGAACATTAAAAGAATATGAAATTAATTTAATGGTGGAGAGTTGTATTATCGCATTAAAGAAAAAATTTCAAATTATTTTAAGGAATTCACTTAATGGTACTAACAAAATCTAAAATTTCAGATAATTTATTTGAAAAGTTACAAATAACTAAAAGCGATTCAAAAAAATTTGTAGAATTTTTTTTTGAAGTATTAAGAATCTCTTTAGAAAAAGGAGAAGATGTAAAATTATCAGGATTTGGTAACTTTCAATTAAAAAATAAGAAAGAGCGTCCTGGTCGAAATCCTAAAACAGGGAAAATCATCTCTATATCTGCAAGACGTGTAGTAACTTTTAAAGCTAGTCAAAAATTAAAAAATAAAATTTTATATTATTCTAGCAAAATTAAAATATAATAATAATTATGGTATTATAAAAAATTTTAAAATGATTAATATTTTATATAAAAATAATGTAATATAAAAAAAATAATATTTTTATTTTAAAATACATATGTTATATAAACGGAGTATGAATGGATTTTAAAATTATTAAAGAAAATAAAAATGCAAGACATGGTGTATTTATTTTTAATAATCAGTTGATAGAAACTCCTATTTTTATGCCAGTTGGTACTTATGGTTCGGTAAAAAGTATTGATTCAAAAGATTTAAAACATACAGGTAGTAAAATGATTTTAAGTAATGCTTTTCATTTATATTTTCGTCCAGGATTAGATATAATCAAAAAACATGGTAATTTACATCGTTTTATGAATTGGTCAGGACCTATTCTAACAGATTCTGGAGGTTTTCAAGTTTTTAGTTTATCAAAATTTTGTAAAATTAGTGATCATGGAGTTTTATTTAAAAGTTATATTAATGGTCAAAAATTTTTTTTAACGCCTGAAAAATCTATGAAAATTCAATTTGATCTAGGATCTAATATTGTTATGATTTTTGATGAATGTATCGCATATACAAAAGATTTTAATTGTACAAAAAATTCAATGGAACGATCATTAAATTGGGCTAAACAAAGTCGTATTTTTTTTGATATGCAAAAAAATTCAAATTTATTATTTGGAATTATTCATGGAGGTATTTATAAATCTTTACGCGATATTTCAATAAGAGAATTAATAAAAATTGGTTTTGATGGTTATGCGTTAGGGGGTTTAGCTGTTGGAGAATCTAAACAGGAAATGTATAATTTATTAGATCATATATGTCCACAAATGCCTAAAAATAAACCAAGATATTTAATGGGTGTTGGAAAACCTGAAGATTTAATAGAAGCAGTACAGAGAGGTATAGATATGTTTGATTGTGTTATACCAACTCGTAATGCTCGAAACGGTTATTTATTTGTGACTCATGGCATTATTAAGATTAGGAATGCTAAATATAAATATGATTTATTACCTTTAGATGAAAAATGTTATTGTTATACATGTAAAAATTATAGTCGTTCTTATTTACATCATCTTGATGCTTGTAATGAAGTGTTAGGATTACGTTTAAATACAATACATAATTTATATTATTACCAAACATTAATGTTAAATATTAGGAATGCGATAAAAAATAATTCTTTTGATGAATTTATAAAAGTTTTTTATCATCAAAAAAATAAATATCTTTTGTAATAGATGATTTTAAATAATATAATTTTTTTAATATAAGTAATTAAAATATATAATACTAAAAAAAGATTTTTTTATTAAAGACAATAATGTTAATCGATTAATGCGTATGTTGTAGTCTAAATGATAAATTTTTACTGTATTTAAAAACTCTTGTATAGGATGTTCTAATTTAGATATTTCAAAAAATATTTTTTTATATTGATAATTTTTTTTTAGTGTTTTTAATATTACAAAAAAATTATTAATTTTATTAAATAATATTTTTTCTATTTTTTCTTTAAGATATATAGAATTAACAGAATCTAATATTTTTTCGTTATTTTTTTCTAAAATATTAGAAATTCTTTTTATAGATAATATAATTTTTTTTGAATTATCTAATGTTTGAAAAAAAGATGTTGCTTTTATTCTTTCATGAATATCAATAGGTTGATTTAATTTACATGATAATACTGATCTAATTACTTGAATGTTATATCCTTTTTCTTCATACCAATAAAATAACCGAATCATAAAAAAATTGATAATTTTATTAGATATTTTTATATTATCATGTGTTTGTTTATATATATTAATACTTTTTTTAATTAAATGTTTTAAATTAATTGATATTTTATTTTTTATAATAATTCGTAATATTCCTATTACTAATCGTCTTAATGCAAATGGATCTTTATCTGCAGTAGGGGCATTATTAATTATAAACATACCAGATATAGTATCTATTTTATCAGCAATGGATAAAGCACAACCTATAGGTGTGGATGGTAATATGTCACCTGAAAAAGATGGTAAATAATGTTCTCCAATAGCAATAGAAACATCTTTTTTTTCACCATCTTGTAGGGAATAATACATTCCAATAGTACCTTTTAGTTCCTTAAATTCACATGCCATATTTGTAATTAAATCACATTTAGATAATTTAGCTGATTGAATAGAAGACTGTATATCAGCTTTATTATATTGTGCAATCCATTGAATTAGTAATTCTAATCGTATAGTTTTATCATATAATGTTCCAATATTTTTGTGAAATATTACTTTTTTTAATAATGGAAGATAACTTTCTAATTTTATTTTTCTATCATTATTAAGAAAAAAAGAAGTATCTTCTAAACGTGAATGCATTACTTTTTCATTTCCTTGAATAATATTAAATGGATTTTTACAGTGAATATTAGAAATTAATATAAAAAAAGGCATGATTTTTTGTTTTTGATCGTATACTGGAAAACATTTTTGATGATATTCTATAGTATATATTAAGATTTTTTCTGGTATTTTAAGAAATTTTTTTTGAAATTGTCCTAATAAAATTATTGGAGATTCCACAAGAGAAGTCACTTCATCAATTAATAATGGATTGATTTTTACTTGACCATGAATTGTATTAGCTATTTTTTGGATTTCTATTTGAATAATATTTTTTCGTTTTTGATAATCTGCAATAATGTTATACTCTTTCATTAAAAGAGAAGAATATTCTTTAGCATTTTGAATTTTTATTTTTTTTTCTTTTGTACTAATATGATTGTGAATATAATTGCTTGCATTTATTCCATATATTTTTTGTTTTAATAATAGGTTATCTAATAATAAAATAATATTTCGGATTGGTCTAAAAAATTTATAGTTATTATTTTCCCATCTCATAGTATTTACAATAGGTATTTTTTTTAGTGCGATTTCAATAATTCTTGGTAAAATTAATTGTACCGATTCTTGCTTTTGTTTAATTTGGCATAAAAGCCATTCTCCTTTTTTATTATTAAATTTTTGAGCTTGATTAATATGGATATTACAATTTTTTGCCCATCTATATGCGGCTTGTGTAGGTAATCCATTTTTATCAAAAGAGTCTTTTAGTGCAGGTCCTTTTTTATTAATTATTATTATTTTTTCTGATGTATCAATATTTATAATTTGTATTGATAATCTTCGTGGTGTAGCAAAAAATTTTATTTTTTCATATATAATATTATGTAATTTTAATTCATTAATTGTATTTTGATAAAAAGAATTAGCTATACTATATAATAATTTTGCAGGAAGTTCTTCTGTTCCAATTTCAGTTAAAAATATTTTTTTCATTTTTTTCTCATCTTGCTTTTAATATAAATAAACCTTATTCTTTTTTTAAATAAAAATATTTTTTTGCTATTTCAGTTATTAATGATCTTATTTTTAAAATATAATTTTGACGTTCACTAGTAGATATTAATTTTCTTGCATCTAGTAAATTAAAAATGTGATTAGATTGGATTATTTTTTCATATGCTACTAATAATAATGGTTTGTTTAATTTTAATATATTTTTTGCTTCTAACAAATATTGTTCAAAAGAGTTAAATAAAAAATCAGCACTAGAAAAGTCAAAATTATACTGAGAATGTTCTATTTCGTTTTGATAAAATATATCTCCATAAGTTAAAGAACGATCTTCAGTTTCATCCCAAATAACATCATATACATTTGATTTATTTTGTATATGCATAGCAATCCTTTCTAATCCATAAGTAATTTCCACTGTTACCGGAGAGCATTCTAAACCACCGATTTGTTGAAAATAAGTAAATTGAGTGATTTCCATTCCGTTTAACCATACTTCCCATCCGATTCCCCATGCACCTAATGTAGGATTTTCCCAATTATCTTCTACAAATCGTATATCATTATTTTTTTCATTAATATTTAATAAATTTAATGATTCTAGATACATATTTTGGATATTTTGTGATGGTGGTTTAATAATAACTTGAAGTTGATAATAATGTTGTAATCGATTAGGATTTTTGCCATATCTACCATCAGTAGGACGTCGACAAGATTGCGTGTATACTGCATTAACTGGTTCTAAACCAATTGCACCAAAAAATGTTGTATTATGAAATGTACCAGCTCCTATTGGCAAATCGAGTGGTTGAAAAATAGTACATTTTTTTTGAGACCAGTATTTTTGTAAAATTAAAATTAAATTACAAAAAGTATTATTAGATTTATTCATTGTTTAGTAATATTAATTAAGTTAAAGACATCATAAAAATAATACTTGATATGATAATTATTATCGATGGTATTTTGTATTTATATTTTTAGTATATATAAAAATGTTTAATTTTATTATAATATATTTATATAATATATCTTTTAAATTTTATATTTTAATTATATCATTGTTTTTATTTTATTGATTAAAATATTTTTTATAAGTAATATATTACTTTATAGTATATAACGGTTAAAGAATAATTTAAAAATTATATAGTAATTTTTAAATTATTTTTATATTTTAATAACATTTGTTTTGTATAAAAATATTACCATATATACAATTATTTCTTGATTAAAAGTTTGATAAGAGAAAATTAAAAATGAAATATATTGGTGCTCATGTAAGTTCATCTGGTGGTGTAGATAAAGCTATATTTCGTGCTGTTGAAATCACTGGAACTGCTTTTGCATTTTTTACAAGAAATCAAAGAATGTGGAATTCAGCACCATTAGATTCAGTATCTATAAATAATTTTAAAAAAAATTGTATAACATACAATTTTAAACCTCAACAAATTTTGCCGCATAGTAGTTATTTAATAAATTTAGGACATCCTATTGATTCTTTGTTAAATAAATCACGTTTATCTTTTATTGATGAAATGAATCGCTGTAATCAGTTAGGTTTAATGTTTTTAAATTTTCATCCAGGTAGTCATTTAAATAAAATTACTGAAGAGGTGTGTTTAAATCGTATTTCTGATTCTATTAATATAGTATTAGAAAAAACTAGAAATGTTATTGCTGTTATAGAAAATACTGCTGGGCAAGGTACAAATGTTGGTTATTGTTTTGAACATTTAGCACATATTATTAAACATGTTAAAAATCATTCAAGAATAGGTATATGTATTGATACTTGTCATTTATTTGCTTCTGGATATGATTTAAGAACAGAAAAAGATTGTGAAAATACTTTTGAAAAATTTAATGATATTATTGGTTTAAAATATTTAAAAGGTTTACATTTAAATGATTCTAAAAAAGATTTTAATAGTCGTGTTGATAGGCATGAAAATTTAGGATTAGGAAAAATTGGAAATGTAGTTTTTAAATGGATAATAAAAAACAAAATTTTTTATGATATTCCAATGATACTAGAAACAAAAAATTCTCAAATATGGAAACAAGAAATTTCTTGGTTAAGATCACAAAAAAAAATATAAAGATGTTTTTTTATTTAAAAGGTGTATTATGTTAATTATTCATGCAGTAAAAAAAATAGAACATGGTAAAAGTATTAGTAGAAGACTACGAATAAACAATAAATTTCCTGGCATTGTATATGGTCTTGATAAACCTTCTATTGCTTTAGAATTAGATCATAATATTATTTTTAATTTACAGAAAAAAATAGAATTTTTTCAAGAAAGTTTATGTTTAATTGTTGATAATTATGATAAGAATATTGTAAAAGTTAAATCTATTCAACGTCATGCATTTAAATTAAGATTATTACATATTGATTTTATATATATATAATTGGTATTAAAGTTTTAATATGCGCGCAAATATATTTTTAAAAATTAACATTGCAGGATGAAATTGCATAGCTATTAAACTAGTTAAACCAAATGTTAATATTATTATGGATATCCATCCAAGCTTTCTTTTTGTAAAAAAACTAGTATTATCTTGATTTTTTTTCCACCATTTTGATACTAGCCATACTCCTAACCATATAATAAGTGAAATGCTTAATAGAAACCATTTAAAATAATCATTTTCAGAATTATCCGGGATATTAATAGCTATTCCTGTTACAATACCAGGAAAAAAATATATTGGAGGCCATAAAAAACATCCAATAATATTTGGTATTATAAATTTTTTTAAAGGTAGTTTTAACATCCCAGCTACCATCGGTACAAGTGGTCGTGTTGGTCCTATAAATCGTCCTATAAGAATTGTAATTAAACTATGTTTGCTTAATACAAATTTTGTTTTTTCAAGTAATATTTGATTTTTTTTTAAAAAATTAAGATTATGTAACCAGTTATTGAAATATAAACCAAGATAATATGAAATCCAGTCTCCGAATAAGCATCCAACTGTTCCAGCCATCCAAGCTGGATAAAATGATAATTTAGATTCTCCTATTAATGTTCCTAATGTAGTCATAAAAATAACACCAGGTAATAGCAGTCCTACTAAAGCAAGAGATTCTAGAAATGATACTATTCCTACTATTAGTAGTGAACAAGCAAACGAGTATGTTACTACAGAAGTTAGCCAAGCGTCCATAACGTCTCATTATATTTAAGATTAATTTTTTGTGTAATGTTTTATATTAGGTATTCATGATATATAAAATATATTATATAAAAAATATCTTATACTCTATATAATTTTTAAAATAACCTCAAGAAAAATTTTTTAAATTTATTTTTTTATAGGTTATATTTAATTAAACAGAAAACAATATATTATAAAGATTTATTGTTATAGAAAATACATATAAAAAGAAGAAGATTTATAATGAAAATATGGATTAATTTAATAATATATATTTTTTTAAATATTTATTCTATTTCTATACAAGCTAAAAATATTGATAATATCGTTGCTATTGTAAACAATCATGTTGTATTAAATAGTGATGTTCAAAAATATCTTTTTTTATTAAATGAAAAAGAACAAGAAACTATTGCACCTTTTCATAGTCATTTTTTAAGAGATACAGTTATTCGACAATTAATTTTGGAAAATATTTTATTAGATGAAGCACATCGTATTAATATACGAGTGACTGATGCACAAGTAGATAAAATTATTAGTAATATTGCTATTCAGAAAAATATTACTGTTTTAGAATTAAAAAATAATACTATTTTTAATAGTGCACACAGTATTTTTACATATAATGATTATTATAATAATATTAAAAAACAAATAACTATTAAAATACTACAAGATTATATATTAAATAAGAGAATTTATATTTCTGATGAAGAGTTAAATCATTTTTTTTCTTATTTCTTAATTCATAATAATAAAAATAAAAAAATTAAAGTTAGTTATATATTATTGCCTATATTTGGAAAAAATGTACAAAAAAATATTCAAATTAAAAAAATATTAGCTAAAAATATAATAAATCAGATTGATCATCAGATACATTTTGAATATTTGTATAATAAATATAAAAAAAGTAAAAATTATTTTATCGTAAATCATTTACCTAGGATGAAATTTATAAATTTACAAAAAATGTTTTTAAATAATCTAAATATAACAAAAAAAGGTGAAGTTTTAGGTCCTTTTTTAGAAAAAAAAGGATTTTATATATTAAAAGTGGATGATATTGAAAATAAAAAAGAAAATATTATAACAGAATTTCATATACAACATTGTTTAATAAAATTTTCTCCAATTAAAGATAATAATGAAGTAAAAAAAAATATTTTTAAAATATATAATGACTTAAAACAAAGACGCTATAATTTTGATTATGTGACAAAGAATTTATCTGATGATATTAATTTATCTAGTAAAAAAGGTGATTTAGGTTGGATTGAATATCATTTATTTGATGATAATTTTAAAAAAGCATTAATACCTTTAAAAAATAATGATATTAGTTATCCAGTTAAATCAGATTTAGGTTGGCATCTTTTAAGATTATTAAATCGAAGAAAAATAGATCAATATTATAAAATAGAAAAAAATAAAGCGTATCGTATTTTGCTAAATTATAAAATGTTAATAGAAAGAGATAAGTGGATAAAAGAATTAGTTCGATTATCTTATATACATATTTTAAATAAATAATTTATTTTTATTCAGCTAAAGTACTCTCGTATTATATATTGATTTTTTATCAAATTAGTGTAAATTTATGAAAAAAAATATATATCAAAAACATATACCATTAAAAAAATTTGGTCAAAATTTTCTTATTGATAAAATTATTATTAATAATATTATTCAATGGATTAATCCAAAAAACAGTGAAGTACTAGTAGAAATTGGTCCTGGATTAGCTGCACTAACAGAGCCAATATGTAATATGGTAGATTCTTTAATAATTATTGAAATAGATTCAAATTTATTAGAATTATTAAAAAATAAAAATTTTTTTTCAAAACTAATTATTTTTAATAAAAATGCTTTAACTTTTGATTATTTAAAATTATTTCATAATCAAAAATTAATTCGTATTTTTGGTAATTTACCTTATAATATTTCTGTTTCTTTAATAATTTATTTATTTAAAAAAATATATATTATTAAAGATATGCATTTTATGATTCAAAAAGAAGTAGCTGATCGATTAATTGCTACGCCAGGAAATAAAAGTTATGGTCGTTTAAGTATATTGGCTCAGTATTATTGTCATATTAAAATAATTTTTAATGTTTTACCAGAGTCTTTTTTTCCTATTCCAAAAGTATATTCTGTTTTTGTTCAATTAATTCCTCGTAAAAAATATCCTATTTACGTTTATGATATAAATATTTTAAGTTATATTACAAATATTGCTTTTCAAAAAAGAAGAAAAATATTACGTCATAGTTTAAGTAGTTTATTTTCAGTTGATAAATTGATAACATTAGGTATTGATCCTACATTAAGAGCGGAAAATATATCAGTATTACAGTATTGTAAACTAGCTAATTATTTATTTAATAATAAATGTTATAATTAATAACTGTAATTGTTTAATTTTTTTTAACATAAAATGAATTAAAAAATATGAGTACATATATTATTGGTGATATTCATGGTTGTTATACAGAGATGATGTTGTTGTTAAAAAAAGTTTCTTTTAATTCTCAAAAAGATTATTTATGGGTTACTGGAGATATGGTAGCACGGGGTCCAGATTCTTTAAAAGTATTGCGTTATTTATATTCATTACAAGATCGAGTAAAAATTGTATTAGGCAATCATGATTTAAATTTAATTTCAGTATTTTTTGGTAATAAAAAAAATAAAAAAGAAAATTGTTTTAATAATCTTTTTAATGCTGACGATAGTATAACATTAATGCATTGGTTGCGTAATCAATCTGTTCTGCAAATTGATGAAGATCAAAAAATTATTATGGTACATGCAGGTATTAGTCCTCATTGGAGTCTTAATGAAGTAAAATTTTATGCTAAAAAAATTTCTTTATTATTATCTAGTGATAATTACTTGTCTTTTTTAGATTCAGTATATGATAATAATATTACTGAATGGTCTATAAATTTATCAATGCTAGATAAATTAAAGTATAGTATTAATGTTTTTACACGTATGAGGTATTGCTACCCTAATGGAAAATTAAATCTTTTTTATAAAGATTCACCTTGTTATATTAAATATCCCTTACAACCGTGGTTTCTAATAGATCGAAATATACCTAAAGAATATTCTATTTTTTTTGGGCATTGGTCTTCATTGAAAAAGACTAATATGATTGAACCATTTTATCCATTAGATACTGGTTGTTGTTGGGGTGGTAAATTAACTTTAATTAGATTAGAAGATAAAAAATATTTTTCTGAATTAAGTAAAAAATAATACTTTTTCTAATTAAGTATTATTTTTTTTACTATGGTTAATATAAAATTATCTTGATAAAATTTCAAAACAATAATTGTAAGGATTTTTTTTATCTTTAAAAATGTGTTTTTGAAATAATATTTTCCATGATGAATATAATTGATACATAGGAAAATATGAATCTCCTATAATATTTATATCAATATGTGTTAAATATAATTTATTTGCATAAAATATCATTTGTTGATAAATTTGTTGACCTCCAATAACCATTATTTCTTTATTTTTTTCGGCAGCTATAATAGCATTGGGTATAGAATTAGCCCAGATAACTTCTTTATCGTAAATTTTATTGCGACTGATTACGATGTTTCTCCTCATGAATAATGGTTTTCCAATAGATTGCCAGGTAGATCGGCCCATAATAATACTTTTATGCATTGTATTTTTTTGAAACCATTTTAAGTCTTCTGGAAGATGCCATGGAATTTTATTTTTATTACCTATAATTAAATTATTAGCAATTGCTGCAATTAAACTAATTTTCATTTTATATAAAGTATTTTTTAGTTGAATGTAGAAATATGTTTATTTTTTAGTAAAATATTTATATTTTTTTTTCATATATTATATTAATTTTATTGTGCATTTCTTGTATAGATTGAATATTTTTTATAGGATCTTCATTTAGCGCCATGACTGTTGCAAATGCACCATTCATAGTTGTATTATAATGGACTTTATATTGTAAAGCGCTACGACAAATTAATTGAGAATCTTGAACTCCTTGTTGGCATGAAGTAGTATTTACAATATATGTATATTCTCCGTTTTTAATTCGATCTTCTACATGAGGTCGACCTTCGTGTACTTTACTAACTAATCTTGATTCAATACCATATTTTTGTAGTGCTATTGATGTACCTTTAGTAGCATCAATCTGAAATCCTAATTTTTTTAATTTAATTGCTAAGTCAGTAATGTTATTTTTATCATTATTTCTAACTGATAAAAGAACACGACCGTATTTTTTTATATTTGTATGAGAGCTTAGCATAGATTTTGCAAATGCTTCTGAAAAGTTTTTACCAATACCCATTACTTCACCTGTAGAACGCATTTCTGGTCCTAATATAGGATTTACACCTTGAAATTTATCAAAAGGAAGTACTGCTTCTTTTACAGAAAAATAAGGAGGAATAATTTCTTTATTACATTTTTGTTGTAATAATGTTTTTCCACACATTACTCTAGCAGCTATTTTAGCTAAAGCCAATCCAGTGGATTTAGATACAAAAGGTACTGTTCGTGCTGCTCGCGGATTTACTTCGATAATGTATATTTGATTATTTTTAATTGCAAATTGTACATTCATTAATCCTTTTACAGATAATTTAAATGCTAATTGTTCTACTTGTATTCGGATTTTATTTTGTATTTTTTTTGTTAAAGTATAAGCTGGTAAAGAGCATGCAGAATCTCCAGAATGTACTCCTGCTTGTTCAATATGTTCCATAATACCACCAATTAAAACATGATGACCATCACAGATAGCATCTACATCTACTTCAATAGCATGATCTAGATATTGATCTAATAATATTGGTATATTGTTCTTTTTTTGTAAGATACGATTGAAATAATTATAAAGACTTTTTGCATTATAAACAATTTCCATAGCTCTTCCACCTAATACATAAGAAGGTCTAACCATTATAGGATAACCTATTGTATCTGCTTGTTTATAAGCTTCTTCAATTGTTAATACAGTTGCATTTGCAGGTTGTCTTAAATTTAATTGTGTTACTATTTTTTGAAAACGATCTCTATTTTCTGCTTTATCAATAGAATCTGGTGTAGTTCCAATAACAGGTATTCCTTCTTCTTCAAATTGACGTGCAAGTTTTAAAGGTGTTTGACCTCCATATTGAATAATAATACCGGTTGGTTTTTCTATTCGAACAATTTCTAAGACATCTTCTAATGTAATTGGTTCAAAATATAATCTATCTGAAATATCATAATCTGTAGATACAGTTTCTGGATTACAATTAATCATTATAGTTTCAAAACCATCTTCTTTTAATGCTTGAGCAGCATGAACACAACAGTAGTCAAACTCTATTCCTTGACCAATTCTATTAGGACCTCCACCTAATATAATAATTTTTTTAATATTTTTATTAGGGTAAGATTCACATTCATCTTCCCATGTAGAATACATATATGCTGTTTCAGTTGAAAATTCAGCCGCACAAGTATCAATTCTTTTATATACTGGATGTAAAGAGAGTTTATGACGAAGTTGGCGTATTTCTTTTTCTGTTTTTTCTGTAAGTTGTGCTATTCTTGAATCAGAAAAACCTTTTCTTTTAAGAAAGTAAAGAAAATCACGATTAAGACCTATAAATTTTTTATTAATAATTGTTTTTTCTATATTAATTATTTCTTCAATTTGTGCTAAAAACCATGGATCAATAGATGTTAATTCAAATACTTCATTAATACACATATTATTACGAAAAGCGTCTCCGATGTACCAAAGTCTTTCAGAACCAGTATTTTTTAGTTCATATTTTATTATTTTTAATCGTTCTGGATTATTAAAAGATACTTTTGAGTTAAATCCAGTTGATCCGACTTCTAATCCTCTTATTGCTTTTTGTATTGATTCTTGAAAAGTACGGCCAATCGCCATTACTTCGCCAACAGATTTCATTTGTGTGGTTAATCTATCATTACATCCAATAAATTTTTCAAAGTTAAATCTAGGAATTTTAGTAACGATATAATCTATAGATGGTTCAAATGATGCGGTAGTATTTTTACCTATAATATCGTTATTTAATTCATCAAGTGTATATCCTACTGCTAGTTTTGCAGCTATTTTAGCAATTGGAAATCCTGTTGCTTTTGAAGCTAATGCTGAAGATCGAGATACACGAGGATTCATTTCAATGACAATCATTCGTCCATTTTTAGGATTGATAGCAAATTGAACATTAGAACCTCCTGTTTCTACGCCAATTTCTCTTAAAATAGACATAGAAGCATTACGCATGATTTGATATTCTTTATCAGTTAGTGTTTGTGCGGGAGCGACAGTAATAGAATCTCCAGTATGTATTCCCATCGGATCTATATTTTCAATGGAACATACAATAATACAATTATCATTTTTATCTCTTACGACTTCCATTTCATATTCTTTCCATCCAATTAAAGATTCATCAATTAAAAGTTCTGTATTAGGAGATAATTGAAGTCCTCTTTCACAAATTTCTTTAAATTCTTCATTGTTATAAGCAATACCTCCACCATGTCCACCCATTGTAAAAGAAGGTCTAATAATACAAGGAAAACCTACTTTTTTTAAAACAGAAAATGCTTCATCAGTAGTATGGGCAATTCCACATTTTGCAGTATTTAATGCTAATTTTTTCATTGCGCGTTCAAATAATTTTCTATTTTCAGCTTTTTTAATTGAATTAATTGTAGCACCAATAATTTTTACATTAAATTTACTAAGAATACCATGATTATCTAACTCTAATGCGCAGTTAAGAGCAGTTTGTCCACCCATGGTAGGTAACAAAGCATCTGGTCTTTCTTTTTCAATAATTTTTTGAATAATTTTCCAATGAATAGGTTCAATATATGTTGAATCTGCCATATCCGGGTCTGTCATGATAGTAGCTGGATTGGAATTAACAAGAATAATTTTATAACCTTCTTCTTTTAATGCTTTGCAGGCTTGTGTTCCTGAATAATCAAATTCACATGCTTGTCCGATAATTATCGGACCAGCTCCAAGGATTAAAATAGATTTTATATCGGTAGATTTGGGCATTTTTTTCTCAAATTTATAACGGATTTTAATATTTTTGAATTTTCATTAGTTTGATAAAATTATTAAACAAAAATGATGTATCATGTGGACCAGGACTAGCTTCAGGATGTCCTTGAAAACTAAAAGCATTTTTATTTTTTATAGAAATGCCCTGTAATGTATCATCAAAAAGAGATTTATGTGTAATATGTATATTATTTGGTAAATCTTTTTGATCTATTGTAAAATTATGATTTTGTGATGTAATCATTACTTTATTAGTTTGAACATCTTTTACAGGATGATTTGCACCATGATGTCCAAATTTCATTTTTACTATTTTTGCTCCATTGGCTAATGCAAGTAGTTGATGTCCTAAACATATTCCGAAAATGGGAATATTTATTTTTAAAAAATATTGAATGGTATCAATAGCATAATTACAAGGTCTGGGATCTCCAGGTCCATTAGATAAAAAAATTCCATCTGGGGATAATTTTAATATTATTTTAGGATCAGTAGTAGCTGGAACGACTGTTAAAGAACAACCGTGATCAACAAGCATTCGTAATATATTTCTTTTAACACCAAAATCATATACGATAACATGAAATAAAAAATTTTTTTTTATTTTTAAATTTTTATTTAACGGATTAAGATTTACAGTACCTTCATTCCAATAATAAATAGACTTAGTTGTAATTTTTTTTGCTAAATCTAAACCTTGTAGATTTAAAAAATTTTTTGCATTATTATATGCTATTAAATGATTTTCTTTTTTATCTTCCATGATACATCCATTTTGAGATCCTTTAATGCGTAAAAGCCGTGTTAATTTTCGTGTATCAATATCTGATATTGCAATAATATTATTTTCTATTAAATAATCATATAAACATTTGGTATTTCTAAAATTACTTGATATAAGTGATATATCACGGACTATTAGTCCTTTAATGTAAACTTTAGAAGATTCTGCATCATTTGGATTAGTTCCAACATTACCGATATGAGGGTGAGTTAATGTTACTATTTGATGTGAATATGAAGGATCAGTAATTATTTCTTGATATCCTGTGATCGATGTATTAAAAACAATTTCACCTATTGTAATTCCTATATTTCCAATAAATTTTCCATAAAATTTAGTACCATCTTGTAATACTAATACTGCTGATTTCTTCAAAATATCCTCCATTAAATAACTATTTTTATGTTTATTAGTTTTTTATTATTTAGAAGAAATGGTATATTATTATATAATATTTTAACTAAAATTAGAATTTTTGTCTATCAAGATCAAAAAAATTGTTTTTACTAATTAATATATGTTAATTAGTAAAATTGAAATTAATTTTATAAACTATATAATTTTTATTTTTTAAAAAGATAATACATCATTCATATTAAATAATCCTATTTTCTTATTATATATCCATATAGCTGCTTGAATAGCTCCTGTAGAAAAAGCTTTTCGATTAGAAGCAGTATGTGTAATATTGATTTGTTCTCCAGGACTTGCGTACATAACAGTATGTTTTCCAATAATATCGCCTGCACGTATTGTAGAAAAACCAATTTTATTTTTTTCTCGTACATTTTTTATTTTTTCACGAGAATAAATAGAATGTTTTTTTAAATCCCAATTCATAACTTTTGAAATAGTTTCTCCTATAGACAATGCAGTACCTGATGGTGCATCTATTTTATTACGATGGTGAGATTCAATTATTTCAATATCAGATTGGTGTCCAATTATTTCAGTTGTTTTTTTAATTAACTGAAGAAGTAAATTAATGCCTATACTAAAGTTAGCAGATATCATAATAGCAATATCAGATGAATATTGTGATATTTTTTTCATCTCTTCTGTAGAAAATCCAGTTGTTCCAATAATAATATTTTTTTTAAATAAACTACAGTATTTTAAATACTTGAATGTACTGCTTGGTTTTGTAAAATCAATTAATACATCAAAAGTATTTATTTTTTCATGTAATTCATCGCTAATTAGAATACCTATTTTTCCGATTCCTATAATTTCACCAATATCTTTATTAATTAATGGATGATTTTTAGAAACGAAAGCTGCGCTTAGTGTTGTATATTTATTTTCTTGAACTTCTTTAATTAAGTATTTTCCCATACGACCTAGAGCACCTGCAATAGCAATTCTAATTTTTTTAGGTTTTATTTTATTCATATTTTATCTTTTTATAAAAGTATGGAAAATAGAAAATTATTTTATAACAATCTGTTTATAAAAAATGATTTTTTATAATATATATTTTATATTTTAAAATTAATTTATTTGTTAAACATGATATGTAATTGTAATAATTTATATTTTTCTTATTAGTGTATTTTTTATTATTATAAGGATGCCAAAAAAAATACTTAAGTCTGCTATATTAAATGTAGCAAAATGATAGTTGTGAATATGAAAATCAATAAAATCTATAACATATTGATGCAATATTCGATCAAATAAATTACCTATAGCTCCACCTATAATAAAATAATAAGGTATTATATTATTTTTTTGAGATGATGTAACTATAATATATATAATACTTAATATTGTAATGATACTAATAGAAGAAAGTAACCATTTTTGCCATCCATTCTGATTTGATAATAAACTAAATGCTACACCATAGTTGTGAACATAAAAGATATTTAATATAGAAAATATTTTTTTTTGTTCATATAAATAAAAATTTTTTGTAATCCAATGTTTACTGTATAAGTCTATTAAAACAATAATAACAATTATACATATATATTTATTTTTTTTTATATTATAAAAATTTTCGTTTTTCACCATTTCCTACTGTGTTTAAAAGACATCTAGAACAAATATAAAAATTTTTTAGTTGTTTATCAGGAATAACATTATAATGCCAGCATCTTGGGCATTTTTGGCCTTGAATTTTTTTTATAACAATTTTAAATTGTAAAGTAGTTATATTTTTTTTTGCATTTATAGGAGCTTCTTCATATTTTTTGACTATTATGTTAGAAGTTAAAAATATAAATTTTAGTTCTTTTTCAAAAAGATTTAATATTTTTTCTAAATTGTTATGAACATATATAGTGATAGAAGCTTCTAACGTATTATTAATATTTTTATTTTTTTTCTCTTCTTCTAGATATTTATTAACTTCATTTTTAAGTTCTATTAACGTATTCCAAACAGTATGATTAAAATCAGTATGATTATTTAAGCAAAATAGTTGATCAAACCATTCTTCTGTAAAAACATATGGAGAATTATTATTTGGAAGATGACTCCAAATTTCATTTGCAGTAAAAGATAAAATAGGCGATATCCATCTTACCAGTGCATTTAGAATATAGTACATTGCAGTTTGACAACTTCTTCTTTCAATACTATTTTTTTTTAAAGTATATTGTCTATCTTTAATAATATCAAGATAGAAAGAGCCCATTTCAATTGAACAAAAATACATAATACGTTTGACTATGCTATGAAAATTATAATTTTGATAAAATTCAATAATTTTATCTTGTATCATTTTAGTTTGACTTATAGCCCATTTATCTAAATAAATCATATCTTTTTCTAAAACGATATGTTTTTTTGGTTGAAAATCATAAATATTAGATAACATAAATCGAGCAGTATTTCTAATTCTTCGATAAATATCGGATGAACGTTTTAATATATCATCGGATATAGAGATGTCTCCTGAATAATTAGATGATGCTACCCATAACCTTAAAACATCTGCACCTAATGTATTTACAATATTATTTGGACTAATTGTATTTCCTATGGATTTAGACATTTTTTCTCCTTTTTTATCAACAACAAAACCATGGGTTAAAACTTCATTATATGGAGCTCTTCCTTGGATTAATGTTGATATAATTAAAGAAGACATAAACCATCCTCGATGTTGATCAGAACCTTCTAAATACATGTTTGCATGGTTTGTTATATATTTTTTATTTTGATATTGAATTGAAGTGTGAGTATTTCCAGAATCAAACCATACATCTAATATATCTTCACTTTTATCATATTTTTTATGATCTTCTCCTAATATTTGTTTTAGATCTAATTTCCACCAGGCTTGTATTCCTAACAATTCAACTTGTTGTGCTATTTTTTCCATTAAATAAATAGTATTAGGATGTATTTCTCCTGTTTTTTTATGTATAAATATACACATTGGAACACCCCATTTTCTTTGTCTTGAGATACACCAATCAGGTCTATTTTTAATCATTTCTGATATTCTTACACCTCCCCACCGAGGAATCCATAATACATTTTGCACTTCTTGAAAAGATTTTAATCTTAATTTTTTTTTATCTATACTTATAAACCATTGTGGAGTAGCTCGAAATATAATAGGATTTTTATGTCTCCAACAATGAGGGTAATTATGTGTAATATATTCATGATGTAATAATGCATTATGATTTTTTAATAATTGTATTATTATAGTATTGGCTTGCAAGATATTTATATTATTTAATTTTTCATGTATATTTTTTGTATAATCTCCTTTTCCATTAATAATATTAATTGGTGTAATGTTGTATTTTTGACAAATAATATAGTCATCTACACCATGATCTGGTGCTGTATGTACAGCGCCTGTACCTGTTTCAAGATCTACATGGTTTCCTAAGATTATAGGTAAATAAATATTTTTTAAAAAAGGATGTAAAAATTTTATATTTTCTAACTTTTCTCCTTTTATTTCGTTTAATATTTTCCATTCATTAATTTCTAAAGTATTTAATATTTTTTTAACTAATTCTTTTACTAGAATTAAGCAATATTTATCAGTTTCTATTAATTGATATATAAATTCTGGATGAATGGATATTGCTTGACTAGCTGGTAAAGTCCAAGGCGTAGTAGTCCAAATAGGAAGATATATTTTTTTATTTAATATATTTATATTAAATATTTTTTTTAAAATGGTATTTTCATTACTTTTTAGAGCGACTATAATAGAATCTGATTTTTTAGTATTATATTCAACTTCAGCTTCAGATAAAGAAGATCGGCATACTAGACACCAGTGAATAGGTTTAAATCCTCTATATAATTGTTTTTTATTTATAATTGCAGCTAATGTTCTAATAATTTGAGCTTCATTTTTAAAATCCATTGTTAAATGAGGGTTATTCCAATCTCCAATTACACCGAGTCTAATAAAATCTTCTTTTTGTTTAGACACTTGTTTCTGTGCATATTCTCTGCATTCTTTTTGAAATTCTAATAATGATATTTTTTCTTTTTTCTTATTTAAGAGTAATTCTACTTTTTGTTCAATAGGCAATCCATGACAATCCCAAGAAGGTATATAAGGCGCATCAAATCCTGAAAGATTTTTTGATTTTATAATAATATCTTTTAAAATTTTATTAACTGCGTGTCCAATATGAATATTTCCATTTGCATATGGAGGACCATCATGAAGAAAAAATATTTTTTTATTTTCTTTTTTTTTCCGGATAAGTTGATATAAATTATTTTTATACCAATCTTTTAAAATTTCAGGTTCTTTTTTAGAAAGATTACCTCTCATAGAAAAAGTAGTGTGAGGTAAATTTAAAAATTTTTTATAATCGTTCATTGTTTTTCTTATTTTTTAATAAAATTTGAATATTTCTTAAAATAAATTTTAACTTTTATAATATCTCGAGAAATTTGATTTTTAAGTTTTTCTAAGGAAGAAAAAATTTTTTCATTTCGTATTTTTTTATGAAAAATAATTTCTATTTTTTTTTCATATAGATTTAGATTAATATTAAATAAATGTACTTCTAATATTCTCTTTTTTTTTTCTTGATATAGTTTTACGCCAATATTAGCAATTCCTATTAAATTTTTATTTTTAGGAACATGTGCTGTAATTGCATATACACCATTATTTAATGCGCAATTATTATTTAATGATATATTTGCAGTAGGATATCCTAATAAACGTCCAATAGCATTACCATGAATAACAGTTCCAGATAAGCTAAATGAACGTCCTAATAATTTATTAGCTAAAACAATATTATCATTAGACAAAGCATTTCTAATATTAGTACTACTAATTTTAATATTAAGATAGTTCATAGATGCTATTTTAATTACTTGAAAGTTGTTTTTTTTTCCTATGTTTTCTAAAAGAGAAATATTACCATGTCTTTTTGAACCAAATCTAAAATCATCTCCTATTATTATAAATCTCATACAGAGTTTATTTATTAGTATATTTATGATAAAATCTTCTGGACTTAAAGATGCGAAAAAACTATTAAACTTAATACATAAAATGTAATTAATTTTCCACAAAGAAAGATATTTTATTTTTTCACGAAGTATTGTTAGTCGCTTTGGAAGAGGTTTAATTTTTAAAAATTCTAATGGTTGTGGTTCAAATAAAATAAGTATTATTGGTATATTATTTTTTTTTCTAATTTCACAAGCACTAGAAAATATTTTTTGATGACCTAAATGTATTCCATCAAAATTACCAATTGTTACAATAGAATGAAAAAATTTTTTTTTAAGATTATGAATTCCTCGTATTAGTTCCACTATTTTTATCCTAATAAACTAAATAAATTATGTAAATATTTTATATATTTTTTATTATAAAAATCATGTTATATTACATAATAATATTTATCTAATATTTTAAAATTAATTTTTTATTTTTTTTATATTTATATTATAGGAGCAAAAATTGGCCAATATTAAAGCATCTAAAAAAGATTCAATAACATCTGAAAAACGTCGTCAAAAAAATACTAGTCGTCGTTCAATGATTCGTACTTTCATAAAAAAAGTACGAATTGCGATTGCATCTAACAATAAAAAATTAGCAAAAGATGAATTTCATAAAATGCAAGTGGTAATTGATCAACATGTAAGCAAGGGTTTAATACACAAAAATAAGGCTTCACGACATAAATCTCATCTATCAGATCAAATTAAAAATATTTCTTGATAAGATGATTGTATAATATTTCTTGAAAAGTAGTATTGCCTCTATTCTTATTAAGAAGCAATACTCTATAATATTTATCTAGTTAAGTCATCAAAAAATCTCTTGACTCCATCAAAAAATCTTTTTGAACGAGGACTATTTGTTTCACCTCTAAAACCATTAAAACTGATTCCTAATTCATATAAAAGATTTTTTTGTTTTTCATTAAGATTGACCGGTGTTTCTACTACAACTCGACATAATAAGTCACCTTTTTTTCTATTTTGAACAGATTTTACTCCTTTTAACCTAATTCGAAATAGTTTTCCAGACTGTGTTTCTGATGGTATTTTTAATTTTACTCGACCATCTAAAGTAGGTACTTCTATTTCTCCACCTAACGCAGCCATAGTAAAATTAATCGGAACTTCACAATATAAATTATTATCTTCTCTTTGAAAAATAGGATGTTTTTTAACTTTTATTTGTACATATAAATCACCTGGTGGTGCACTATTAGCTCCAGCTTCACCTTCATTGTTTAAACGAATACGATCACTAGTATCAATTCCAGGTGGAATAGTAACAGATAATATTTTATGTGTTTCCACTCGTCCTTGACCTCGACATATTGAACATGGATGATGAATTATAGTACCTTTTCCATAGCAATTAGGACATGATTGTTGTACAGTAAAAAATCCTTTTCGAGTTTGTATTTGTCCTTTTCCATAACATGCAGTACAGGGGGTGGGTTTTGTACCTGCACTTGCCCCGCTACCATGACATGTTTTACATTTTTGTAATGTTGGAATTTTTATCTCTTTTGTGGTTCCTTTAACTGCTTCTTCTAGAGATAATTCCATGTTATAGCATAAATCTGATCCTTTTTTAGCTCTTTGTGTTCTATTACCACCAAAAATATCACCAAAAACATCTCCAAAAATATCACCAAAATCTGAAGAACTAGTAAAGGTAGTATGGGTATTGTTTCCATTATAATTATTTTCAAATGCTTCATGTCCATATTGATCGTATGCATTTCTTTTTTCTTGATTAATTAGAATTTCATATGCTTCTTTAATTTCTTTAAATTTATTTTCAGCATTTTTATCGCCTTGATTTCTATCAGGATGATATTTCATTGCTAATTTTTTATATGCTTTTTTAATTTCACGGTCTTCAGAATTTTTTGAGACTCCGAGAATATGATAGTAATCTTTTTTTGACATTCTGACTATTCCTGCTTTTAAAATAATTACACGGGCGTAGTTTTTTTTCTACGCCCGTGTTGATTTCAGCGTGGTATTTTTTATTTTTCCGCTGTTTTTTAATGATATTATTTTTTTGAATCTTTAATTTCTTCAAATTCTGCATCTACTACATTATCTTCTTTTTTTGTAGAAGCTGATTGTGTTTTATTATTTTTTTCTTCTGATTGTTTTTGATATAATTCTGTAAATTTAGATGATTGTTTTAAAACTATTTGTATTTGTTTTTCAATATCAGATTGATTATCTCCTTTTAATAATTCTTCTAATTTTTTTATTTCTATTTCAATATTTTCTTTATCTTTTATATCAATGGTATTTTTATATTCATCAATTTGTTTTTTTGTACTGTGTACTAATTGATCACCTTGATTTCTTATTTTAATTAGTTCTTCAAATTTTCGATCTGTTTCTGCATTTATTTCTGCATCATGAACCATTTTTTTTATTTCTTCTTCATTTAGCCCTGATGAAGCTTTAATAGTAATTTTTTGTTCTTTTCCAGTTTTTTTATCTTTTGCAGATACATGTAATATTCCATCAGAATCAATATCAAAAGTGACTTCGATTTGAGCGGTTCCTCTAGGTGCAGGTTCAATACCATCTAAATTAAATTGACCTAAAGATTTATTGTCTATAGATTTTTTTCTTTCACCTTGTAAAACATGTATCGTTACTGCTGATTGATTATCTTCTGCTGTTGAAAAAACTTGGCTATGCTTAGTTGGAATTGTAGTATTTTTATTTATAAGTGGAGTCATAATACCCCCCATAGTCTCAATTCCTAATGATAATGGAGTAACATCTAATAATAAAACATCTTTTACTTCTCCAGATAAGACACCACCTTGTACTGCAGCACCTACTGCAACAGCTTCATCAGGATTAACATCTTTTCTTGGTTCTTTACCAAAAAAATCAGCTACTTTATTTTGTACCATAGGCATACGTGTCTGCCCTCCTACTAAGATGACATCATTAATATCAGTAATAGATAATCCAGCATCTTTTAGGGCAATTTTTAATGGTTCAATAGAGCGTATTATTAAATCTTCTACTAATGATTCTAATTTTGCACGAGTTACTTTTATATTTAGATGTTTAGGTCCAGTAGAATCAGCAGTGATATATGGTAAATTTACATCTGTTTGTTGGGCAGATGATAATTCTATTTTTGCTTTTTCAGCAGATTCTTTTAATCGTTGCATAGCTAATGGATCATTTCTTAGATCTATTAGTTGTTCTTTTTTAAATTCTTGTACTAAATAATTAATTAATCGGCTATCAAAATCTTCACCACCAAGATGGGTATCTCCATTAGTAGCGAGTACTTCAAATGTTTTTTCTTTATCTACATTATCAATTTCAATAATAGAAATATCAAATGTTCCACCACCTAAATCATATACTGCAATAGTTTTATTTCCTTCTTCCTTATCTAAACCATAAGCAAGAGCGGCTGCGGTAGGTTCATTAATAATTCTCTTTACTTCTAATCCAGCAATTTTTCCAGCATCTTTTGTTGCTTGTCTTTGAGCATCATTAAAATAGGCAGGTACAGTAATTACAGCTTCTGTAACAGATTCTCCTAAATAATCTTCTGCAGTTTTTTTCATTTTTTTAAGCACTTCTGCAGAAATTTGTGGTGGAGCCATTTTTTTAGTTTTAACATCTATCCATGCATCACCATTTTTAGAATTAATAATTCTATATGGCATAATTTTTATATCTCTTTGTACTTCATCATCTTGAAATTTTCTACCAATTAATCTTTTTATGGCAAATAATGTATTTTTTGGATTTGTGATAGCTTGACGTTTCGCAGGTTGTCCAACTAATACTTCTCCATCTTGAGTATATGCAATAATTGATGGAGTAGTACGATCACCTTCTGCATTTTCTAAAACACGTGGTTTTTTTCCATCCATAATTGCAATACATGAATTAGTTGTTCCTAAGTCAATTCCGATAATTTTACCCATTGAAATTTCTCCCATTCAATATATTGATAAATTAAGTATTTAACTTATAGACTTTTTTAACGAAATAGCTAGATATAATATTCTGAAATATTGTATTAATCTATAATGTTGAATGATTATTAGATGGGGTCACTTTTTCGCTCATCAAGGGTTAAGTATAAAAAAAAGAAAATTATTCATGTATTTTATATAAAATATTTCTTAACTAAAAAATATATATATGTAATTGCAGGTTATTATATTTTTTAATAGAAATTTATATGATGTTATTTTAAAAGAAAGAAAAAGAATATTAAAATATTTTTATTATAAATTATTAAATTAAATATTCTTATTTTAAGGAATCTAATATATGTTAGGAAATACAGATTTACTGATTGAATACTTATCTTTTTTTGTTTTTTTTATTTTTTCTTTTTTTTTCTGTTGTTTAATGTTGTTATCTGGATGGTTATTAGGGGGACAATCAAAATCTAGATATAAAAATACTCCATTTGAATCAGGTATTGTATCAGTAGGAAATACACACATTCATTTTCCAGTAAAATTTTATTTAGTTGCTATTTTATTTGTTATTTTTGATGTTGAAGCATTATATTTATATGCTTGGTCTGTAAGTGTACGTGAATTAGGATGGATAGGTTTTAGTGAAGTATGTATTTTTGTTACTTCTCTTTTTGTAGGTTTATTTTATTTAATTCGAATTAAAGCTATAGATTAAATTTTTATATAATTAATAATAAATTTTTTGGTTTTTTTGTACTATGCATGTTATCAATGGAGTTTTATATGAAAAATTATACTTTAACTAGAGCAGATAAAAAAAATAAAAATAAAAATTATCCGCAAGAAACAGCTACAATTGTAGATGATCCAATCAAAGAATATATAAAAAAAAATGTTTTTATGGGAAAATTAACTAATTTATTACATAAATTAGTTAATTGGGGTCGAAAAAATTCTCTTTGGCCTTATAATTTTGGATTATCTTGTTGTTATGTAGAAATGGTAACTTCTTTTACTTCTATTCATGATGTTTCGCGATTTGGTGCTGAAGTTTTAAGAGCTTCACCTAGACAAGCAGATGTTATGGTGATTGCAGGGACACCATTTATAAAAATGGCTCCTGTTATTCAAAGGTTATATGATCAGATGTTAGAGCCAAAATGGGTTATTTCGATGGGTGCTTGCGCTAATTCTGGAGGTATGTATGACATATATTCTGTTATTCAGGGTGTAGATAAGTTTTTACCTGTAGATATATATATACCTGGTTGTCCACCTCGTCCAGAAGCATATATACAAGCTTTAATGCTTTTACAAAAATTAATTCAAGAAGAAAGAAGGCCGTTGTCTTGGGTTATTGGTGATCAAGGGATATATCATAAAAATATGTTATCAGAAAAAAAAATAAAAAGAGATAAAAGAATTTCTATTGTGAATTTACCTAATCCAGAAAATATATAATATAGAATAAAATCATATAATTAATTACATAATTATATTAATTAAATAAAAATAATTTACAGTAGTACTTTTAATAAAAAAGAAAGAGAAATGCACGATGGATGTAATTAAGAAAAATGATTCTTTAGATATTAAAAAAAAATCAGAAGATTTATTAATTAATCAATTATTTGATGTTTTTGGGAATAAATTATTGCATTTTCAAATAGCACATACGGGTTTTCCGATTATTTGGATAGATCGGTCTTTATTATTAAAAATAGGGTTTTTTTTATATAATGTACCTCGTCCTTATAATTTTCTTTTTGATTTACATGGTGTTGATGAACGTCTGCGTCAATTTAGAAATGACTTACCTAAAGCAGATTTTTCTGTTTTTTATCATTTAATATCTATCGAAAGAAATTCTGATATTATGTTAAAAATACCATTATTAGAACATGATTTAAATGTTTCTACGTTAATCAGTTTATTTCCTAATTCTAATTGGTATGAACGTGAAACATGGGAAATGTTTGGTATTGTTTTTGAAAAACATCCTAATTTAACACGGCTTATTATGCCACATAGTTGGAAAGGACATCCATTAAGAAAAAATTATCCTGCTAGAGCAACTGATTTAGAATCTTTTTTTTTAAATGAGAAAAAAGAAGATTTAGAAATGGACAATTTGAAATTTAGACCAGAATTATGGGGTATGAAACGCAAAAATAAAAATGTGGATTTTATGTTTTTAAATTTAGGACCTAATCATCCTTCTGCTCATGGTGCATTTAGAATTGTATTACAATTAGATGGTGAAAAAATTGTAGATTGTGTTCCTGATATTGGATATCACCATCGTGGAGCAGAAAAAATGGCAGAACGTCAAACATGGCATAGTTATATTCCATATACTGATCGTATTGAATATCTTGGTGGATGTGTTAATGAAATGCCATATGTTTTAGCCATAGAAAAATTGTCGGGTATTTGTGTTCCTGAAAAAGCAGAAGTAATTCGAATCATGTTATCAGAGTTATTTCGGATTAACAGTCATTTATTATATATTTCCACTTTTATACAAGATGTTGGTTGTATGACACCAGTTTTTTTTGCTTTTACTGATCGCCAGAAAATTTATGATTTAATTGAAGCAATTACAGGTGCTCGTATGCATCCTGCTTGGTTTCGTATTGGCGGAGTAGCGCAAGATTTACCTAAAGGATGGAATATTTTATTAAAAGAATTTCTGATCTGGATGCCAAAAAGATTAAAGTATTATATAAAAATGTCTTTAAAAAACAGTATTTTAATTCACCGTTCTAAGGGTATAGCAGAATATAATCAAAAAGACGCAATAAAATGGGGAGTGACTGGAGCTGGATTGCGGGCTACTGGTTTAGATTTTGATGTAAGAAAATGGAGGCCATATTCAGGATATCAAAATTTTGTTTTTGATGTTCCTATAGGTAATGGTATTAGTGATTCTTATACAAGAGTAATGATTAAAGTAGAAGAAATTTATCAAAGTTTAATTATTTTAGAGCAATGTTTAAAAAATATGCCACTAGGTCCCTTTAAATCTGATCATCCTTTAACTACGCCTCCATCTAAAGACGATGTTTTAAAAAATATTGATTCTATGATTACACATTTTTTACAAGTTTCTTGGGGGCCTGTTATGCCAATTAATGAAAGCTTTCAAATGATTGAAGCTACAAAAGGAATTAATAGTTATTACTTAATTAGTGATGGTGGTACCATGAGTTATAGAACTCGTATAAGAACACCAAGTTTTCCACATTTACAACAAATACCTTCAGTAATTCGTGGCAGTCTTATTTCTGATTTAATTGTATATTTAGGCAGCATAGATTTTGTAATGTCAGACGTGGATAGATAATAATGTATAAAAAAAAACATAATAAAATAAGAGAAATTTGTACTACATTTAGATTGACTATTGAAGAAAAAAATGAAATAGAAGATCAAAAAAAATATTATGAAAATTCTCGATCCGTTTCTATAGAAGCGTTAAAAATTGTACAAAAAAAACGTGGTTGGATATGTGATCAAGCTATTTATGCTATTGCTAAAATATTAAAAATTAATCCTAGTGAAGTAGAAGGTGTAGCAACGTTTTATAGTCAAATTTTTCGTCAACCTGTAGGAAAAAATATTATTCGTTATTGTGATAGTGTTGTATGTTATATAACAGGTTATAAAAAAAACGAGATATTTTTAAAAGATTATTTAAAAATAAAATTAGGAGAAACAACGTTAAATCATGTATTTACTTTATTACCAACTTGTTGTCTAGGAGCTTGTGATAAAAGTCCAGTTATTATGATTAACGATAATATGTATTTTAATGTAACTCCAGAATTAATACCAAATATACTGAAATCATATAAATGAAGATAATTTTACGTACTGCAGAAACTCATCCTTTAACATGGCGCTTAAGAGATGATGAAAATACTGTATGGATTAAAGAATATTGTAGTAAAAATGGATATCTTGCCTATAAAAAAACATTACACAATGAATCACCAGAAAATGTTGTAAAAATAATACAAAATTCTGGTTTAAAAGGTAGAGGTGGTGCTGGATTTTTAACTGGTTTAAAATGGAGTTTGATGTCTAAGAATAATAATTCTAAAATTCGTTATTTACTATGTAATGCTGATGAAATGGAACCAGGAACATATAAAGATAAATTATTGATGGAAAAAATTCCACATCAACTTATTGAAGGTATTTTATTAAGTGCATTTGCATTAAAAGTATCTTGTGCATATATTTTTTTAAGAGGTGAATATATTAAAGCAGAAGAAATACTTCAAAAAGCTATAAAAGAGTCAAAACAATGTGGTTATATTGGATTAGATATTTTAGGCACGGGATTTGATTGTGATATTATTATTCATACTGGTGCTGGTCGTTATATTTGTGGTGAAGAAACAGCATTAATTAATTCTTTAGAAGGACGAAGAGCTAATCCTCGATCAAAACCTCCATTTCCAGCTTTTTTTGGATTATGGGGTCGACCTACTTGTGTAAATAATGTTGAAACTTTGTGTAATGTACCATCTATTTTATTAAATGGTATAAAATGGTATAAAAATTTATCAAAAAGTGAGGATTGTGGTACAAAATTAATGGGTTTTTCAGGAAATGTCAATAATCCAGGTGTTTGGGAATTACCATTTGGTATTACTGCTCGTGAAATATTAGAAGATTATGCTCTTGGAATGAAAAAAAAATTAATTTTAAAAGCATGGCAACCAGGTGGCGCAGGAACAGGATTTCTTACTTCTATTCATTTGGATGTTCCTATGAATTTCAATAGTATTCAGAAAATTGGCAGTCGCTTAGGTACAGGTCTTGCAATGGCTGTAGATAATACAATTAATATGGTTTCTTTAGTATATAATTTGGAGATTTTTTTTGCACGTGAATCATGCGGTTTATGTACTCCATGTAGAGAAGGTTTACCATGGATTGTAAAAATTCTTAAGACATTAAAAAATAATCAAGGTCAAAAAAATGATATAGAACTTTTAGAAAGATTATGTATTGATTTAGGACCAGGAAGAACATTTTGCGCGCATGCACCTGGAGCTATTGCACCTTTGCAAAGTGCAATAAAATATTTTCGTTCAGAATTTGAAGCAGGAATTAAAATACATTAATTGTATAAAAATAAAATATTAGAATTTAATTTAAATTTATTATATACAATCATTAAACTATTATAAAAATATATTTTAATATAAGATTTTTGGAATTATTCTCTTATGGCTCATGTTTATATAGATAGTAAAAAATATGATTTAAATCCATCATACAATTTATTACAAGCCTGTTTATCAATAGGTTTAAATATTCCTTATTTTTGTTGGCATCCTTTATTAGGTAGTATTGGTGTATGCAGGCAGTGTGCTGTTACTCAACATGATAATACTCCGAATGATCAAGGTCGTTTAATTATGGCTTGTATGACTCCTGTTATAGAAAATAGTATTATTTCTATTAATAACAGTGAATCTAGAGAATTTCGTAAAAATATAATAGAACTATTGTTAACTAATCATCCACATGATTGTCCAGTATGCGAAGAAGGAGGACACTGTCATTTACAGGATATGACAGTTATGACACAACATAATATACGTAAATATAATTTTAAAAAAAGAACACATTACAACCAATATTTAGGTAATTTTATTAAACATGATATGAATCGTTGTATTGGATGTTATCGATGTGTAAGGTATTATCAAGATTATGCTGATGGTACAGATTTTGGTGTGTATGGAGCTAATAATAATATTTATTTTGGAAGAATAGAAGATGGTGCTTTAGAAAATGAACATTCAGGAAATTTAATAGAAATATGTCCTACTGGTGTTTTTACTGATAAAACACATTCAAAAAAATATAATCGTAAGTGGGATATGCAATATGGACCAAGTATATGTCATAATTGTAGTATTGGATGCAATATTAGTATTGGAGAGAGATACGGTGAAGTTCGTCGTATAGAGAATAGATATCATGAAGAGATCAATCATTACTTAATTTGTGATTTAGGACGTTTTGGATATTCTCATACAAATTTTCAAAATAGACCTAAAAATCCTATTTATACTGTAAATAAAGAAAAAATTACATTAAATTTTGATCAATCTATTAGTATGGTAATAAAATTTTTTCAACGTTTTAAACGAATTATTGGAGTTGGTTCTATTCGTTCTAGTATAGAAAATAATTTTTCTTTACTAGAATTAGTAGGAAAAGATTATTTTTCTAATGGTATGACTCATCAAGAACAATTATGCATTGATTTAATTATAGATATTTTATGCAATGGTACAATACATATTCCATCATTAAAAGAAATAGAAAATTATGATGTAGTCTTGATTTTAGGAGAAGATATTACACAAACCTCCCCCCGTATTGCTTTAGCAGTACGTCAATCTATGAAAAAAAAAGCAAGAGATTTATCAGATTCATATAATATTCCACAATGGAATACTTCTTCTATTGTAAACATAGCAGATAATATTAAGAATTCTTTATATATTACGCATACACATGAAACAAAATTAGATGATTGTGCAACATGGTGTTATTTTGCTTCTATTGATGATCAAATACAGTTGGCTAGTGCAATTGCTCATGAGATAGATAATAGCTTACCAAAATCATTAAATTTAAAATGTACATTGCAGAAAAAAGCAATATTAATTGCAAAAGAATTAATAAATGCTAAAAAAGTATTAATTATTTCAGGTTCACATTCTTTGAGTACATCTATAATCAAAGCATCTTTTAATATCGCTAGAGCAATAAAAAAGAAAAAAATGAATGATGTTGGGATATCTTTATTAACTCCTGCTTCTAATTCATTAGGAGTGAAAATTCTAGGAGGAATGTCAATAGAATGTGCATTAAAAAAATTTCATGATAATGAAATTGATGCAATTATTTTTATGGAATACGATTTATATCGTTATGTATCAGAAGAAGATTGTAATAAACTTTTTCAAAATAAAGATAGATTTATAACAATCGATCATCAATATACAAAAACTTATCAAAATTCTAAATTAAGTTTATCATCTACTAATTTTGTAGAAAGCTCGGGTACTATAGTAAATTTTGAAGGTCGAGCACAGCATTTTTTTCAAGTATATGATCCTCTTTTTTATTATCCCAATAGTTGTATTATTGATAGCTGGAAGTGGTTACATATTATTAATTCAAAAGTAAAAAATATTAAAAAATCTTGGGTAACTTTAGATGATGTAATTAAATCCTATAGTTTTAAATATTCTTTTTTCAAATATATACAACAGAATTCATTACATTCTTCTTTTCGTATTCATGGTCAAAAAATTGCTCGATCTCCTAATCGATATAGTGGAAGAACATCTTTACGTTCTCATATTAGTATACATGAACCTTGTCAGCCTAAAGATATAAATACTATTTTTTCATTTTCTATGGAAGGATCTCATCAGCCACATCATTTAATGTCTCATATTCCATTTGTATGGTTTCCTGGATGGAATTCACCTCAAGCATTGAATAAATTTCAAAAAGAAGTAGGAAAAAGTTTAATTTCTGGTATTTCAGGTGTGCATGTATTTAAAGATACTACTAAAAAAATAAGTTCTTATTTTAAATTGATTATAGAGCCATATTTAAAACAGAAAGAATGGTATATAATTCCTTATTATCATCTTTTTGGAAATGAAGAAATGACACAATATTCCTCTATAATAAGAAAAAATATTATTTCATTATATGCATTAATAAGCATATCAGATGCATTAACATTAGGATTGAATAAAAATTCTATAATAGAATTTTATTGTTTAAATAAAAAATATTGTTTAAAAGTAAAATTATCAAAATATTTAAAAAGAAAGCAAATAGGTTTACCCATAGGAAGAAAAAATTTTCCCATATCCATGATTGGTCAAAAAATTCAATATTTACGGGAATTTATTCAATGATGTTTTTAGAAACTAATATTTTTACTATTGTTCTATCATTTTTTAAAGTTATATTTATATTTTTTTTTATGATTTTTTCTAGCGCTATATTAAGTGTAGTTGAACGTAAGTTATTAGCCTGTTTTCAAAATAGATGTGGTCCGAATCGTGTAGGATGGAGAGGAAGTTTGCAAATTTGTGCTGATATGATTAAAATTTTATTTAAAGAAGATTGGGTTCCTCCATTTAGTCAAAAAGTAGTATTTATTATAGCTCCAGTAATTGCTTTTATCTCTTTGTTATTGGTAATAGCTACTATACCTTTTACAGAAAAATTTTTTATTATTAATTTGAATATTGGGATATTATTTTTTTTAATAATGTCTAGTTTATCTGTTTATTCAATTTTGTTAGCTGGATGGTCTAGTAATAATAAATATGCATTATTAGGATCTGTTCGAGCTGCTGCTCAAACTTTAAGTTATGAAGTTTTTTTAGGTTTATCTTTAATGGGTGTAGTAGCTCAATCTGGTTCTTTTAATATGATAGATATTGTTTATAGTCAAAAAAATCTTTGGAATATATTTCCACAATTTTTTGGTTTTTTAACTTTTTTTATAGCAGGGTTATCTATTTGTCATAGACATCCTTTTGATCAACCGGAATCTGAGCAAGAATTAGCTGATGGTTATCATATTGAATATTCTGGTATGAAATTTGGTTTATTTTTTATTGGAGAATATATTTCTATTATAATTATTTCTTCTATTATAGCTATAATGTTTTTTGGAGGATGGTTAGGTCCTTGGTTACCTGGTATGTTATGGTTTATTATTAAAACAATATTTTTTATTTTTATTTTCATTTTAATTCGAGCATCTTTACCAAGACCAAGATACGATCATATGTTATCATTTGGATGGAAATTTTGCTTTCCTGTAACATTATTAAATTTGATTTTAACTTCTTTTTTTATATTGTTTAAAACAGTTTAAGAGAAATTTTATTTATGAATTTAAAAAATATTATTATGGGTTTTTTCACGCAAATACGAAGTATTTGGATGGTTGGCATAAATATATTATTTAAATCTGAAACAAGAATGTATCCAGAAGAACCAGTATATTTATCACCGCGTTATCGTGGTCGTATAATATTAACGCGTAATGTAGATGGTGAAGAACGTTGTGTTGCTTGTAATTTATGTGCTGTTGTTTGTCCTGTAGGGTGTATTTCTTTACAAAAATCCGAATTAATCAATGGTCGTTGGTATCCAGAGTTTTTTAGAATTAATTTTTCACGTTGTATTTTTTGTGGTTTATGTGAAGAAGCTTGTCCTACTGCTGCTATTCAATTAATGTCTGATTTTGAATTATCTGAGTTTAAGAGATCTAATTTAATCTATGAAAAAAAGGATTTATTAATTTCAGGTCCAGGAAAATATTCAGATTATAATTTTTATAATTTTTCTGGTGTAGCTTTAAAGGATAAAGAAAAAGGAACATTAGATATTGAACATAAACCAATTAGCGTAAAGGATTTATTACCATAAAGAGTATTATTATGTTATTTATTTTTTATACATTTTCATTAATTGCTATTATATCTACTTTATTAGTTATTATTCAAAAAAATGCAATATATTCTTTGTTATATCTCATTATTTCAATGTTATCTATATCTGCTATAT
Source organism: Buchnera aphidicola (Pterocomma populeum) (assembly GCF_049314985.1). Classification (GTDB taxonomy): domain Bacteria; phylum Pseudomonadota; class Gammaproteobacteria; order Enterobacterales; family Enterobacteriaceae; genus Buchnera; species Buchnera aphidicola_BQ. Next base: position 349,227 of record NZ_CP186013.1, read on the forward strand.
TTTTTTTATTAGGTGCTTTTTTTATAGGATCTTTAGAAGCTATTATTTATGCTGGCGCTATTATGGTTTTATTTGTTTTTGTAATCATGATGTTAAATGTAGATTCTAAATCTAGTGATCAAGAATACGAAGATTTACATCCTAAATTTTGGATTTTACCAAGTATATTATCATTCATTTTATTTTGTTTTATGTCTTATGTTATTTTATTTTTAAAGAATCGATCTATATATTCCACAATAATAGATTCAAAAATGGTCGGTATCAGTTTATTTGGTCCTTATGTATTATTAGTTGAATTACTATCAATGTTATTATTGTCAGCATTAGTAGTGGTGTTTCATATTGGAAAAGAAAAAAATACAAAAAATTATAATAACAAGAAAAAATTATATTACATTAGTAATTATGAGGATAATAATTTATGATTTCTTTATTTGATGGATTATTTTTATCGTTAATATTATTTTTACTTGGTTTAACATCACTTTTAGTTCGTCGTAATATACTATTTATTTTAATTAGTTTAGAAATTATGATGAATGCTGTAGGAGTAGCTTTGATTGTAGTTAGTTCGTATTGGCAGCAAGTAGATGGTCAAATAATATATATTTTTGCTATTACTTTAGCTGCTGCAGAAGCAAGTATAGCATTAGCTTTGCTATTACGCTTATATAGACGTAATAAAACATTAAATATTAATACATTAAGTGAGATGAGTGGATGAATATTATATTTTTTATAATTTTATTTCCATTAATGAGCTTTTTATCACTTTCTTTTTCACAAGGAAAAATATCTAAAAAAAATGTAAAAAATATAGGAATTTGTTCTATTTTAATATCTTTTTTAATTTCTATTTTTTATACTATACAATTTATACATAATCCTTCTTATCTTGTTGTACAAAAATTATGGACTTGGATGTCTATTAATGAATTAAATATTGATATTGGTTTTATGCTGGATGGATTATCTTTAAGTATGTTAGATGTAGTGACATGTATAGGTTTATTAATACATATTTTTTCTATTTGGTATATGAAATCAAGAGAAGGTTATTCACGTTTTTTTGCTTATACTAATTTATTTATAGCAAGTATGTTAACACTAGTATTAGCAGATAATTTCTTATTTATGTATTTAGGATGGGAAGGTGTAAGCGTATGTTCTTATTTATTAATTAGTTTTTATTATTCAAAAGAATATAATGTTCAATGTGCTTTTAAAGCTTTTATTATAACACGAATATCTGATATTTTTTTAATGATTGCATTTTTCTTAATATATCAAAAATACGGTACATTAAATTTTCAAGATATTTATTTTTTATCTAATATTTTAAATATAGATAATATTTTTCATCTAAATATAATTAATATTTTATTATTAATTGGTGTTATTGGAAAATCAGCACAATTACCATTACAGACTTGGCTAACTGATGCCATGGTTGGTCCTACTCCTGTATCTGCTTTAATACATGCAGCTACTATGGTTACAGTAGGTATATATTTAATATCAAGAATTCATTTTTTATTTTTATTTACTCCAGAAGTTTTATATTGTATCAGTTTCATTGGAATATTAACTATTTTATTATCTAGTTTATCTGCGATAGTGCAAACGGATATTAAACGTATTTTAGCATATTCTACTATGAGTCAGATTGGTTATATGTTTTTAGCATTAGGTATTCAAGCTTGGAGTGCTGCTATTATTCATTTAATTATGCATGCTATTTTTAAAGCATTATTGTTTTTATCTGCAGGATCTTTAATTTTAGAAAGTCAAAATGAAAAAAATATTTTTAAAATGAGTATTTCACGTAAAAAATCACTTTTTTTATATTTTAATTTTTTAGTTGGTGGTGCATCTTTAATTTCTTTTCCTTTATTAACTTCTGGATTTTATAGCAAAGGAAATATTTTATTTAGTGTATTGCAAAGTGGTCATTTAAATTTCTTTTTTATTGCTTTATTTTGTTCTTTTTTAACTTCAATTTATACATTTAGAATGATTTTTGTTATATTTCACAGAAATAATATTCAAAATATTACTTTATCTAAAGGATTATCACATAATTTTCCTTTATTTTTTTTATTAATTGGATCTACTTTTATTGGTTCTTTTATTTTTCCACCATTGTGTTTTGTGTTTCCATCAGTTATAACAAACAATTATGGTAAATTAGAATTTGAAATTATGTCTAGTATGATCTCTATATTAGGAGTATTTGTATCTTATTATTTGTGGGTTGAAAATCCAATTATAATTTATAAAATTAATAAAATAAAGATTATAAAAAAAATATTTTATTTTTTATATAATGGTTGGGGTTTTAATTGGTTTTATAATATTTTTTTTAAAAAATTATATTTATATGTTTCTAAAATTTTAAGTTTTGATTTTATTACTATAAGTATAAATTCTTTTATTTATATAATAACTATTATTAATCGATTTTTATTAAAAACGGTAAATGGTTATATCAGAGATTACATATTGTTTTTTGTATTTAGTATTATTGTAATATTTATGTTTATTTTATTTTTTATTAATTAAATGTTTTTAGTAAACAATGGGAATATATTTGTAATGTTAATATGCTCTTTAATTATTATTCCATTTTTAAGTAGTATTTTTTCTCTTTTTTTTTCATATTTTAAAAAAAATTTTTCACGTTGGGTTGCTTTAATAGGAATGGGATTAACATTATTTATTACTTTAATGATGTGGTGCATAGAAGATTATAATTTTTTTCAAATTGATAATTTTATGCCTTATAATCATGAGTTTATAACTGATTGGATATCAAGATTTAGCATTGAATTTAATATTGTTGTTGATGGTTTATCTCTTTTAATGGTTATTTTAACTAGTTTTTTAGGTATTATAGCTATATTATGTTCTTGGAATGAAATTCATGAAAATGAAGGTTTTTTTTATTTTAATTTGATGTTGATATTAACTGGTGTAATAGGTGTTTTTATTGCGGGTGATTTATTTTTATTTTTCTTTTTTTGGGAATTAATTTTAGTTCCAATGTATTTTTTAATTATATTATGGGGTCGTAAAAGTAGTACAGGAAACAAAAGAGTAATAGCAGCTAATAAATTTTTTATGTATACACAATCTTCTGGTTTATTAATGTTAGCAGGAATATTAGGATTAGTTTTTACTTATTACGAAAACCATCAAATATTAACATTTAATTATCATTTATTAATTAATACTTCAATGCCTTTGTATAAAGAATATATTTTTATGCTATGTTTTTTTATAGCTTTTGCAGTAAAGATGTCAATTTTCCCTTTTCATGGATGGTTACCTGATACTCATTCTTATTTACCTACATGTGGTTCTATTGATATAATAGGTATTCTTTTAAAAACGGCACCGTATGCTCTTTTACGTTATAATATTATTCTTTTTCCCCATGCAACTAAATATTTTTCTGCAATAGCAATGTGTTTAGGGTTGATTAGTATTTTTTATGGGGCTTTCGTAGCTTTTTGGCAAACAGATATCAAACGTTTTATTGCGTATTCTTCTATTTCCCATATGGGATTAATAATTATTGCAATATATAGTAATCATTTTATAGCATTACAAGGTTTAATAATACAGATATTATCAAATACTATTTCTAGTTCTGCTTTGTGTATTTTATCTGGTCAATTATATAAGCGTTTTAAAACACAAGATATTCGTCAAATGGGAGGTTTATGGAGATATATTTACTGGATTCCTGGGTTTAGTTTATTTTTTTCTTTAGCAAATTTAGGATTACCTGGAACAGGAAATTTTATTGGTGAATTTTTAATTTTATCAAGCATTTTTAAAATTTCACCTATTATCTCTATTCTTTCAACTATAGGTATGTTTTTTTCTGCTATATATTCTTTAAATATTATGCAAAAAATTTATTATGGCACATCTAAAAAAGAATTTTTTTTATTTTCTATTAGTATAAAAGAGTTATGGATATCATTATCATTAATTTTAATTGTAATTTTTATTGGCTTAAAACCGCAAATATTTTTAGATACTACAAAATATTCTTTAATGAATATTAAAAAAACATTTGATGATTCTTTTTAATAATAAGGTTTTAATTAGCAATGATTATGAATTTAGAAGAATTTACAGTTTTACTACCATTGTTAATTTTAATATTAACAGCAACTATCGTAATGTTATCTATTGCTTTTCAGAGAAATCATTTTTTTGTTTCTGCATTAAGTATATCCGGTCTAATTATATCTTTTTTTTCTTTATTCTTAGTAAATAAAGTTATTCCTCAATATATAACAGCTTTATTTTATATCACTCGATATTCGGTATTATATATTTCTATGATTTTATTATCGAGTATTACTACTTGTATTTTTGCTTATTCTTGGTTATCAAAATATCAATTTAATAAAGAAGAATTTTATTTATTAATTCTTATTTCTACTTTAGGTTCTATAGGATTAACAATATCTCATCATATGTCATCGTTATTTGTTAACATTGAAATTATATCTTTTCCTATTTTTGGCCTAATTTTTTATTCTCATAAATATAAATATTCTTTAGAATCTTCATTAAAATATATTATTTTATCAAGTATATCATCTAGTTTTTTATTATTAGGTATCGCATGGATATATTCTGTTTCTGGAAGTTTAAATTTTTCTTCTATTAGTCAGATATTAAATATAGTCTCATATAATAGTGAAAAATTAGTAGTATTATTTGGTTTATGTATGATTTTTTTATCTTTATTTTTTAAACTATCTATTTTTCCTTTTCATCTATGGATTGCTGATATATATCAAGGAACTCCTGCATTGGTTTTATCTTTTTTTTCTAATGCTGCAAAAATTTCTATTATTGCTCTTTTATTCAATTTTTTCCCGTATATTTTATTCGAAAACAATACAATATTATATGAAATAATATGTTTAATGATATTTTTATCTATTATTTTTGGTAATTTAATGGCAATTATGCAAAATAATATAAAAAGGTTGTTTGGATATACATCTATTTCTCAATTAGGTTATATGTTAATTACATTGTTAACTTTACGATATAATTATTTATTCTCTTTAGAAACTATAAGTATTTATTTAATAAGTTATTTTTTTAGTAATATATGTTTTTTTGGAATTATTAATATTATATCAAACCCTAATAATTCAAATGATGTAGATATTATGCCTGCATATCAAGGTCTTTTTTGGAGACAACCAATTTTAGCAGTAATTATGACAATAGTATGTCTTTCTTTAGCAGGTGTTCCTATTACTCTTGGTTTTATTGGTAAGTTTTATATATTATCTATTATTATTCAAAATCATTTATGGTTTTTGGGAATGGCATTTTTTATTGGTGGTGTATTAGGTTTTTATTGTTATTTAAGAATAATTATTAATTTGTATTTGAATCCATTACAATTATCAGGTAATAATATTAGTATATCTACTCGTTGGATATATACTTTTTCTGGAATAATTATATTATTTTCTGGAATAATGTTATTAATACTGGGTATTTTCCCTAATATTTTAATAAATTTAGTAAAATTATTTATTTATTTTTAAAATTTTAATAATATATATATTATATATTTAATATTTCTCTATGAACAAGAGTTTTTAATAAAGTTTTTAAGGTTATCAGTTTTAGATGTTTTTTTATAACTGTAATAAATTTTATAATAGATTATGTTAGATATAAAAAAATAAATCGAAATTATATGTTGAAAAAATTTATTTTTATGATTTTTATTGGTTTTTTTATTTTTTTTTTATTTTATTATTTTGGTATATTATATATTATGATAAATGCATAATTTTTACAAATTATTAAATAATAGATTTTATTACTAAATATTTATTAGAAATACTATTCTCAATAGATAACGTATTTATTTAGTTTTTGATTTTTAAGTCATTTTCTATATCTTTGATTTATCAAAAAAAATTTTATTATATAGCATATGGAGAGTAGTAATATTATGCTCTACTATAATTTTCTCTGAAAATTGTATTTTTTTATAAATTGAATGAGTTAATGTATTTTTTAGATTATTTATACATTAATTAGATTAAAAATTATTTTTTCTAATTACCAAGAATATTTATAGTAAAAAATATTTTATTACTAGTAATCTTTTGATTATTTTTACTTTTTAAAGATAGTTTATCAGTTATTTTATTTTAATTGGTTTACAATATTATTTAATAAATATATTTTTATTTCTACTATTTTTATTTAAAATGCAATTATTATTATATTTATATTGTGAACATTTAATAAAAATATGGACATTAAACATAATGCCTTATTAACATGGTTAGAATATCTAAAAAAATTTAATAAAAATATAACATTAAATCTTACCAATGTATATTTAATTGCTAAAAGATTAAATTTATTAAGTATGAATGCTTTTATATTTACTGTGGCAGGAACAAATGGAAAGGGTACAACATGTGCTATGCTAGAAAAAATTTTTTTGAATTCTGGTTATCGTGTTGGTCTATATACATCTCCTCATATAGTAAGCTATTTAGAAAGAGTAAAAATTAATGGTAACATTTTAGAAGAGCAATACCATGTTTTTTCATTTTTACAAATAGAGAAAGCAAGAGGTTCAATTATATTAAGTTTTTTTGAATTTATTACATTATCTGCTTTATTTTTATTTAAACATTATTTATTAGATATTATTATATTAGAAGTAGGATTAGGTGGGCGACTAGATGCGACTAATATTATAGATTCTAATATATCGATTATTACCAATATAGGAATAGATCATATTTCTTTATTAGGAGCTGATCGAGAAAGTATTGCAAGAGAAAAATCAGGTATTTTTAGATCTGGTAGAATTGCGATTATTGGAGATAGTAATATTCCTAATTGTATTAATAAAATAGCAAAATCAAATAAAGTTATATTAAAAAAAAATAATATAGATTGGTACTGGACACATAATCATAATAATAGCTGGAATTTTTTTCATGAATATATAAATATATATAATTTAGACATTCCGAAAATACCCATCTCTAGTGTTTCTGTTGCTTTATCAGCAGTATATTATTCTGGATTACAAGTTAATATTAATACTATAAGAAAATCTATTTCTACTATATATTTAATTGGTAGATTTCATACAATTTCTTATTTTCCTCAAATTATTTTAGATGTTGCACATAATGCAGATGCTGCTTTGTATTTATCCAAAAAAATTAGAAAAATGAATATACATGGTAAAATATATGCGATAATAGGAATATTAAATGATAAGGATATTCGTAATATTATTTTGCCATTAAAACACACTATTAATTATTGGTATGCAGCACCTCTAAAAACAAATCGTACTGCAACAATATATCAATTAAAAAAATATTTATTTACAGATAATACTTTTTTTTTAAAAAATATTCACAAAGCTTGGATAGAAGTAAAAAAACGATTACATCCAGAAGATTTAGTAATTGTATTTGGTTCTTTTATAACTGTTTCTGAGTTTATAATAGCAAAAAAAATAGATGGTTAATATTATATTAAAATTATATATATTTTTATAAAAATAATTTTTTATTAGATAGACTAAGCACATTATTATGATATTAATATTATAGTGTGCTTAGTATAAAAGTTAAATAAAATAATATATTAATGTTCAAACATAGCAGAAATAGATTCTTCGTTGCTAATGCGTCTTATTGCTTCTGCTAGCATTCCAGAAAGAGTTAGCGTTCTAACATTAGGTAATAATTGAATGTTTTTTGATAATGGAATGGTATCACATACTACTACTTCATCAATAACAGAGTTTTTTAAATTGTCTGGAGCTTCTCCAGAAAAAATGGGATGAGTGGCATAAGCAAATACTCTTTTAGCGCCTCTTTCTTTTAGCGCTTCTGCTGCTTTGCACAATGTTCCACCTGTATCTATCATATCATCTACTAAAATGCAATCACGATTTTCAACATCACCAATAATATTCATAATTTGAGAAATATTAGCTCGTGGTCTTCTTTTATCAATAATAGCCATATCAGTATCATATAAAAGTTTTGCAATTGCTCTAGCTCTTATAACTCCACCAATATCTGGTGATACAACAATAGGATTTTTTAGTTCTCTTTGTAACATATCTTCTAATAGAATTAAGCTACCAAAAACATTATCAACAGGAACATCAAAAAATCCTTGAATTTGTTCAGCATGTAAATCAACTGTTAAAACACGATCAACTCCAATACTAGATAAAAAATCAGCTACTACTTTAGCTGTAATAGGTACACGTGCTGATCTGACTCGTCTATCTTGACGAGCATATCCAAAATATGGTATTACTGCTGTAATTCGACCTGCAGAAGCTCTTCTCAAAGCATCTACCATAACTACTAATTCCATTATATTATCGTTAGTAGGAGCACAAGTAGATTGTATGATAAATACGTCTCCACCACGAACATTTTCATTGATTTGAACACTAATTTCACCATCACTGAATCGGCTTACAATTGCATTACCTAATTTTATATATAATTGATTTGCAATAAATTGAGCGAGTCGTGGAATAGAATTTCCAGAAAATAGCTTCATATCAGACATAAAAAAACTTTATCCTATATTTTTATAATAAGTGAATAGCATTCTTTTATATTATTATTATAATGTTATATTGAAAAGAGATATAAATATATTTTTATAAAATATAAAACGTTGTTAATAAAAATATTGATATTATTATGATGTATTTATAATGTATTATGGAAAAATTTTAAATTTTTTATACAATATCAATAATATTACTTAAATATAGAAAAATATATTTTGAGGTATATAAATATTAATAGTCTTTAATTCTGATATCAATTGAAGAGCTTAATAAAATACATTTTTTATATTATAAAATTTGTAATTATGTATTAAAACATAATGATTTCATGTTTTTTAATGATATTTCTATACTATACTACTATTAATATTTTATTTTTTTTTTAAATATATATAAATATTTTATTCTAAATATTTTAAAAAATTATTAATAAATGAGATAATTTAATATGCATAATTCTATTTTAAATAAATTACAGTGTCTGAAAAATCGTTATGAAGAAATTGAAATTATGATGACTGAAAAAAATATTATATTAAATCAAAAAAAATTTAAAAAATTATCAAAAGAATATTTACAACTTTCTGAAATAATAAAATTGTTTATGAAATGGGAGAAATTAGCATTAGAGAAAAAAAATATCCAATCTTTATTTCAAGATAAAGAATTTCATGATATAGCACAAGAAGAATTTTATTCTCTTAAGAATAAGATGCGATTACTGGAAAAAAAAATTAAAATATTATTATTACCTAAAGATCCTAATGATAAACATAGTTGTTTTATTGAAATAAGATCTGCTACAGGAGGAGATGAGTCTTCTATTTTTGCTGGTGAATTATTTCGGATGTATACTAGATATACTGAAAGATGTATGTGGAATATTGAAGTTATTAGTATGAGTGAGAGTGAAAAAGGTGGTTTTAAAGAAATAATTGCAAAAATTACCGGAGATGGGGTATGCGGTCGTTTAAAATTTGAATCTGGCGGGCATCGTGTTCAACGAGTACCAGAAACAGAATCACAAGGTAGAATACATACATCAACTTGTACAGTAGCTATTATGCCCGTAAAACCTAAAGATAAACAAGAGGATATTAATCCTTCTGATTTGAAGATTGATACTTTTCGTTCATCTGGCGCAGGTGGTCAACATGTTAATACCACTGATTCTGCAATTAGAATCACACATATTCCTACTGGTCAAGTAGTAGAATGTCAAGATGAACGTTCACAACATAAAAATAAAGCTAAAGCTTTATCTATTCTTTCAGCACGTATTTTTGCTGCAAAATTAGCGAAAAATCATGAAGAAAATTCTTCTATGAGACGATTATTATTGGGCAGTGGAGATCGTTCAGATCGCAATCGAACATATAATTTTCCTCAGAATCGAATTACTGATCATAGAATTAATTTTACTATTTATAAGTTAGATGAAGTATTACAAGGAAAATTAGATTTATTAATTAATCCAATTATGCAAGAATATCAAGCTGATATGCTTGCTTCTTTATCTCAATTATAAAATTATGAATATTAAATTATGGATAGAAAAAACTGTTAAAAAATTATCTTATTGTGATAATCCAAAATATGAAGCAGAATTATTATTAATGCATGTTACTCAGTGTTCTCCAATTGATATTTTTATTTTAAATAATATTAAAATAAGTGATATAAAATTAAAATGTTTAACTAATTTAGTGCATCGTCGATCTCTTGGAGAACCGATGGCATATTTAACAGGAGAAAAAGAATTTTGGTCTTTGTCTTTACGTGTTTCCTATGATACTCTTATTCCAAGACCTGATACAGAAATATTAGTAGAAAAAACTATAGAAAAAATTTCGAATCCATATTCTTCAATTCTCGACTTAGGAACTGGTTGTGGTGCAATTGCTTTGGCTTTAGCTAATACATGTCCAACATGGAGCATTACTGGTATTGATAATTCAAAACAAGCATTAAAAATAGCTAAATTTAATGCATTAAAATTAAAATTACATAATATTTATTTTTTTTATAGTAATTGGTTTTCACATATTTATAAAAAATTTGATATTATTGTTAGTAATCCACCTTATATTAGCATTAATGAAATAAAGAATCTAAAAAGAGATATTTTATTTGAACCAATTAATGCCCTTTTTTCTGATAAAAATGGTTTTGCAGATATTGAATTAATTATCAAAACTTCTTTTCAATATTTATTATATAATGGTTGGTTGTTAATTGAACATGGATGGAAACAAAAGTCTATAATACAATATTTATTTCAAAAATATAAATTTTCTGATATACAATCATACAAAGATTATGGAGGAAATGATCGTGTTACAATTGGAAAAAAAGTAAAATAAATTATATATTGATTTTGATAGTATACGTAATATATAGATAACATAATGTATTTATAATAAAATATAGCTATATTCTCATTTGAGATATATTCTAAAATATAATTATTAATAACATTTTCATTTTTAATCATCTAAAAATATTAATATTGCTAATAATATGAAATCTATTTCTAATATTGATTTTTCTAAATTATCACTTTTTGATTCTATTCTTACAACTTCTAAGATTATTCGAGAAGATTTTCCTACAGAATTTGTTTTATTAGAATTAAATAATAAAGTACAAGAAGCAAAGTCATATATTACTTCTGAACAAAAACCTCATCGACAATTAGAAAAATTGTTAGAATTATTTTATGAGCATTGGCAGTTTGGTGGTGCAAGTGGAATATATAAATTATCAGATGTATTATGGATAGATTATGTATTAAAAACACATCAAGGAACTGCAGTTTCTTTAGGCATTCTTTTTTTATATATTGCTCAATCATTACATTTACCATTAAATCCTGTTATTTTTCCTACACAATTACTTTTAAGAGCAGATTGGATTGATAAAAAGAAATGGTTAATAAATCCTTTTAATGGAGAAATTTTAAATAAACACATATTAAAAGTATGGTTAAAGGGTAATATTAGTCCTACAGCAGAATTATATGATAATGATTTATATAAAGCTACATCTATGAATGTGATTCGAAAAATACTAGATACATTAAAATCAGCGTTAATAGAAGAAAAAAAAATGGAACTAGCATTAAATGTAAGTAATATTTTATTACATATAGATCCAAATAATCCATATGAAATTCGTGATCGAGGATTAATATATGCACAATTAGAATGTCATCATATTGCTTTAGCAGATTTAATTTATTTTATTGAACATTGTCCTGAAGATCCTATTAGTGAAATTATTAAGTTACAAATTCATTCTATTGAACAAAGAAAATTAATTTTACATTAAAGTATTTATTTTTTTATTTGTTGAATATTGTAAATGGAAGTGTTCGTTTATGTTCTGTTTTTAAATATAGGGTTTCAATAATTTTTTGACTTATAGTATCTATTTTGTGTCCTTCTAAATAAGAATCAATTATATTATATGAAATTCCTAAAACAGATTCATCATCTTGTTGTGGTTTTTGATCTTCTAGATCAGCCATTGGTTTTTTAAGATAGAGATGCTTAGGGCAATTTAATTCTTTTAACAAAGATCGTCCTTGTTTTTTGTTTAACTGAGAAATAGGATTAATATCTGTTCCACTATCTCCGTATTTAGTAAAAAATCCAGTAATTATTTCTGCAGCATTAGAAGTTCCAACGACTAATCCTTTTTTCACTGCAGCGACGCTATATTGAATTTTCATTCTTTCTCGTGCTTTATCATTACCTTTTATATAATCGGAAATATGTATTCCTGATTTTTTTAATGATAATTCACTGCTTAAAACTGATTTTTTTATATTAATATTAAAATATTGATCTGGACATATAAATTTAATTGCATCTTGACAATCTTTTTCATCTTTTTGAATTCCATATGGCAATCTTAACGCAATAAATTGATAGTTTATATTTTTTTTTTCTTGTCTTAGTTCTTGTATTGCCATCTGACATAATTTTCCAGTTAAGGTTGAATCTTGTCCTCCACTAATACCTACAATGAGAGATGTTAAATGAGGAAATAAAGTTAAGTATTTTTTTAAAAAATGGATAGATTGTTTAATTTCTATTTTTGGTATAATTTTTGATTTTACCCCTAATAATTTAATTATTTTTTTTTGTAAAGTCATTGTATCTCCGGAATTTATAATATAATTATTTATATAAAATTTTTAAGATTGATATAAGTAATACTTTATTAAAAGATTATAATAAATTTTTTTAATAAAAGACACATATAATATAAAATAGGTAATTCAATATTGAATAATTTAATTTTAGTTTTAAATTGCGGAAGTTCATCTTTAAAGTTCTCTGTTATAAATCCAAAAAATAAAAAAAAATATTTATTTGGTATCGTAGAACGTTTATTTTTATCAGATACTTATATTAAATGGGAATGTTATAAAAAAAAATATAATAAAATTATAGGTTCTAATATTTCGCATGAAGATGCATTAGATTTTATTATAGATTATATTTTTTTAAAAAAAGAAGATATTTTTAAAAGAATCATTGGTATAGGACATAGAGTTGTACATGGAGGTAGAAAAATTAAAAAATCAGTTTTAATTGATGATAAAATTATGAATTTAATTGAAGAAGCATCTATTTTTGCTCCTTTACACAATCCCGCCAATTTAATCGGTATTAAAAAAATTATTAAAAAATATCCTTTATTATCAAAAAAAAATGTAGCTGTTTTTGATACTTCTTTTTATCAAAATATGTCTAATGTATCGTTTTTATATGCAATTCCATATTATTTTTATGAAAAATATGGTATTAGACGTTATGGTGCGCATGGAATTAGTCATCAATATGTAGCTTATGAGGCTTCTTTTTTATTAAATAAAAAATTTAATTCATTAAATATTATTACTTGTCATTTAGGTAATGGAGCTTCTGTTTCTGCTATATGTAATGGTATCTGTGTAGATACATCTATGGGATTAACTCCATTAGAAGGATTAGTTATGGGCACTCGAAGTGGTGATATAGATCCGGCAATTATTTTTTTTATGTATAAAAATGCTAATATGAGTATTGATGATATTGAAGAATTATTAACTAAAAAATCAGGTTTATTAGGATTAAGTGGAGTTAGTAGTGATTTTCGTTATTTAGAGAGTAATTATAATCTTAATAATCAGATTAAAATATCTGTAGATATTTTTTGTCATAGAATTTCTAAATACATTTGTGCTTATACAGCATTAATGGATGGTCGTTTAGATGCAATAATATTTACTGGTGGAATTGGTGAAAATGTTCCTTTTATTAGAGAAATAATTATATCTAAATTATCTTTATTAGGATTTAAAATTGATATTAAACTTAATTTTTCTATAAAACATGGACAACATGGTATTGTGACTTTAAATTCTTCACGACCAATTTTTATAATTCCTACTAATGAAGAACTAGCAATATCTCAAGAAGCGATAAATATAATTAATAATATATAATTTTGATTGCATTAATAATGAATAAGGTAATTATGTCTCATATTATCATGTTAGTTCCTATCAATAATAATGTTGGATCTACAGCAATAAGTTTAAGTTTATTAGATTTTTTAAATAAAAATAAACATAAAAAAGAAAGTAATAAATCTATTTTGTATATTTCTTGTCAAAATAATATATTAAATAATACAGCTATTATTATTAATAAATATTTTTCTTATTTTATAGACATATTACAAGAAATAAATTTTTCTAATGTTACTCTAGGTTCAAGTATTTACTTTTCTTTGTTAGATCATCTTATTGAAAAATGTTTTGAAAATAAATATTTATATGAATTTATTTTAATTGAAGGATTAAATAAAGAAAAAAATATTTATTCTGATCAGATTAATTATGACATTGCTCAAAATTTGAATGCAGAAGTAATATTATTATCGAATATAATAGAATGTACTATAAAATATTATAATATGAAGGAAAATGAAATTAAATTATTTTTAAAAAAATATGAATATAAAAAATTTTTAGGTGTAATTTTTAATGAGATTAATTCTATTTTTTTAGGAAAAAAAAATGGTTTTATAGATAAATTAAAATTTTTGAAAAATAATATTATTGAAAATAAAAAAAATATAATTTTAGAACAATTAATAAATAATACTGTATTTCCTATTATTGCTTTTATTCCATGGAATAAAGATTTAATGGAAATATTTAGTATAGATATTTATCGATTCTTAAATGCAATGCCTATTCATATTTCTAATATGTATATGCAAAATATAGAAAAAATAATTATTTTTAATAGACATGAGAAAAATATATTACATAAAAATAATTCTTGTATTTTAATTATTGTACCTATAAATGAAGTATCTAATTTTATTCAATATTTTATAGAATATTATAATCATAAGTCTATCACAGTACTTTTATCTGGAAAATTAACATCAATACAATATCTTCAAGAATTATGTAAAACATTAATTAATATGAATATTTCAATATTTTTTATAAATAAAAACATAATAGATATTATTTGTATTTTGCAAAATTTTCATTTTAATTTAAATATTAGAGAAAAAGATCGTATTAATCAATTACAAAAATATATTTCTAGTTTTTTTAATATTAATAAAATTTGTTTATTTAAAGAGAAAAAATATACTTCGATTATTTTCTCTCCAAGAGAATTTTGTCATCATTTAAAAGTTTTATCTAGAAGAAGCAAAAAACGTATTATTTTACCAGAATCTTATGAAATTCGAATACTACATGCAGTATCTATATGTGATAATTTAAATATTGCTAAATGTGTATTATTAGGAGATCCACAAAAAATTTATAATATTGCTAAAGAGAAAGGTATTTATTTAAGTAAAAGAATTGAAATTATTAATCCGGATTTAGTAAGAGAAAAATATTTTTCACAGTTTATGAGATTACGAAAACATAAAGGAATAGATGAATATTACGCAAAAAAACAATTACAAGATAATATTATATTAGCTACATTAATGGTTGAATCCGATGAAGTAGATGGAATGGTTTCAGGTTCAATTAATACTACAGCAAGTACAATACGTCCTGCATTACAATTAATTAAAACAAATATTTCTAGTTCTCTTATATCATCTATTTTTTTTATGTTATTACCAAAAAAAGTGTTAATTTATGGTGATTGTGCAATTAATATTAATCCTACTGCAGAAGAATTAGCTGAAATTGCTATTCAATCGTCTCATTCAGCAGAAATATTTGGAATTGAACCACGTATAGCTATGTTATCTTATTCTACAGGTTCTTCTGGTACTGGTCAGCAAGTAGAAAAAGTAAAAAAAGCAACTTCTATTGTTAAATTAAAAAGACCAGATTTAATAATTGATGGTCCTATTCAATATGATGCGGCTGTATCAAAAAAGATATCACAGTTAAAAATGCCGTTTTCTTCTCTTTTAGGATCTGCTTCTATTTTTATTTTTCCAGATTTAAATTCCGGTAATATTACTTATAAAGCTGTTCAGCGTTCTGCACAACTGGTTTCCATTGGGCCCATGTTACAAGGACTTAGGAAACCAGTTAATGATTTATCTAGAGGTTCTTCAATAGAAGATATTATTTATACTATTGCTTTAACTGCAATCCAATCAAAATAAAATATTATTTATTTTTATTTAAATATTAATTTTTATATGACCTTTAGGTTGACAATAACAGGGAAAAATGTCTTTTATATTGCACATAGAAGCTATGGGTTTTTCTTTTGGATAATAAATTTTTCCTTCTATTAATTGAATTCTACATGTTCCACAATAACCAGATCGGCATTGATATTCAATATTGATGCTATTTGATTCTAAAATCAATAACAGTGAATCATTGTTTGGGTAATAGAATATTTTTTTTTTTAAATTTTCTATATAAATAATAAAAGAATTCATTTTATAATTGAAAATATTTAAATTCATCATCTGATACTTCTGAATCAATTTGTCCTACTAGATAAGAAGTAATTTCTGTTTCTTGAGGAGCTGTTTGTATAACATCAGAAGTTAGCCAATCATTAATCCAAGGTATAGGATTAGATTGTTTTTTAAATGGTGATGGAAGATTTAATGCATTCATTCGAAGAGTTGTAAGATATTCGATATATTGACATAGAATTTCTTTATTCAATCCAATAGTAGAATGGTCTTGAAATAAATATTCAGCCCATTTTTTTTCTTGTTGTGCAGCAGTAATAAATATATTACAGGCTTCTTCTTGACATTCTAAGATAGTATCTTGCATATCTTCATGATTATTAATATTATTAAAAATATTTAAAATATGTTGAGTACCTGTCAAATGTAATGCTTCATCACGCGCTATTAATCTTATAATTTTTGCATTTCCTTCCATTAATTTTTTTTCAGCAAAAGCAAATGAACATGCAAAACTAACATAGAATCTAATGGCTTCTAATACGTTGACACTTACAAGACAAAGGTACAATCTCTTTTTTAATGATTTTAAATTAATACTAATATTTTTTTTATTAATAAAATGCGTACCTTCTCCTAATAAATGCCAATAATTTGTCATTTCAATTAATTGATCATAATAAATAGAAATATCTTTTGTTCGGTTAATAATATTTTTGTTTGAAATGATGTCATCAAATATAATAGATGGCGTATTAACAAGATTTCTAATAATATGTGTATAAGATCGTGAATGAATGGTTTCTGAAAATGACCATGTTTCGATCCATGTCTCTAATTCCGGAAGAGAAATAATTGGCAAAAAAGCAATATTAGGACTTCTTCCTTGAATTGAATCAAGTAATGTTTGATATTTTAAATTACTAATAAAAATGTGTTTTTCAGATTGAGAAAGATTATTAAAATCAATTCTATCTCTAGAAAGATCTATTTCTTCTGGTCTCCAAAAAAAAGATAGTTGTTTTTCAGTAAGTTTTTCAAAAAAATAATATTTTTGTTGATCATATCGAGAGATATTAACAGGTTGCCCAAAAAACATAGGTTCTTTTAATTGGTCATTACTTGTTTTTGAAAATGTTGTATAAACCATGTTATTGCACCCAGAAAGTCAATTTAATATATATAATATATAAGTTATTTAATTTTTATTTATTATATAACACAAGAACCACTTGCACAGTTGTCTTCTAGTGGCATTTCAAACATAAATGTATGATTATCTTTAGATCCATCATGAATATTTTGATAATATAAAGTTTTTAAACCTAATTTATAAGCTATCAGTACATCATACATTAATTGTCTCATTGGAATTTTTTCATTTTCAAATCTTTCTGGATTATAATTTGTATTTACAGAAATAGATTGATCAGTAAATTTTTGTATAATACCAGCTATTTGTAAATATCCTAAGTTATCAGGAATATCCCATAATAATTCATATTGGGATTTTAATTGATTATATTCTGGAACTACTTGTCGTAACATTCCATCTTTAGATGCTTTAATACTTACAAATCCCCTAGGTGGTTCAATGCCACTTGTTGAATTAGAAATTTGAGAAGATGTTTCTGATGGCATAATTGCAGACAACGTTGAATTTCTTAATCCATATTTTTTTACTTTTTTTCTCAATGATGTCCAGTCTAGATGTAAAGGCTCATCGCATATTTCATCAATATATTTTTTATATGTATCTATTGGTAATTTTCCTAAAAAATAGTTTGTTTGATGAAATAAAGCACATGTTCCTTTTTCTTTAGCAAGTGCACAAGATGCTTTAATTAAATAATATTGTATTGCTTCAAAAGTTCTATGTGTTAAATTATTAGCACTACCATCTGAATAACGAACTTCATTTTTCGCTAGATAATATGCAAAATTTATTACACCTATTCCTAATGAACGTCTAGAAAGAGCAGATTTTTTAGCAGCAGCGATGGGATATTCTTGATATTCTAATATTTCATCTAAAGCACGTACAGATAAATCTGCAAGTTCTTCAAAATCACTTAATTTTTTTATACTACCTAAATTAAATGCGGATAAAGTACAAAGTGCTATTTCACCTTGTTCATCATAAATATGATTTAGTGGTTTAGTCGGTAATGTAATTTCTAAACATAGATTAGATTGTTTAACAGGTGCTAATTCTGAATTAAATGCTCCATGTGAATTACAATGATCTATATTTTGTATATAAATTCGTCCTGTAGAAGTTCTTTCTTGTATAATTAATGCAAATAAATCTAATGCTTTGATTCTTTTTTTTTTGATTCTTCTGTTTTTTTCATGTTCAATATATAACTTATCAAATTCTTCTTGATTAGAAAAAAATGCATTATATAATTTAGGTACATCAGACGGATTAAATAAAGTAATGTATTTCCCTGATATTATTCTGTCGTACATGGTTTTATTAATTTGTATTCCATAATCCATATGACGAACACGATTATCTTCAATACCTCGATTATTTTTTAATACTACCAAATTTTCTACTTCAAAATGCCATATTGGGTAAAAAATAGTTGCAGCTCCTCCTCTAATTCCGCCTTGGGAACAACATTTTACTGCTGTTTGAAAATGTTTATAAAATGGAATGCTTCCAGTATGAAAAGCATCACCATGTCTAATAGAGCTTCCTACTGAGCGAATTTGTCCAGCATTTATTCCAATTCCAGCTCTTTTGGAAATATATTTTACAATAGAGCTTGTAGTTGCGTTAATGGAATCTAAATTATCAGCACAGTCAATTAAAACGCAAGAACTAAATTGACGATTTAATGTTCTCACTCCAGCCATAATGGGTGTTGGTAAAGATATTTGAAATGTAGAAATGGCATGATAAAAACGATGAATATAATTAAGACGAGTTTTTTTTGGATATTGAGAGAACAAACATGCAGCTATAAGAATATATAAAAACTGTGGGCTTTCATATATTTTTCCTGTAACTCGATCTTGTATTAAATATTTGCCTTCTAATTGTTTTACTGCTGCATAAGAAAAACTCATATCTCGCCAATGACAAAGAAAAGAATTCATTATAGAAAATTCTTGAGGTGTATATTCTTTTAATAACATAGGATCATATTTCTTTAAAGCTACTAATTTTTTAACATGTGAATAAAAATGAGGCGGTGTAAATTGGTTATAAGTTTTTTTTCTTAATTGAAAAATCGCTAATCTAGCTGACATATATTGATAATCAGTTGCATCCGTAGATATTAAATTTGCCGTTATTTGAACTAAAATATCATTAATTTGTGAAGTAGTTATATTATTATAAAATTGAACATGAGCCTGTGATACTACTTGAGAAACAGATATATTATTAAGACCAGTTTTTGACCAATTTAAGATTTGAGTGATTTTATTTAAGTTTATTTGTTTTTTTTCTCCACTGCGTTTAATGACAAACATGCAAGGTGTCATAATTTCTTTAAACCTTTTTTTGAAATTTTTGGAATGTATACGAATGTATATGTTGATATTGTAGATTTTATTTTATATACATTCAATAAATATATATGTAATTTGTCTAACAAATATATATATCGGAAATATAAAAATAATTATTTGTTTTTAAAATACTGTTATATAGGTTTTTCAATTCTTTGTAAAGCCACAACTTTTTCATTTTTTGATGTTCTAATTAAAATTACACCTTGTGTATTTCTCCCTACAATTCCAACTTCTGAGACTCTAATTCTTACTAAAGTACCAGCATTGGTAATCATCATAATTTGATCTGTTTCTACAACTTGTATAGCGCCTATCATTTTTCCATTTTTTTTAGTAGTTTTTATAGCAATTACACCTTGTGTTGCTCGTGATTTAATTGGAAAATTAGCAATACTTGTTCTTTTTCCAAAACCATTATTTGTTGCGATTAAAATACTTTCTTTCTTACGAGGAATAATTAAAGAAACTACTTTATCATTTTTTTTAATTTTAATTCCTTTTACCCCTGAAGCTGTACGACCCATAGTACGAACACTATTTTCATGAAATTGAACAACTTTACCAATTTGTGTAAATAACATAATATTATCATGTCCATTAGTTAAAGCAATACCTATTAATTCATCATCTTTTCGTAAATTAATAGCAATAATACCTGCATTACGTGGTCTTTTAAATTCATTTAAGGAAGTTTTTTTAACCATTCCATTTGCTGTAGCCATAAAAATATTAAGATTATCTTTATATGCATTCACTGGTAGTATAGTGGTGATTCTTTCTTTAATACTTAATGGTAATAAATTAACTATTGGCCGTCCTCGTGCATGTCTACTAGATTCTGGTAATTGATATACTTTCATCCAGTATACAATACCTCGACTAGAAAAACATAATATAGTATCATGTGTATTAGCAATTACTAAACTTTCTATAAAATCTTCTTCTTTTATTTTAGCAGCAGATTTTCCTTTTCCTCCTCTTCTTTGAGCATTATAATCTGAAAGAGGTTGATATTTAACATATCCTGAATGTGATAATGTTACTACAACATTTTCTTGATTAATTAAATCTTCAATATTAATATCGGCTTTATTTTCAGTAATTTCTGTTCTTCTTTTATCTTTAAATACTTTTTGGACTAATAATAACTCTTCACGAATCACTTCTAACATACGATTAGGATTATTTAAAATATATGTTAATTGTTTAATTTTTTCCATTAAATTTTCATATTCTATAATAATTTTTTTTTGTTCTAAATTTGTTAATTGATGTAATCGCAGATCTAGAATAGATTGTACTTGTTTTTTACTAAAGTAATAATAATTATTTTCATTATTACAATCATTATTTTTCTTTAAAATATCTTTTTTCTGATCTAAATTACAAGATTTTAAAGTAATATGTGAAATCCATTTTTGTTTTTTAATTAAAATTTTTGCATCTATATTATTTTTTGCGGTTTTAATAATTTTTATCAGTAAATCTATATTATTTAATCCAACGCTAAGACCTTCTAAAATATGTGTTCTATCTTTTGTTTTGTTCAGTTCAAAAATACTACGTCGTTTGATAATTTCTTTTCTATGAGATAAAAATGATTGTAGTATTTTTTTTAGTGAAAGTGTTTTTGGTTGTCCTTGACACAAAGCAACCATATTTATACCAAAAGATATTTGTAATTGTGTTAAAGAATAAAGTTGATTTAATACTATTTCAGAAATAGCTTCTTTTTTAATTTCAATTACAATTCTCATTCCATCTTTATCAGATTCATCACGCAGAGTGCTAATACCATCAATTCTTTTATCTTTCACTAAATCTGCTATTTTTTCAATTAAACGAGATTTATTGACTTGATAAGGTATTTCATAAAATATGATCGATTCTTTTTTATTTTTTTGATTAATTTCTATTTTATGACGTGCGCGAATATATATTTTACCTTTTCCTATTCTGTATGCTTCTTTGATACCAGATTTTCCATTAATAATCCCATATGTTGGAAAATCTGGTCCTGGAATATATTGCATAAGTTCTTCTAAGGTAATTTGATTGTTGTTAATATATGCTAAACAGCCATTAATTACTTCATTTAGATTATGAGGAGGGATATTTGTTGCCATTCCTACTGCTATTCCAGATGATCCATTAATAAGCAGATTTGGTATTTTTGCTGGTAATACAGATGGAATTTTTTCAGAATTATCATAATTTGGTAAAAATTCAACAGTATTTTTTTCTAAATCACTAAGTAATTCATGTGCTATTTTGGACATTCTTACTTCTGTATATCTCATTGCTGCTGCTGCATCTCCATCAATAGATCCAAAATTTCCTTGTCCATCAATCAACATATAACGTAATGAAAATTTTTGTGCCATCCGTACTATTGCATCATATACAGCTGAATCTCCATGAGGATGATATTTACCAATAACATCACCCACTACGCGTGCTGATTTTTTATATGATTTGTTCCAATCGTTACCTAATATATACATTGCAAAAAGTATTCTTCGATGTACTGGTTTTAATCCATCTCGAACATCAGGTAAAGCTCGACCAATTATTACAGACATTGCATAGTCTAAATAAGAGCTTTTTAACTCTTCTTCAATATTTACCTGCATAATTTCCCTTGTAAGGTCTTTCATCAAGATATTATCTCTTTATCAATTAATATAATAGTTTTAGGTGAAAGTGTTATATTATAACATAATTAATTTCTTTCGTGCATGGAATGAAAATCATTATTTTACATCATTTTTAAAAATAATATAAAAAATATATTTTTTTATTGTGTATTTTATATTAAAGTATTAAAATTTAATTTTTACTATAATATAATTTTTTTAAAAATCGAGGCATTATATGCAAGATAAAGAAAAAAAGTTAATAGAAAATCTATTTAATCGCTTAAAAACTACTGAGTTAAATTCTTCTCCAAGAGATGAAGAGGCTGATATATTAATTAAAAATTTAGTAAAAAATCAACCTTCTTCATCGTATTATATGATTCAAACAATATTAATTCAAGAAACAGCTATACAAAAGATGAATGCAAAGATTGAAGAATTAAAAGATCAAATATTAAAAATAGAATCTAAAAATAATATTAAAAAACCTAGTTTTTTATCTGGATTTTTTTCAAAAAAAAATTCTTCTTCACCTGTTTATCCTTCAAATAATAATACATGGAAGAATGACGCTGCTCCTGTTCCGCAAAATATAAATTCATCTATACCATATAATAATAATAGTAGTAGTAGTAGTTTTCTTTCGAATGCTTTACAAACTGCTACTGGTGTAGCAGGTGGTATGATTTTAGGTAATATGTTAATGAATTTATTTCAACATACTAAACCAGAAGAAGATATTTTTAATACTATTCATGATGATTCTTCTTTAGATCATTCTAATTCAAATGTTAAAAATAATGAAATCGATGATGATATCCACGATAGTGATTTAATTAATAATGAATATGATCATTCTGATTTTGATACTTCTGATAATGATGTATTTCATTCAGATTCTAATAATCAATATGTAGATGATATAGATATGAATGATGATAATTTAATATAAAATTCTATCTTTTATATTTTTAAAATAATTTTTTATAAAAAATTATTTTAAAATATTTCACATATATATATTATAAAGCCAGCATAAATTATTTTTGCTGACTTTTTAATTAAATATAATTTTTAGTAATATTTACTAAGGTAAGATGATACTCCTTCTAAAGATGCTTTCATTCCTTCTTGTCCTGATTTCCAGTTTGCAGGACATACTTCGCCATTTTGATTATAAAAATCTATAGCATCGACCATACGTATCATTTCTTGTATATTACGGCCAAAAGGAAGATCATTAACAACTTGATGACGAATAATCCAATTCTTATCAATTAAAAAAGATGCTCTTAATGCTACACCAAGATCGGGATGTTCAATACCATAAGATTTTTGAATATCATGCTTGATATCAGAAACCATAGGAAAAGAAATATTTCCAATACCACCATTTTTAATAGGAGTTTTTTGCCATGCTTGATGAACATATACACTATCAGTAGAGACACCAACTATTTTCACATTTCTTTTTTTAAATTCTAAATGCAGTTTATTAAATTCTATAATTTCAGATGGACATACAAAAGTAAAATCCATTGGCCAAAAAAATAATATTACTGCCTGATGATTAGAAAATTTTTTTAGATTGAATTCATTAGTAATATCACCATTTTTTAAAATTGCTGAAGCTATAAAATTAGGTGCTTTTTGTGTTACCAGGACCATTTTATTCCTTACTTTCTTATAAGAAAGTGAAATTATGTTAATGATTATAAAAAAATTATAAAATTATAATAATTTTTTTTTATACAATATTAGGAATTAAATTATGAGTTGTATCTTAACTTGGAAAGATATTTTATCTCAAGAAAAAAAAAATATTTTATTAATATAATGAAATTTATTCAACAAGAAAGATTAAAAAAAACTATTTATCCAAATCAAAAAGATATATTTAATGCGTTTTACTTTACTAAATTCAGCGATATTAAAGTTGTTATCTTAGGTCAAGATCCATATTTTTCTAACAATCAAGCCCATGGATTGGCATTTTCAATTCCTAAAGGATATACTATCACACCTTCTTTACAAAACATATATAAAGAATTAAATACTGATTTTAATAAAAAATTTGTCTTTCATCATGGATG
This sequence comes from Buchnera aphidicola (Pterocomma populeum), assembly GCF_049314985.1. Lineage (GTDB taxonomy): Bacteria > Pseudomonadota > Gammaproteobacteria > Enterobacterales > Enterobacteriaceae > Buchnera > Buchnera aphidicola_BQ. The sequence goes on from NZ_CP186013.1 coordinate 374,048, forward strand.
TTTAATAGAATGGGCTAAACAAGGTGTATTTCTATTAAATAGTATTTTAACAGTAGAATCTGGAAAACCAAGATCACATTATAATATAGGATGGGAAATTTTTACAGATACAGTAATCCATTTTATTAATTATTATCAAAAAAATATTATTTTTTTACTTTGGGGAAAGGAAGCACAAAAAAAAAGTAAATTAATTAATCATAATTGTCATTATATTTTAGAATCTTCTCATCCATCACCTTTATCATCTTTTCGAGGGTTTTTAGGGTGTAAGCATTTTTCTAAAACTAATGAGATATTAACACGTCTTAAAAAAGAAAAAATTAATTGGTTTTCTTTATAAAAATAGAAAAAATATGCATATTTTTTCTATTTTTAAATTATATTATCTTAAAATATTATTTTTCTTTTTTGGATATTGTAACTACTGCTTTTCTTAAAACAATTTTATTCCAAACATATCCTTTTTTATGCACATGCATAATATGATTAACTGGAATAGTTGTAGAAAATTTTTCAGAAAGAGAATCATGAATATTTGAATCAAATGCTTCATTTTTTTGACCTACTAAAAAAACGCCTAATTTAGATATATTGCTCCATAAAGATTGTAATGTTAGATTAATTCCTTCTATAACTGGTTCATTTTTTAATTCTATTTTTTCTGAAATACTTAATGTTTCTTCAAGTTGATCTATAATAGATAATATTTTTTTTAAAAATATTTCTTGTTCTGTTTGTTTTATTTTTTGGATTTTATTTTTGACATTTTTTTCAATATTTTCTATTTCCGCTAATTGACGTAATTTAATATCATGGATATTTTTTTTAGAATATTCTAGTTTTGATTTTAATTCTTCTATTTTTTTATCAATATCATCGATATTTTTATGATGTTTTTTTAATTCATTACTGATATTTTTTTCATTTTTTAGATTATTTTTTGTATTTTCCATATATTTTCCGTATAAAATATTATAAATAGATTTATTATAAATATTATAATAGAGATTTCAATATAACTTTTTTCTATAATACTACATAGATTTTTAGATTAGGAATTTTGATGTAATGGCGCAACATTTTAATTGTATTGGTATTATTGGACATCCACGTTATTCTAGTTCATTAATAATGCATAAAATACTTTATCAATGGTTAATAAAAAAAGGATATAAAGTTTTTATTGAGCATACTATTGCTAAAGAACTTACATTAGATCGTCCGAATACTGCTACTTTAATACAAATTGGTGAGTATTGTGATTTAGCCATAGTGATTGGAGGCGATGGAAATTTATTGTGTGCAGCTCGTATATTATCATATTATAAAATTAAAATTATTGGTATTAATCGAGGTAATTTAGGTTTTCTTACTGATTTAAATTCTGATACTGGATTAGAGCAATTATCAGAAGTTTTATCTGGTAGCTATACAATAGAAAATCGTTTTTTATTAGATATACAAGTTATGAATCAAAACTGTATTTCTCAATCTACTATTGCGATTAATGAAGTGGTATTAAATTCTGAATACATTGCTAATATGATTGAATTTGAAGTATATATCAATCAAGATTTTGCTTTTTCACAATGTTCAGATGGTTTAATTATTTCAACTCCAACAGGATCTACTGGATATTCTCTTTCAGCTGGTGGTCCAATTTTATCTGTTTCTTTGGATGCTATTTTGTTAGTTCCTATGTTTCCGCATACTTTATCAAATCGCCCATTAGTGATTAGAAGTGATAGTATTATTTGTTTGAAATTTTCTAATATAGATACGCAGTTAAAAATTACTTGTGATAATCAAATAGTTTTTTCTATTTCAAAAGAAGAGTATATATTAATAAGTCGAAGTAGTTATTGTCTACATCTTATTCATCCTAAAAGTTATAATTATTTTAATACGCTAACTTCGAAATTACATTGGTCAAAAAAACTTTTTTAACATAATACATATATCATTAAAATAAGTACAATAATAATGATATTTATATTATAAATTGGGATGTGATAATGTATTATAAGATTGTAATAATTGGAGTATCATTTATAATTTTTTTTCTATCTGGATGTTCTGTATCACATTTAAATGATTATAATTCTAGAATAGAATATAGTACTTTTTTAGAAAAAGAAAATCTTAATAAGATTCATATAGGAATGAAAAGAAATCAAATAGATTATATATTTGGAAAACCAATTATTTCTGATTCTTTTAATGATGCATATCATTATATTTTTTATTCAAAAAATAATAAAAAAAATAAAATATTGAGTATTTTTTTTAAAAAAAACAAAGTATTTTTTTTAGAAATTAATCAATTTTGATTGATAAATAATTGGAGCTGGCGGGATTTGAACCCGCGTCCAAAATTTCTAGGAACAAAGTACTACATGCTTAGTTTTTCAAAATATATTTCTGGGTTTAATTTGGAAAAACTCATTTTAAACTCATAGCTTGAAAAATTTTTCGTTTTACCGTCAAGCTTAGTAAATACGTTTTCTCTTTTTTTGACCTTCCTTTTTTCTCGTCCTAAGAGAGGAGGCTGAGAAGGAAGGGCTTTATTCAGTTTTTTAAGCTGCTAAAGCGTATTGTTGTTTATTATTTGCAGATATTGTTTTACGGCTTTTTATCGAGGCAAACCGTTCCTCGGCATGCACTGTATTTTTTGATAATTTTGTCAAATCCAAAAACAGCCCCTATATAAATATTATTACAAAAAAAAATAAAATTGTCTATAAATTATTTTTTTTACTATTATAGATTATTTTATATAAATTAATTGATATAATCATTAATATTTTCATTTTACATTAATATAATATATGGGTTTTTGATATGAATATTATTCAAAAAATAGAATTTCAAATTAAAGAAAATCCTATCCTTCTCTATATGAAAGGCGAACCCAATTCTCCAAGTTGTGGATTTTCAGCGCAGGCAGTCCAAGCATTATCAAAATGTGGAGAAAAGTTTGCTTATATTGATATTTTAAAACATCCTGATATACGACATGAATTACCTAAATATTCTAACTGGCCAACATTTCCGCAATTATGGATAAATGGTGAATTAGTTGGAGGTTGTAGTATTATATTGGATATGTTAGAAAGTGGACAACTGAAAAAAATGATTTTAAATACTATAAAAGATAAAAAAATAGAATAAAAATATTATTTTTATATTTATAATATTGATATGACATTAAATGCAGGATTTATATTAATAGATCTTTATTTTTAATGTCATATTTTTTTTATTAAACATTTAAAGATATTAAAGATAAATTATGTTTTGATTGGACATTGTAATTTATTTTTTTTATGTTCGCTAATCGGCCATCCACCTAAACGTTTCCATCGATTTACTAATTCACAAAATAAATTAGCAGTCTGTAAAGTGTCATATAATGCAGAATGTGCTTGATTATTATCAAATGATAAACCGATTGCTTTACACGCTTTAGCTAATACCGTTTGTCCAACTACTAATCCGCTTAATGCTGCTGTATCAAATGTAGCAAATGGATGGAAAGGGTTTTTTTGAATATTTACTCTGTGAATAGCAGCCATTAAAAAATTATGATCAAAATGAGCATTATGTGCTACTACAATGCCCCGGCTACATCCTTGTAATTGTATACCTTGATTAACAATTTTAAATATAGATTCGATAGCTTTTTTTTCACTTATCGCGCCACGTAATGGATTAAATGGATCGATTTTATTAAAAGCAATAGATTCAGAATTAATATTAGATCCTTCAAATGGTTGAATATGAAAATGTAATGTTTTTTCTTTATGTAACCATCCTAATTTGTCCATTTGTAATGTAATAACAGCAATTTCTAACACTGCGTCAGTTAGTGGATTAAATCCTGCTGTTTCAATATCAATTACAACAGGATAAAATGTGCGAAATCGTTTTCTTAATAAATTGAATTCTTGAGTTATAGACATCAAAATCTCATTTTTTTTACAAATACTTAATATTAATGTTAATCATTAATATTTTGATTATATTTAGTATTGAATATTATTAATTTTTTTATTGATTAATATATTACAAAAATATTTCAAATTTATATATAATCGTTAAATAAAAAATTGATATATTATATTTTGTATATTTTGTAATTATACTATAATTTATATAAATTTTTAAGCGTAAATTAATAATTTAATTAATTATTAAATATTTTTATTGATTTTATATAACGATTATTCATACACTTTTAATTAGGATAATATAATGAGTTATTTTTTACCTCCTTTACCATATTCATATAATGCTTTAGAACCTTTTTATGATGAAAGAACAATGCGTATTCATCATACAAAACATCATCAAAATTATGTGAATAATACTAATACTATTTTAGAAAATACTACTTTTTCTTCATTATCTATTGAAGAATTAATATCAATTTTTAGCGAAATTATATTAGATAATAAAATTGCTTTACAAAATAATGCAGGAGGTCATATTAATCATATTTTATTTTGGAAAGGATTGAAAACTAATACATTACTAACAGGTGATTTAAAAAAAGAAATTGAAAAACAATTTGGAAGTATTGAAATTTTTAAACAAAAATTTGAAGAAGCATCTTTAAATCACGTTGGTTCTGGTTGGATTTGGTTAGTAAAACAAAATAATAATTTATCGATAGTATCTACAAAAAATCAAGATAATCCTTTAATGGGTATAGAAATATCTGGTACTTATGGAACTCCTATTTTATGTTTAGATGTATGGGAACATGCATATTATTTAAAATATGAAAATAGACGATTAGATTATGTTAGATCATTTTGGAATGTAGTAAATTGGGAAGAAGCTTCTGATCGTTTACAAAAATAATTTTTTTTATATTAAATTGTAATATATTTTATATCAATATAATTCTTATATATAAAATATTTATCATCTAATACAAAACATATAGTAGAAATATTATATGTTTTGTATTATTAAATAATTTCTATATCATTAAATATATTAAAAAATTAGTACAAGGATACTATTTGAATAAAATTAAGATGATCGTAGGATTAGCTAATCCATCAGCACAATATAACAATACACGTCATAATATGGGTGATTGGTATATTAAATCATTTATAAAAAATAATTTTTTATCTTTAATAGAAAACAAAAAATTTTTAGGTTTTACTTCTTCTATTATGGTTAATGGACAATTAATTCGATTACTATTACCTAATGTATTTATGAATATTAATGGATATTCAGTATATAAAATGGCTTCTTTTTATGATATTGATTTAAGTCAAATTTTAATAGTACACGATGATTTAGATCTTTTACCTGGAATAGTTAAAATAAAATATAGTTATGGACATAGTGGACATAATGGCATTAGAAATATAATTAATATTTTTAAAAAAAATATTAATTTTTACCGATTAAGAATAGGAATTGGTCGTCCGGATAAAAAGAGTGAAATTGCTTCTTTTGTATTATCTAAACCTCACGATCATGAAAACATATTGCTTAAACAGGGAATTATTTATGCAATACGTCAAACTTTTATTTTAATAAACTCATAATAAAAGCAATAGAAAAAATATTTTTAAATAATATATAATTTTCTTTTAAGGGTATAAATAATATGAGTTTTAAATGCGGTATTATAGGTTTACCTAATGTTGGAAAGTCAACTTTATTTAATGCTTTAACTAAAGGTAATGCTGTAATTGCAAATTTTCCATTTTGTACAATTAAACCTAATATCGGTATAGTACCGGTTTTAGATAAACGTGTAGATAATCTTGTAAAAATTGTGAATCCTAAAAAAGTAGTACATGCATATATAGAATTTGTAGATATTGCTGGTTTAGTTTCAGGTGCATCAAAAGGAGAAGGTTTAGGCAATCAATTTCTAAGTAATATAAGAGATACTAATGCTATAATACATGTTGTACGTTGTTTTCAAGATAATGATATTGTTCATATACATAATAAAGTGACACCATTAAATGATATAGATGTTATTAATACTGAACTTATTTTATCTGATTTAGATACTTGTGAAAAATATATATCACAATTAAAGAAAAAATATAAAGTTAATAATAAAGATATACAAAATACGTTATTAGTTTTAAAAAAATGTATAAATCATTTAAATAACGGTTTAATGATTAGAAATTTATCTTTAAATAAAGAAGAAAAAGAAAAAATTATTTTTTTACGTTTATTAACTATAAAGCCTACAATATATGTTGCTAATATTAATGAAGAAAAAAATTCTTTTGTTTTATTAAACGAATTAAAAAAAATAGCAAAAGAAGATAATACTATGGTTATTCCTATTTTTGCTAATTTAGAACTAGATTTATCTACGATGAATAATGATGAAAAAAAATATTTTATGAAAGAATTAAACATATCACATGTAGGATTAAATGATATCATTATGGCAGGTTATCAATTATTAAATTTAATAACTTTTTTTACTGTAGGTCCTAAAGAAATTCATGCTTGGTCTATTCCAAAAGGAAGCACTAGTGTACAAGCAGCTGAAAAAATACATAGTGATTTTAAAAAAGGATTTATTCGTGCACAAATTATTTCATATATAGATTTTATAAAATATAAAAATGAATTAAAAATTAGAGAATTAGGAAAATGTAGAACAGAAGGAAAAAATTATTTTGTTCAAGATGGTGATATTATTCATTTTTTATTTAATGTCTAATTATTTGATTAGAATATAATATACTTTAAAATATATAAATATTTTTAGAGAGGAGAGTATTTTGTCCTCTCTATCTTTTTTATATTTCTAATAAAATTTGTTTTAATTTTTTAAAATCAGGATTTATATTATAAGATAATAATGGTAAATTAATTCTATTTTTTAGTGAATCTGGTAAAGTAATTTTGTTTTTTAATATTTTTTCTATGGTATTCTTAAATTTTGCAGGATGTGCAGTACCTAAAAATAAGCCAAATTCATCTGATTGTAATTTATTTTTTAACAATTTATAAGCAATAGCAGCATGAGGTTCGGATACATAACCTAATGTTAATAATTCTTTTAATGTTGTAATAGTATCATCATCTGATACACTTCCAAATCTTAGTTCTTTGATATTCCATTTTTTTCTTTTAAATAGTTCTTCAACTCGAGTCCAATTATTTGGTTGACTAATATCCATAGCATTAGAAATAGTTGATATAGTATTTTTTGGATTCCATATTCCATTTTGAAGAAATCGAGGTACTGTATCATTTGCATTCGTACATGCTATAAAATATTTTATTGGTAATCCTAATGATTTAGCTAGCAAACCAGCAGTTAAATTTCCAAAATTACCACATGGTACAGAGATAACTAATTTTTTTCTTTGATATTCTGGTGGTATTAAAGAAAATGCTTCAAAATAATAGCATATTTGAGCTAATAAACGACTAATATTTATAGAGTTTGCAGAATTTAATCCAATTAATTTTTTCAATTTTTTATCATCAAAAGCTTCTTTTACTAACTTCTGACAGTCATCAAAACTACCATTGATAGATATTGTTTTTATATTTTTTCCTAAAGTACAAAATAATTTTTCTTGTAATTCACTAATTTTTCCCTTTGGATATAAAATGATAACTCTTACATTTTTCATTCCATAAAATGCATGGGCTACTGCAGCGCCAGTATCTCCAGATGTTGCAGTTAATATAGTAAAAAATTCATTATCTTTATTCAACGATAATATCATTTGAGCCATAAATCGAGCTCCAAAATCTTTAAATGCTAGTGTTGGTCCATGAAATAGTTCTAAACATCCAATATTATCTGTAATTGGTACTTGTATTGGATATGAAAATGAAAATGCTTTTTTAATACTGTTATATAATTTTTCTTTAGATATTTCATTATCAATAAAATAAGATAGTATTTCAGTGCTGCGTGTAATAAAATCCATATTTAGTATTTTTGATAATTCATCATTATCAATTACTGGTAAATGTACTGGAAAAAATAATCCTTGTTGCCGTCCTAATCCTAATTTAACAGCGTTTGTAAAATTTACTGTTTCGTTATGATCTTTTAAATTATAAAGTTTCATATTTTATCCTATTTGGCGTGCACCTTTTAAATCTAAAGAACAGATATGTACAAATCCTGTATTATTTTGTAAATAATTATCGTTTAACCATAAAGATATTTTTTGTGCAATTTTTAAATTATCAGATATTGCAAAAATAGTGGGTCCTGAGCCAGATATACCAGAACTAAGAGCGCCTATTTTTTTTAATTCTAATTTTGTTTTAAAAAAATTTGGTAATAATTTAGAACGATATGGTTCTGCCATAACATCCTTCATTAATCGTGCTGCTAAATAAGGTTGTTGAGTATATGATGCATGAATAAATCCAGATAGATAACGACTATTTTTAATACAGGTTTGTTGTGGATATTTTTTGGGTAATATTTTTCTTGCTTCTGCAGTAGATATTTTAATTCCTGGCCATGCTATAATCCAAAACCAATTTTTAAAACTTGGTATTTTTTGGCTAATATTTTCATGATCTTCTAATATTAATTGCAATCCACCTAAATAAGATGGAGCAACATTATCATAATGTATACTTCCTGATATTTCACCTTCTACTTCTCCCATTAAAAGAAGTAGTTCTTTTGAATTTAATGGTTTATTATATAATTCATTTAATGCTACTAAAGTTGCAACTACTGAACATGCACTAGATCCCAATCCAGAACCAATAGGCATATTTTTTTTGAGTACAATAGAAACTGGAATTGTTTTATTCATGATTTGACAAAATTTTAACCAACATTTCCATACAATATTCTGTTGTGTATTTTTAGGTAATTTTTCAGAAAATATTCCTTCATTAAACAATTTAAATTCTTTTGATAATGTTACTGTAACACAGTCACCTAATAAACTACCATTTATAGGTATAATAGCAGCACCTAAAATATCAAATCCAACTCCCACATTACCAATAGAAGCTGGTGCATAAATTTTTATCATTACTATTTCCTGAAGTTTATGATAACGTATGTAGTAAATTAGAGAATATTCCAGAAGCAGTAACATTATTTCCTGCTCCATATCCTTTTAATACTAGAGGAAGAGGATGATAATATTTAGTATAAAATGCTAATACATTTTCTCCATTTTTCACTTTGTATAGAGGGTCATGAATACTAATCTTTTCTATTTTAACTTGACATTTTCCTTTATTATCTATTTTTCCTACAAAACGTAATACTTTTCCTAGTTTTTTTGCTTTTTTTGTTTGTTCTAAAAAATATAAATCTAATTCTTGTATTTTAGATAAAAATTTATTTTTATCTTTATATTTATAAAAATGTTCTGGTAATAATGGTGTAATTTCAATATCTTTTAATTCTTTATGATATCCCATTTCACGTGCTATAATTAATATTTTTCTAGCTACATCTATACCAGATAAATCATCTAGAGGATTTGGCTCTGTAAAACCTAATTCTTGGGCTTCTTTAATAGATTGTGAAAATGTAACTCCTTTTTCTAATTTTCCAAAAATAAAAGATAATGAACCAGATAATATGCCTTTACAACATGTTATAGAATCACCTGTATTCAAGAGATTTTTTAGTGTGGATATAATTGGTAAACCTGCTCCTACATTAGTTTCATAAAAAAATTTTTTATTTGTTTTTGATACTGTTTTTTGTATTTTTTGGTAGTATTGAAATGTATTAGTATTAGCTTTTTTATTTGATGTAATTATGTGAAAACCATTTTTAAAAAATGTTATATATTGTTCAGATAGTAATTGATCAGAAGTACAATCCACAATAGCAGGATTTAAAAAATGATGTTTTTTTGTTAAGGATATTAGTTTATCTAAATTAAATTCTTCTTTTGATTTTTTAAAATCATTTTCCCATATAGAAAGATTAATACCATTTTTTGACATGATCATTTTTTTAGAATTGGCAATTAGACAGATTTTAATATCTATATTTTTTTTATATAAAAAATGTTTTTGTTCAAATATTTGTTTTATTAATGTTTTACCCACTCCTCCAATTCCTATTAAAAATACAGTTATAATTTTTTTATTAGAAAACATTGTGTCATGAATGATTTTAACTGCATTAAGAATATTTTTTTTATTTAATACTAATGAAATAGAATGTTTTGATGATCCTTGTGCAATTGCTATCACATTAATATTTGCAGAACCTAAAGTATAAAAAATTTTAGAAGCAATATTAGGTTTTAAAAAAATATTAGATCCAACAATAGATAAAATAGATAATTTTGATATTATATGAATAGGGTTTAAAATATTTTCTTTTAGTTCAAGTCGAAATTCTTCTGTTAATGCAGATTTAACTTGATCAATACAATTTTCTAAAATACAAAAATTAATAGTATTTTCAGAAGAAGATTGAGTTATTATTATAATATTAATATTTTTTTGTGATATTGCAGTAAATATGCGTGCATTTATATTAAGCATATTTTTCATTGCTAATCCAGATATTACAAACATAGCAATATTATCAAGATGTGTAACACCTTTTAAGAAATTTTTTGTAAGATTATTTTTTTCACAAATTAAAGTACCTAATGAATTAAGATTATTAGTATTTTTTATAATACATGGAATTTTAAATTGAGAAATTGGTTCAATAGTGCGTGGATGTAATACTTTTGCTCCAAAATAAGATAATTCCATTGCTTCTTCATATGAGAGAGATTCTAATAAATAAGAATTTGAAACCTCTCTTGGATCACATGTAAATACTCCATCAACATCAGTCCAAATCTCACAACAACTTGCATTTAAACAAGCAGCTAATATTGCTGCTGAATAATCGGAACCATTTCGTCCTAATACAACTAATTCTTTTTTTTCATTTCCAGCAATAAAACCAGCCATTAGAATAACATCAGTATTATTTAAATTAATTTGACTAATAAGTTTTTTTGATTTAGGTATATTTACTGTAGAGTCTAAATAATGACCTATAGATATAAGATTTTTAACAGGATTAATAACAGTAACTTGATGTTTTCTTGCTTCTAATATATTTTTCATAATAAAAACTGAAAGTATTTCTCCTCGAGATATCAAAATTGCGCGAATATTATCTGGACATTGTTTTAATAATATTATTCCATGCATCATTTTTCTTAATTTATCAAATTCTTTTTTTATTAATTCATTTATAGATTTATTACAAAAATTAGGCTGCATTTTTTTTATATTTTGCACCAGTTCAAAAAAAATATTTTCAGAAAGATTAATATCTTCTAATTTTTGATGGTGTTGAATAATTGTTTCAATAGTTTCTACTAAATAATTTGTAATTTTAGCTGGTGCTGATAGTACTACTGCAATTTTTGCATTTTTAATATTTTTTTCTATAATATCAGCAACACATAAAAATTTTTCTGCATTAGCTAATGAAGTTCCGCCAAATTTTAATAATTTCATATTTTACTTCCTTAATTTTTTTCATAAAAAAACTCGCATTTGGTACGAGCGAGTTATTTTTATTAGAGATATTTTCTATATCATAATTTGTTTTAATAATAAGAATAATTATTATAATGTAGAGGTTATCAATAAATATTAATGAATTTTTTACAAAGATATTGAAAATACATAATATTAAAATAAAAACAGTATTTTTTATAATATATTTTTTTTATTCAATATAATTTTAGTATTTTATGGTATTAATATTAACATAAATTTAGTATGTTAATTTTGATTAAAGAAAAAATTTTTATAATGAGTATTTATATAATTTTTAATTATAAAATATTTAAATGATTTTTATTAATTTACACTTCTATACATTAAAAAAATATTATTTTTTCATAGAATATAAAATAAGTAAATATTTTGTCTTTAATTTATTAAAAATGAATATTATTTTTTAATTAGTCTATGCATTGTAATTATATTGTAATAACATAAAAATTTATATTAAAATTCTAGTGAACATTATGAAACATACTATTAAAATTATGATTTCTCAAAAAGATATTGATATTCGTGTTAATGATCTAGGAAAAGAAATAACCAAAAGATATAAAAATAGTAAAAATAAAATTATTTTAATTGCTTTATTAAGAGGTTCTTTTGTATTTGTAGCTGATTTGTGTCGTTGTATTAAGATAGCGCATGAAGTTGATTTTATGACAATTTCAAGCTATGGTCAGGGAATATTATCTAGTGGTGATGTGAAAATTATTAAAGATTTAGATGAAGATATTTATAATAAAAATGTTTTAATTATTGAAGATATTATTGATTCTGGAAAAACATTAAGTAAAGTATTAGAAATTTTAAAACTAAGACAACCTAAATCTTTATCAATTTGTACATTATTAGATAAACCAAAATGTCGAGAAGTAAATATTTCTGTAGATTTTATTGGTTTTTCTATTCCTGATGAATTTATTGTAGGATATGGTGTAGATTATGCACAATGTTATCGTTATTTACCATATATTGGTAAAATGATATTTGAATAAAAATAATATTTTATAAAAAAAATTTTTTGTTATCTATTAAACGTGTTGTTCCTAACCATACAGATGCTAAAATAATGACTTTTTTATTTTTTTTCGATATATTCTGTAGTGTATTAGCATTATATATGTTAAAAATATCAATGCGAAAACCTTTATTAATTAATTCGATTTTTGATTTATTTATAATATTCTGAGTATTTTGATTTTTTTCCTGTATAATTTTTTCGGATGTTTTTTGAATAATTTTGTATAAATAAGGCGCTATTTTTATTTCTTCAGAATTTAAATAATTATTTCTAGAACTCAAAGCAAGTCCATTTTTTAAACGAACTGTAGGAGCACTAACAATTTTAATCATATAATTTAATTCTTGAACAATTGATTTTATAATTAATAATTGCTGATAATCTTTTTCTCCAAAAAAAGCAAAATTTGGTTGAATTATATTAAATAACTTGCATATGATTATAGAAACTCCTTGAAAATGACCTGGTCTAAAATGACCTTCTAAAATATTTGATAATTTTGGAATTTCAATGAATATTTTATTTTTTTCTATATTAGGATACATTTCTTCTATATGGGGAGAAAAAATAATATCGACTTTACAATCTTTTAATTTTTGGTAGTCTTTCTTAAGAGTAATAGGATATTTTTGAAAGTCTAATTTATTTTCAAATTGAATAGGATTAATAAAAATGCTGACTATAATAACATCTACATATTTTTTAGCTAACATAACCAGAGATATATGTCCGTCATGTAAATTTCCCATAGTAGGTATTAATCCTATGCTTTTGTTTTCTTTTTTTAAATATTTAATGATTTGAAATAATTTTTTTTTTTAAAATATACATTTTTTTAAAAACTATGTTTTTGAGTAGGATATAGACCATATTTAACTTCTATAATGTATTGTTGAATTGCTTTTTGAATACTATTATCTTTATTAAAAAAATTTTTTGAAAATCTTGGAATATTTTCTTCTGTTATACCTAGTACATCTTGCATAACCAATATTTGTCCATCAGTATTTTTACCAGATCCGATTCCAATAACAGGAATAGATAATTTTTCAGTAATTTTTTTAGCTAATTTTGAAGGAATGCATTCTAAAACAATCATTTTTATACCAGCCTTTTCTAATAGTAAAGCCTCTTCTATTAATTGCATGGCATCATCTTTATTTTTTCCTTGAATTTTATATCCACCTAAAAAATCAACAGATTGTGGCGTTAAACCAATATGTCCACATACTAAAATTGATTGATTAGATAGTTCCTGAACAATATTAAGTATTTTTTTACCTCCTTCTATTTTTATCATATTAGCTCCGGCTTGTATAATTTTTTTTGTATTTTCAATTGCTTTTGAAATGTTATAATATGATAAAAAAGGTAAATCAGATAATAAAAATGCTTTTGGAGCGCCTTTTCGAACAGCTTTTGTATGATATACAATATCTTTTACTTGTACTGGTATTGTTGAATTATTTCCTTGAATGGTCATTCCTAAAGAATCACCGATAAGCATTATTGAAATGCCTTGATTATAAAACAATTTTGCAAAACTAAAATCGTAAGCAGTGATGACTGCAAATTTATTTTTATTTTTTTTCCACTGTTTTAATGTAGAAATTGTAGTTTCTTCCATTTTTACCTAATATTATTATTTTTTATATGTTTATAGTATGATAAAATTATTTTTTATAAATATAAAAATAATTATTTAAATATTAAAAAATATTTTTTTCTGGATACTTAGAATAATTTAATCAGAATAATAGAATATCCTTGGTTTATTTTAACCATTCATTTGTTTTTCACGAATTTCTGCTAGTGTTTTACAGTCGATACAAAGATTGGCAGTTGGTCTTGCTTCTAATCGACGAATTCCAATTTCAATTCCACAAGAATCACAGTATCCGAAATCTTTTTCTTCAATTTTTTTTAAAGTCATGTCAATTTTTTTTATCGTTTTTCTTCCTCGGTCACGATTTCGTAATTCTAAATTAAATTCTTCTTCTTGTGTAGCTCTATCAATAGGGTCTGGAAAATTAGTTGATTTTTCTTGTATATGAAGTAGAGTATGATTCATTTCATTTTTTAGTTGATTTTTCCATTGTGTTAAGATTTTTTTAAAATGTAATATTTGATTTTGATTCATATATTGTTCATCTATTTTTTTTTGATATGCTTTAATACCTGAAATAGATAGAAAGTTTAAGGAAGATTTTTTTTTCTTTTTTTCTTTTTCCATAGTTTTTTTCCATAAAATATGTTTATTTAATATAAAATATTTTTAAATATTATATATTTATTTTTGATTTTTTTAATTTATTAAGATTTTTAACAGATTAATATATTCTGATAAATAATATATTAACATGACATATTATTTATTAAATAAATATAATATAAATTTTTATAAATATTTTAATATTAATTTTAATTTTTAAATTTTCACATAAAAAATGATTTGAAACAAATGATTTTTTAATAAATTAATTTTTAATTATTTTTATTATTAATAAATAAAAATATTTTGATATGGTTTAAAATAATAATTATGAAGAGATTTGCGTTAGGTATAGAATATAATGGTAGTGGATATCATGGGTGGCAATTACAAAAAGAAGTTTATAGTATTCAAGAAGAAATTGAAAATGCTTTATCAATTATTGCAGATCATAAAGTCAATGTTATTTGTGCAGGACGTACTGATACTGGTGTTCATAGTATAGGACAGGTAATACATTTTGATACTCAGTCTATTCGTAAAGAATCTGCTTGGACTATAGGAGTAAATCGTTATTTATCTAAAAATATATCTATAAAATGGGTTAAAGAAGTTCCATTAGATTTTCATGCTCGTTATAGTGCTATTGAACGCTCTTATCGTTATATAATATATAATTATAATTTTCGAACTTCTATTTTTCACCATGGTTGTTATCATGTGCATCAAAAATTAGATGTATATAAAATGCATTCTGCATCTCAATATTTATTGGGAGAGCACGATTTTTCATCATTTAAATCCATAAATTGTCAATCTAATTCTTCTTATAGAACAATTATTCAGTTAAGAGTATCGTGTTTGCATAGTTGGGTCATGATTGATATTACAGCTAATTCATTTTTACATCATATGGTTCGCAATATTGCTGGATCTTTAATTGAGATTGGATTATTAAATAAAAAAGAAAATTGGATAAAAAAATTATTATATGCAAAAAATAGAAATTTAGCCGGGCCAACTGCAGTGGCTAAAGGTTTATATTTAGTATCTGTAAAATATCCTATTTTTTTTGGTTTACCATAATTTTAAAAATATTAAAATTTGTATAAAATATAAATATATTTTAACAAATTATATTAATTTTTTTTAGTATGGGTATTTATCTATATTGATCATCATACTTTATAGAATATATTCATATGGTAACATTAGTATGAAAATTTCTTAAAAATATCTTTGTTATAAAAAATAAAATTTTTTAAATATTATTATTTATATCAGATAGATTTATATTAAAATTACGTTATGTATAGTAATTATAGATATAAGATATGAATGAACTAATTTTATTGACAATAAAAAAATATTGATTATAAATGTATTAATTTACAGATTAGTTAACTACTTTAAATATAAAGAATGTTTTTTTATATTTTAGTATAAAAAATTAGTTTTTATTATTTAGTACTTTATAATTATAATATATTTTTATTACTTAAATAAATTATAATAAAAATTATGTTATTAATTTTTATTAATGTCATAGTATTTTAATAATTTTTATATTTTAATATTAACAATAAAAAATATATTTTTAAAAATATTTTAATTATTGTTTCCAAGATAATGTTATTAAATAATATTTTAGATAATCAATTGATTATATAAATTAGTTATATAATAAAAAAGTAGTATTATTTTTTATATGATAGTAATAAATGTAAATATGGAAAAATAGTATGTTAATTAAATTTTTAACTAAAATATTTGGTAATCGTAATGATCGTATTTTAAAAAAAATGAAAAATATAGTAGATGTCATTAATAAATTAGAAAAAATTTTTGAAAAATTTTCTGATATAAAATTACGTCAAAATACAGATTTATTGCGTATGCGATTAGATAAAGGTGAAACATTAGATAGTTTATTACCAGAATCTTTTGCTACAGTAAGAGAAGCAAGTAAACGTGTTTTTAACATGCGACATTTTGATGTACAAATATTAGGAGGTATTGTATTAAATAAATCATGTATAGCTGAAATGCGTACAGGAGAAGGAAAAACTTTAACATCTACTTTACCTGCATATTTAAACGCATTAAGTCAACAAGGCGTACACATAGTTACTATGAATGATTATCTAGCACAGCGTGATGCAAAAAAAAATACTCCTTTATTCGAATTTTTAGGTTTAACAGTAGGTTTAAATGTAACTGATATGTCTACATCTGATAAAAGAAAAGCTTATTTATCTGATATTACTTATGGTACAAATAATGAATACGGTTTTGATTATTTAAGAGATAACATGGTTTTTTCTCCTGAAGACAGAGTACAACGTACCCTTAATTATGCATTAGTAGATGAAGTGGATTCAATTTTAATAGATGAAGCTCGTACACCTTTAATAATTTCAGGGCCTTCTGAAGATCATTCTGAATTATATGAAAAAATTAATGAAATTGTTCCTTTTTTAATTGCTCAAGATAAAGAAGATTCTGATTGTTTTCAGGGAAATGGTCATTTTTTTATTGATGAAAAATCAAAACAAGTACATTTAACTGAAAGAGGTTTAATTTCCATTGAAAAAATATTATCAGATAAAAAATTAATTCAAAAAGGAGAATCTTTATATTCATTAAATAATATAACATTAATGCATCATATTATATCTGCTTTACGTGCTCATAAATTATTTACGAGAGATGTCGATTATATTATAAAAGACCATAGTGTAATTATTGTAGATGAACATACAGGACGTACTATGCCTGGTCGTAGATGGTCAGATGGTCTTCATCAATCAATAGAGGCAAAAGAGAGAGTTACTATTCAAGGTGAAAATCAAACATTAGCTTCAATCACATTGCAAAATTATTTTCGTTTATATAAAAAAATAGCTGGTATGACTGGTACAGCAGCAACAGAATCTTTTGAATTTAGCAACATTTATAATCTCGATACTATTATTATACCAACAAATAAACCTATGATACGAAAAGATATGTCTGATTTAGTTTATATTACTGAAGCAGAGAAAATTAATTCTATTATACAGGATATTCAGTGTTGTATTTCTAAAAATCAACCTGTTTTAGTAGGAACAGTTTCTATTGAAAAATCAGAAATTATTTCTAAACAACTGATGAATTTAAATATTAAACACAATGTTTTGAATGCAAAATTTCATGCTAGAGAAGCTGAAATTATTTCTCAAGCAGGTAAGCCTGGATCAGTTACTATTGCCACTAACATGGCAGGGCGTGGAACAGATATTGTTCTTGGTGGTAGTTTAGAGGATGAATATAATACGGTTTTAAATAATAATACAAAAAGCATAGAAGAAAGTAAAAAAAAATGGAAAAAACAACATGATTTCGTTGTTTCAGTTGGCGGTTTGCATATTATTGGAACAGAACGTCATGAATCACGTCGTATTGATAACCAATTGAGAGGTCGATCTGGTCGTCAGGGAGATAGTGGTTCTTCTCGATTTTATTTATCAATGGAAGATTCTTTAATGAGAATGTTTGCATCTGATAAAGTAATTAATATGATGCGAAAACTAGGTGTAACCTATAATCATGCTATTGAACATCCATGGGTTACTAAAGCAATAGAAAATGCACAAAAAAAAGTGGAAAATAGAAATTTTGAAATTCGTAAACAGTTATTAGAATATGATGATGTTGCCAATGAACAACGACATGCTATTTATAAATATCGAAATAAGATTATTGATACATTTAATATTGAAAATATGATTAATTTTATGTTTAAAGATGTATTAACAAAAACTGTTAATAAACATATTCTATCTTTTTCTATAAAAAAAACATTTAATTTATTATCTTTAGAAGAAGAATTAAATAGATTTTTTAATTTAAAAATATCTTTTAAAGAATGGTTTAAAGAAAATCTTATTATTGAAAAAAAAATGATAATTGCAGAAATTATTTCTATTGCTAAAAATAATTATGAACAAAAAGAACGTATGATCAGTAAAGGTAATATGAGAATATTAGAAAAATCTATTTTATTACAAATATTAGATTCTTTATGGAAAGAACATTTATCAGCTATAGATTATCTAAGACAAGGTATACATTTACGTGGATATGCACAAAAAGATCCAAAACAAGAATATAAAAGAGAATCTTTTAATCTATTTTCAAACATGTTAGAATTATTAAATTATGAAGTGATATCTTTTTTAAGTAAAATTAATTTATCTGCGATAAAAAAAGATTTATTTTTAAAAAAAAATTTTTTAACATCTTTATATAATGTTAAAAATAATTCAGATAAAAAATCTATTGATTTTTCTAATAATATTCATATTAGTAGAAATTCTACATGCATTTGTGGTTCAGGAAAAAAATATAAATATTGTCATGGTCGTTTATGATAATATAATAAATTGTAATTTATTAAAAATATTTATTACATAAGAAAGAATTAATTTATTTCTATCATGTTAAATTATTTTTAATATTATCACTTCCCTTTAAAAATCAAACATAAAATATATATATTAAATTTAAATTTTTAATATAAAATATATTAATATTAGATATATTATATAGATTTAAGTATTATTTTTTTGATAATTATAAATATTAATATTTATTTTAATTACTATTTAAAATAATTGGTATTACTATAAATATATTATTCTAATGTCATAAATTTTTTATTTGAATATATTATTAAAAATTTTTATAAATATTATACATGGTAACATATGAATTTAATATGATGATAAATTTTTAATATGATGGGAGTAATATTTTTATGCGGATTGAAGAAGATATTAAATTAGGTTTTAAAGATGTTTTAATTAGACCAAAACGTTCTACATTGAAAAGCCGTTCTCAAGTAGATCTTATACGTAATTTTTCTTTTAAATATTCTCTTAATACATGGTCTGGTATTCCAATTATTGCGGCTAATATGGATACTATAGGAACATTTGAAATGGTTAAATCTTTATCTAATTTTAATATATTAACTGCAGTACATAAATATTATTCGCTTGAAGATTGGATAAATTTTATTAATATTTCTTCTGATAAAATATTAGATCATGTAATAGTATCGATTGGCACATCTGATATAGATTTTATAAAATTAAAAAAAATTTTATCATTATCCACTAAATTAAAATATATTTGTATTGATGTTGCTAATGGTTATTCTGAGTATTTTGTTTCTTTTTTAAAATTAGTTAGAGAAAATTTTTTAGATAAAATTATTTGTGCTGGTAATGTTGTAACTGGAGAAATGGTAGAAGAACTTATATTATCAGGTGCTGATATAGTAAAAGTAGGTATTGGCCCTGGTTCAGTATGTACTACACGTGTTAAAACAGGAGTTGGTTATCCTCAATTATCAGCAATTATTGAATGTGCAGATGCAGCACATGGTCTTGGAGGGCAAATTATTAGTGATGGTGGATGTTCAGTATCGGGTGATTTAGCAAAAGCATTTGGAGGTGGAGCTGATTTTATTATGTTAGGTGGCATGTTAGCTGGTCATAATGAATGTTTAGGTCAGATTATTCAAATAAAATCAAAAAAATATATGTTATTTTATGGTATGAGTTCTGAATCAGCTATGCAAAGATATGTTGGGGGTATAGCAGGATATCGTGCGTCAGAAGGAAAAACAGTCAAAATACCTTTTCGTGGTAGTATCGAAAATACAATACGTGATATTTTAGGAGGACTTCGCTCTGCTTGTACTTATGTAGGAGCTTCTCGACTAAAAGAATTAACTAAAAGAACAACTTTTATACGAGTATCAGAACAAGAAAATTGTATATTTAATCATGCAAATTATTAAAAATATTTTTTGTTATTTGTATATATTTTAATAAAAATCAATAAAATTCATTATATTATAAATATTTAATTTTATTGATTTTTTATAAAAATAAATCATTTTTTTATTAAAAATATATAAAATAATACATAAGGAATTTATACCATGTCAGAACGATTATATAATGACGTGGATCCAATTGAAACTAGTGATTGGATACAAGCAATTGAATCTGTTATCTATGAAGAGGGTATAGAAAGAGCACAGTTTTTAATTGAACAGATATTAAAAAAATCTCGAATAAAAAAAACACATTTTTTTAAATCTTTTTTTATTAGTGATTATATTAACAGCATTTGCAGTGAAGATGAAGTTAAATATCCCGGTGATTTAGAAATAGAAAAAAAAATTCGTTCTTATATTCAATGGAACGCTATTATGATGGTTCTTCGTGCATCAAAAAAAAATTTAGAATTAGGGGGCCATTTATCTTCTTTTCAGTCATCGGCTACTATATATGAAGTGTGTTTTAATCATTTTTTTCGTGCCTATAATAATAAAAATGGAGGTGATTTAGTTTATTTTCAAGGTCATATTTCTCCAGGTATTTATGCAAGAGCTTTTTTAGAAGAACGATTATCTGAAGAGCAAATGAATAATTTTCGTCAAGAAGTGAATGGAAAAGGTTTATCATCTTATCCTCATCCTAAATTAATGCCTAATTTTTGGCAATTTCCTACTGTTTCTATGGGTTTAGGTCCTCTTTGTGCTATTTATCAGGCAAAATTTTTAAAATATTTGCAAAATCGAGAATTAAAAGATACTTCAGATCAAACTGTTTATGCATTTTTAGGTGATGGCGAAATGGATGAACCAGAATCTAAAGGCGCTATCTCTATTGCTGTTCGTGAAAAATTAGATAATTTAATTTTTGTAGTTAACTGTAATTTACAGAGATTAGATGGTCCTGTCATGGGAAATGGAAAAATTATTAATGAATTAGAAGGTTTTTTTCATGGTGCTGGATGGAGAGTTATAAAAGTTATATGGGGCAATCGATGGGATATTTTATTAAAAAAAGATAAAAGCGGTAAGTTAATTCAATTGATGAATGAAACGGTTGATGGTGATTATCAAACGTTTAAATCAAAAAATGGTGCATACGTACGTAAATATTTTTTTGGAAAATATGTAGAAACACTTAATTTAGTAGAAGATATGACGGATGATGAAATATGGAAATTAAATAGAGGAGGGCATGATTTTCAAAAAATTTTTAATGCTTTAAAAAAAGCAAAAGAAACAAAAGGGCAGCCAACTGTTATTTTAGCTCATACTATAAAAGGATATGGTATGGGAGAAATTGCTGAAGGTAAAAATATTGCACATCAAATTAAGAAAATTAATATTAATGGAATAATGTATATTCGTAATCGTTTTCGTATTCCTATAAGTGATGATAATATTTCTGATTTACCGTATATTACTTTTGATAAAAATTCTCAAGAATATAATTATTTACATCAAAAAAGAAAAAAATTGGGTGGATATATTCCCTATCGTTTGTCTAAATTTACTACTACATTAAGTTTACCTAGTTTAATTGATTTTCAATCATTATTAGAAAAACAAAATAAAAATATTTCTACAACTATGGCTTTTATTCGTGTTTTAAATATTATTTTAAAAAATGATTCCATTAAAAAAAGAATAGTGCCTATTATTGCAGATGAAGCTCGTACTTTTGGTATGGAAGGATTATTTCGAAAAATAGGAATTTATAATTCTGTTGGTCAAAAATATATTCCGCAAGACAGAGATCAATTAACATATTATAAAGAAGAAAAAAAAGGTCAAATATTACAAGAAGGGATTAATGAACTTGGAGCTACTGCATCTTGGTTATCTGCCGCTACTTCTTATAGTACTAACAATTTTCCAATGATTCCATTTTATATCTATTATTCAATGTTTGGTTTTCAACGAGTAGGTGATTTATTTTGGGCTGCAGGTGATCAGCAAGCAAGGGGTTTTTTAATTGGGGGTACTTCAGGTAGAACTACTTTAAATGGTGAAGGATTACAGCATGAAGATGGGCATAGTCATATTCAGTCATTAACTGTTCCTAATTGTATATCTTATGATCCTGCTTTTGCATATGAAGTAGCAGTTATTATACAAGATGGATTACGTCGAATGTATGGTTCTTTACAGGAAAACATATATTATTATATTACTACAACAAATGAAAATTATCATATGCCGAAAATGCCTCAAGGAGTAGAAATTGGTATTTGTCAAGGTATATATAAATTAAAAACGTTATATGGTAGTGAAATAAAAGTACAATTAATGGGTTCTGGTGCTATTTTAAACAGTGTTTGTGAAGCTGCAGAAATTTTATTAAGAGATTATTATATTACAACAGATATATATAGTGTAACTTCATTTACAGAATTAGCTCGTAATGGTTCAGATTGTGAGCGCTGGAATATGTTGCATCCTGATCAAGAAAAAAAGATAGCATATATAAAAAAGATTATGAATTCTGCTCCTGCTGTTGCAGCAACTGATTATATGACATTATTTGCTGAACAGGTAAGAAATTATATTCCATCTTCTTTATATTATGTTTTAGGTACAGATGGATTTGGTCGATCAGATAGTCGTGATAATTTACGTAACCATTTTGAAATTAATTCTCATTATATTGTTGTTGCTGCTTTAAATCTATTAGCTAAATTGAATAATATTGATTTTATAGAAGTAAAAAAAGCAATTATAAAATTTAATATTAATACAGATAAAATTAATCCACGTTTAGTATAAGAGGTAATTATAAGTGGATATTGATATAAATATACCTGATATTGGTTTAGATGAAGTTGAAATAACAGAAATATTAGTGCAAATAGGTGATAAAGTTGAGATAGAACAAGGTATAATTACTGTAGAAGGTGATAAATCTTCTATAGAGATTCCATCATCTGTATGTGGTATTGTTAAAAATATTTACATTAAAATTGGTGATAAAGTTCAAACTAATTCTACAATTATGACTTTAAAAAAAGATGATTTTTTATTAAAAAAACCTGATACTAATATATCAGAAAAAAAAAATAAAGATTTTTCTAAGGATTATTATTCAAAAGAAAAATATAATCAAAATACGGATTTAGTTCATGCTACTCCGATTATAAGACGATTGGCGCGAAAATTAAATATCGAATTAAGCAATATCATTCCTACAGGTCGAAAAAATCGTATTTTAAAAAAAGATATTGAATTATATATTAAAAATAATGTGAAATCTGTTGAAAAAAATATATTTAAAGAGCACAAAGAAGATTTTTCTAAAAATATTGATCAATTATCTATAGATAACATTGTACTTAGCCAGAATCAAATATCTATTGGTTATAATTTACATCAGAATTGGGTTAATATACCTCATGTAACACACTTTGATGAAGTTAATATTACTACATTAGAAAAATTTCGTCAAAAATATAATAGAGAAAAACAAGACGAGAAAAATAATATTACTATATTAATTTTTATAATTAAAGTATTAGCTCATGCTTTAGAAAAATTTCCAATTTTTAATAGTTCTTTATCTCTTGATAAAAAAAAAATAATTTTAAATAAAAATATTAATATTGGAATTGCTGTAGATGTAGAAAATGACTTAGTTGTTCCTGTTTTAAAAGATATTAATCATAAAAATATTATTCAAATATCTTCTGAATTAGCATTAATATTACAAAAAGCACGTCAAAAAAAATTAGAAAAATCAGATATAACTCATGGTAGTATGACTATTTCTAATTTAGGAGGAATTGGTGGTACTTATTTTTCTCCTATTATTAATGCACCTGAAGTAGCTATTTTAGGTGTGTCAAAATCTGTAATTAAACCAGTATGGAATAATAAAGAATTTATTCCGTCTATGCTTCTGCCTTTATCTTTGTCATATGATCACCGTGTTATTAATGGAGCTCAAGCAGCGCGTTTTTTATTGCATATAAACAAAGTACTTTCTGATATTCATTTTTTATTTATGTAATTTAAAATACTACAAGTAAGTACAAAATATTTACTAATATTTATTATATACGAGGTATTAATGAATAAAGACATTCATGCTCAAGTGGTTATTATTGGAGCTGGTCCTGCTGGTTATTCTGCTGCTTTTCGCTGTGCAGATTTAGGTCTTGATACTGTTCTAATAGAACGTTATGATAAATTAGGAGGTGTATGTTTAAATGTTGGTTGTATTCCTTCAAAGTCATTATTACATATAGCAAAAGTAATAAAAGAAGCAAAAGATTTATCTGATATTGGAGTAGATTTTAATAATCCTCTGATTAATATTGAAAAAATTAGAAATTGGAAAAATAGTATAATAAATAAGTTGACTTATGGTTTATCTATTATGCGTGAAAAAAGAAAAATTAGAATAATTCAAGGTAAAGCTGAATTTGTTACTAATAATACTATTATAATTAATAGTTTAGAAAATAATTTTATTATTTCTTTTCAATATGCAATTATTGCCACTGGTTCACGTGCTAGAAAAATATCTTCTGTATCTGATACTGATGATAGAATTTGGGATTCTACTGATGCTTTATTATTAAAAAGTATACCTAGTCGTTTTTTAATTATTGGTGGAGGTGTTATTGGTTTAGAAATGGCAACAATATATAGCGCTCTTGGTTCAAAAGTAGATATTGTTGATCGATTTGGACAGTTTTTTCCATGGATTGATAAAGATATTGCAGATACATATATTAAAGCAATTAACAAAAAATTTAATTTAATGTTAAATACTCATATAGAAATAGCTAATATTACAAAAAAAGATATTTTAATTAAAATATTTAAAGAGAATGTTGAAATAGATGAACGTTCTTATGATGGATTATTAATAGCTATTGGACGTATACCAAATATTGATTTTTTAGGAATTGAAAAAATAGGAATAAGATTAAATAATTTCGGTTTTATTGAGGTAAATAATCAACTTAAAACAAATATTTCTAATATTTATGCAATTGGTGATGTTATAGGATTTCCTATGTTAGCACATAAAGGAATTCATCAAGGTCATATTGCTGCAGAAATCATTTCTGGAAAAAAACATTATTTTGAACCTAAAGTAATACCTTCAATAGCATATACTGAACCAGAAATTGCTTGGGTAGGTTTAAATGAAATTGAAGCTAAAAAGAGAAATATTGATTATGAAATTTCTATTTTTCCCTGGAATGCTTCTGGAAGAGCATTAGCATCTAATTGTAGTACAGGTATGACGAAATTAATTTTTGATAAACAATCTAATCAAATTATTGGAGGTTCTATAGTTGGTTCAAATGCTGGAGAATTAATTGGTGAAATTGGATTAGCTATTGAAATGGGTTGTGATGCAGAAGATATTGCATTAACTATTCATGCTCATCCTACTTTATACGAATCAATTGGTTTATGTGCAGAAGTATTTCAGGGTACGATAACAGATCTTATAAATCATAAATCTATATTATAAGAATTAAAAAATGATATTTTTATTATTATAAAATAACATATTCTCAGAATAAGAAAAGATTATAGAGAAAAATTTTCTATAATCTTTTCTTATTCTGAGAACATGTTATTTTGTAATAGTCATTAGGCAATAATTATGTAAATAATATCATTCAATTTGAATATATTTTTAAATACAAATATTTGATTTTTAAATTTTTTGAATAATTAAGATAAAAATTATTTTTTAAAATCTTTTTAAATATTATTTATATATTTAAATTACTTAATATAGTTATATCTATCATATTTTCTAACATTTTTTTAATTAAGTGAAATAATGAAAATGATGTAGTGTAAACATTTTTTTTAAATTGTACAGTGGCTGTATTATCAGATGTATCAGAAATATATTTTACAATTATAAAAGGCATATTAAATTGATGACATACCTGAGCTATAGAAGCAGATTCCATTTCAACTGCTATTGCGGTAGAAAATTTTGAATGTAATGTTTTAATAAAATTATCTTTTCTAATAAAAGAATCACCACTAATTAAAAGTCCACAAAAAAAATTAAATTTATATTTTATAGCAGTGTCTTTTAGTAAATTACATAATATTGTATTATTATGAAATTGAGCAGGAAATCCTGGAATTTGACCAAAAGAATATCCAAAATTAACTAAATCAACATCATGATAACATATTTGAGTTGGAATAATTATATCTCCAATTTTTAGCATTGAATCTAAACTTCCTGCGGATCCAATATTAATAATATATTTTGGTTTATATAAGTTTATTAAAATTGTAGTTGCTACACTGGCAGAAACTTTTCCGATTCCTGATTGTATTAGTATGATTTCAAAATTTTTAAATTCTCCAATATATATTTTTGTATAACCTACTATGTCTTTTTTATAGTATTGGATTAGATTTTTAAATTTTTTTATTTCTTCTTGTATTGCGCCTATAATGCCAATTTTTATTTTCATATTTAAATACTAAATGATGAACCACATCCACATGTATTTTTAGCGTTTGGATTAGATACTATAAATTTTGATCCTTCTAAATTTTCTAAGTAGTCTACTTTTCCGCCATATAAATACTGCAGACTAATAGGATCTATAATTATAGATATATCTAATTGATTAATAATTAAATCGTCTTGATTAATATTTTTATCAAAAATAAATTGATATTTAAAACCACTGCATCCACCTCCACTGATATAAACTCTTAATTTATAATCTTTATTTTTTTTATTTTTAATTAGTTCTTGTATTTTTTTAATAGCCGTATCAGTAAAATTAAGACAATTTATAGGTATATTTTTCATTTTTTTCTCAAAATATTTTTTAGTAAAAATTATTTGTTTATTTTTTTTTACTAAACATATAGTAATATTTTATATAAATATTATTATTATATTTTAATATAAATAAATTATTTACATACTCAAAATAAATATTTATTTTTTATTTTAATATATTATTATAAATGTCATCATGCGTGCGCCGATAGAGATTTTTTTATTGGCGCAAGCTGTAAAAAATTTTATAATAAATTGAATATTGATAAGAGATAAATAGTGTTCTATTTACAGTATTAGTTATATTATTTAAGAATATAAGATTATTGTTTTTAAGATTATTTTTTCCGTAAGAAAGTTGGAATATCTAAATATTCTTGTTTTTTGATTTTTCTGTTTTCTGATGTTTTTAATTCTGGTTTAGTATTTCTTTTATCTAAGAATTTTGAAGTTATTTTAAAATTTTGATGTCGATAATCTGTTAATGTGTCTCTGGAAAATTTATTTTTTATTGGATGATTAGTTTCGATATATTTTTCCATCCCAATTCCAGTAGCTACTACTGTAACACGTAATGTGTCGTTCATATCAGGATCTAATGAAGTTCCAATAACAACTGTAGCATTATCTGATGAAAATGATCGAATAGTATTTCCAACAGTTTCAAATTCATCTAATTTTAAATCAAAACCAGCAGTAATATTAACTAAAACACCTCTAGCACCAGATAAATCAATATCTTCTAATAAAGGACTAGATATTGCTATCTCAGCAGCTTCTTCTGCACGATTTTCTCCAGAAGAAATACCTGTTCCCATCATTGCATATCCCATTTCTGCCATTACAGTTCGAACATCTGCAAAATCAACATTCATTAAACCAGGACGAGTAATTAATTCAGCAATACCTTGAACAGCACCTTTTAAAACATTATTAGCAGCAGTAAAAGCGTCGAGTAAAGAAATTCCTCTATTTAATACTTTAATTAATTTATCATTAGGGATAGTAATTAAAGAATCAACGTATTTAGAGAGTTCAATCACGCCTTGATCTGCAATAATCATTCTTTTTTTACCTTCAAAATGAAAAGGTTTTGTCACTACTGCAACTGTTAAAATTCCTAATTCTTTTGCAATTTCAGCTACAACAGGAGCAGCTCCAGTACCAGTACCACCACCCATACCAGCTGCTATAAATACCATATCTGATCCATTAAGTGCAGATTTTAAAATCTCTTTATCCTCTTCTGCAGAAGTTCGACCTATTTCTGGGTTTGCTCCAGCACCTAATCCTTTTGTAATATTATTTCCAATTTGTATTGTTTGTTCAACTTCTAGTTTTCTCAAAGCTTGTGCATCAGTATTAATGGAAAAAAATTCAACACCTTCAATGCATTCTCGTACCATATGTTCTACTGCATTGCCTCCACCTCCTCCAACACCAACAACTTTAATTATTGCATTTTGACTTAATTCTACAGGTTCAAACATAATTTATTTCCATTTTATCTTTGTTATAAAGAAAAGTAACTATTATGTATTTTTAAAATTCTTTTTTAAACCAATTATTAATTTGTTCAAACCATTTTTTTATAAAAGAATTTTCTTTATTGTGTTTTTTAATATTTGTATTTAATTCTTTTCCAAATTGTAATAGACCAGCCACTGTGGAATAATTTGGATCATTAATTGGTTCTATTAATTTCGGAAGATTTAAAGGATTAGAGATTCGTATTTTTTTTTCAAATATTTTTTCTGCACATTTTTGTAATCGTTTAATTTTAGATGCACCTCCTGTAAGTACAATACCTGCTGCTATTTGATATTTTAATCCTTTACGGTGAAGTTTTTTTTGTATATGTAAGATTCGATTATTGACTAAAGATAATAATTCAATATATCTTGATTCAATCACTTCAATTAATTCATCTTGTTTAATTATTTTATTAATACTTCCATCAATATTAATAAAATCAATATTTTGTGATTGAGGAGAAGATGATTGCTGAGCAGCACCATATTGAATTTTTAATATTTCTGCATGATCATAAGAAGTATTAAAAGCATATGCAATATCACTAGTAACAATATTTCCGGCATATGGAATTACTTGACTATCTTCTATACAATTATTTATATAAATTATAAAATCTATAGTTCCTCCGCCTATATCAATCATACATACACCTGATTTTTTTTCATCTGTAGTTAATACCGCTTTGCTTGATGCTAAACCAGAAAATATTAGTTGATTGACTTTTAGATTACATTTTTCAACAGCTTTAATAAGATCTTTTGAAATATTATAATGACAAGTAATTAAATGCACTTTTACTTTCATACGAATTCCAGATAATCCAAGAGGATTTTTTATTCCAGATTGCTGATCAATATAGTATTCTTTTGGAATAACATGCAAGATATGATGTTTATGAAATATTTGTACTGTTTTTGCAATATGTATTACATTTTCTATATCTTCTTTTGTCACTTCGTCTTCCGAAATAGGAACTAAACCTATTTCATTTTGACAATGAATATGTTGATTAGATAAAGACAAGTATACAGAAGTGATTTGGCAATCAGCCATAATTTCAGCTTGATGAATAGATTTTTTAATACATTGTATTATAGTATCTAAATTGTTTATTCTTCCTTTATCCATTCCTTTAGATAAACATTTTCCTATTCCAATAATTTTAATTTTATTATCTATTTCAATTTCTCCTACTAAAGTAATAACTTTAGTAGTACCAATCTCTATTCCGACTACCAATTTTCTATCTATTGATTTTATCATTGTCTATTAACCTATAGCATGTTTTATTCATTATACCTCATATAGTAAAAACTATTTTTATCATTGTATCGTATTAATTTTACACATTATTAAAATAGAAAATATATATTTATATAATAAAATTAAGATTAAAATTTTTATATATTCTGTAATTTAATAATTATAATGTTATATGTAATTTATTCATATGAAGGATTTTTAATACTAAATTATAAAATTTTATTCCTGTTTTTTTTACTGCTATCAGTACTAAATTTTGATCAGTTATTTCAGGAATAGTATAAATTTCTAATAACCAGAATTTTTTATTTTTATTCATAATCATATCTATTCTTTTACATCCTGTACATCTAATTGTATTCCCATTCTTTTTTCTATTTTTTGTACTTTATTTTTTCATCAGAACAATATCATCATAAAAAATATAGTATTTAAAGCATTAATAATATTTTTTTATTCACTAAAGTTCTTCCAATACTAGAATCTTGGCGGTTTTATTTAATAAATACAGGTCATCCTAATTTTAATATTTTTTATAATGAATAAGTATAATTTTTTATGAAAAATATTTTTTTAAACATATAAGGTCCTATTGGTAAAGAATAAAATTTCTATAGTATTTTACTTTTTAATTTATCTATGGCAATAGATTAATCTGTCAAATTACTTCTAGTATAAGGAATATATAGATATTCAAGACAACCTTAAATACTTCCATCTTCATTACCTGTTCTATGTAAAGTAATATATGCAATATTAAAATTTTGTTTTTTAATTGAATAATTGGAAAATCACGAATATCAATTAGATGTGTATTATATCCAGATCTTATTAAACTATTTAGTATAGCATTTCCGGATAAAAGTGAAATTATTCTTTCTGAAGAAATTTCTTCCAAATAATATTGCTATTTTATTTTTCATATTATCACTTTTGTAGGAAATAAATACTTTACTATTTTATCTATGTTTCCTGCTCCTTGTACTAATACAATATTATTACCACATAGTTTATTATTTAAAACATTTAATATCATTTTAGGATCGGATAATAAAGTGGCGTGAATTTTATTTAATTTATTAATATCTAGACATAATGAATTACTATCTGCACCAACTATAATAGGTTCATTAGCAGAATAAACATCCAATATAATAAGATCATCAACCTGAGAAAGTACTTTAATAAAATCATTATATAAATAATGTGTTCTTGTATATCTATGAGGTTGAAAAATCATAATTAATCTTTTATTTGGCCAACTATTTCTTATTGTTTTAATAGTTTCATATATTTCTGTAGGATGGTGTCCATAATCATCTATTAATATGTTTTTTTTATTTTTCATTGTAATAGTTTTGTTAGTATGAAATGTTCCAACAAATTCAAATCGTCTATGAGTACCTTTAAAATTTTTTAATGATTGTATAATATATTTTTTCTTTATTCCTTTATGTATAGCTAAAGCAACTGCAGCAGTTGCATTTAGTGCATTATGTTTTCCTGGCATATTTAATTTAATACTAAGAGGTAATTTATTTTTTCTTATTATAATAAACTGGCTAATAAAATTATATTGCTTATATTGAACTATACGTATATTTGCATTTTTATTGAATCCATATGTAATAATATTACATTGAATTTTTGGCAAAAAATTTTTTAATATTATATTATCAATACAAATTATTATAATACTATCTTTTGAAAGATTATTTATAAATTGAAAAAAAGTTTCTTTTAATTTACAAAAACTACCATTGTAATAATCTATATGATCGGATTCAATATTAGTAATAATAATAATATTAGGTTTTAAAAATAAAAAAGATGCATCACTTTCATCGGCTTCTACAATAAAATCATTAGATAATCCTAATTGTGCGTAAGCATTAATAGATTTTATTAAACCTCCATTAATAAAAGTGGGATCTTTTCCGCTATTAATATAAATATCAACAATCATAGAAGTGGTAGTAGTTTTTCCATGAGTTCCAGAAATTGCTATTCCAAATTTATATTTCATTAATTTTTGAATAATTTCTGCTCTATGAAAAATAGGAATATTTTTTTTTTGAGCGGAAATAATTTCTGGATTATTATAAGAGATAGCAGAAGATATAATAATTAAATCAGCATTTTTAACATTATTTTCAGAATGATTAAAATATATTTTTGCTCCTTTTTGGATTAGATTTTGTATAATTATACTATTTAATATATCAGAACCGCTAATTTTATATCCTAATTGCAGTAAAATAACTGCTACTCCGTTCATTCCTGAGCCACCAATTCCAATAAGATGAATATTTTTAATTTTTTTTTTCATTTTTATATTGAATATTTTAATATTGATATTATTTAATAAAGAATATTGTTATTTATATTCTCGATAATATTAGTTATTTTAGAAGTAGAGTTTCGAATCCCAAGTAATCTTGCTTTTTCTGCCATATAAAAAAGTTTTTTTCTATCTAAAGAACGGAGAATATTAATGATGATATTTATATTAAATTGTTCTTCATTAATAATTATAGCAGCACCAATATTTTTTAGTTCTAGTGCATTTAAATACTGATGTTGATCTTTATGTGGATAAGGAATAAAGATGGCTGCTAATCCTATGATAGAAATTTCACTTACAGTTAATGCTCCAGAACGACATATAATTAAATCTGCCCAGGAATATGCAGAATCTATATTTTTTATAAAATTAGTAATTTTATGTTTATATAAACTATTTTTATCGTATTTTTGTTGAATAGATTCTATTGGATTATTACCTATTTGATGCCAAATAATAAATTTATTTTTTAATAATATGGATATTTTAGGTAAAATGTTATTTAAAATATGAGAACCTTGACTTCCACCTGTAATCAATAGTCTTAAAGGACCTGTTCTGTATTTAAAACGGTATTTAGGTAAAGGAATATTTATGATACTTTCTCGTACTGGATTTCCTACAATTTCTCCATTTATTAATGTGCCAGAAAAAGCTTGTGTGTTTTTTGTAGATATTTTTGATAAAAATTGATTTGTTAATCCTGCTACTGTATTTTGTTCATGTATAATTAAAGGAATACCAGATAGCCAAGCAGCTAAACCACCAGGACCAGATACATATCCACCCATTCCTAAAATAATATTTGGAGACCAATATCTAATAATTTTTTTAATTTTATAACATGAATATAATATGTACATTGGTGACATAATTAATTTTAAAAAATTAGCATTTCTTAATCCATAAATTTTAATAAAATGAATTTTAATATTATTTTGAGGTATTAATTGTGCTTCTATATGATTTTCTGTACCTATCCATTTTACTTTCCACCCCTGTTTAATTAATTTTTTTGCTATAGCAAGTCCTGGAAATATATGTCCTCCACTACCACCAGCTAGAATGATTATTTTTTTATTAATAATTATTTTTTTTTGAAAAAATTTTTTTATATCTAATTTATTTTCAAAATCGATTCTTATTAAAAGAAAAATTGCTATTAAAGTTACAATTAAACTTGATCCTCCATAACTTATAAATGGTAAAGTTAAGCCTTTAGTTGGTAAGAGACCAGTTACAGAACCAATATTAATAAATGTTTGTATGCTGAACCAAATACCAATAGAACAAGCTAAAAATCCAGAAAAATTATTTTTTATTTCTAATGATTTTTTACCTATTAACATTGCTCGTAAAGATACACTGAAAATCATTAATAAGATACATAATGACCCTAAACATCCTAATTCTTCAGCTATAATAGAAAATATAAAATCACTATGTGCTTCTGGTAAATAATCTAGTTTTTGTATTGAATTACCTAAACCTTCTCCCAAAAGTTGTCCTCTACCAAAAGATATTAGTGATTGTATTAATTGATATCCATTACCTAAAGGATTATTCCATGGATGCCAAAATGATAATATTCGATTAATTCGATACGGTTCAATTATAATTAATATCATAACTATTAAAATAAAAGTACTGATCATGATTAATATATGAGATATTTTGATTCCCGATAAAAATAAAATAGATAAAGTAGTACTGCATAAGATAATGACTGTACCTAAATCAGGTTGAAATAATAATAATATAGATTGTACTACCATAATAGTAATAGGTTTTAGCAATGTTAAAAAATTATTTTGTATTTTATTGATTTTTTTTGATAAGTAAGCAGATATATAGAAAAATGAAAATATTTTACATAATTCAGCAGGTTGTATATGAAAATGTCCTATTTTTATCCATCTTGATGATCCATTTATTAATTCTCCAATTAGCAATACAATAGATAATAAAATAATTGAAATTATTATCATAATATTACTATTTTTTTCCCAAAATAGTATAGGTATCCGTAAAAATATAAGAGATAAAATAAAAATAATAAGTAAATAAAATATTTCTCTTTTTATAAAAAATAATTTATCGTTAAATAATTTCTGTCCTATGGAAAGAGATGATGAAGTAACCATGATAAAACCTATTGCTAATAGTCCTATAGTTAACCAGACTAATATACGATCATATAGTAAATATGAAGAATAGTATTTTTTTTTTGTAGTACATTTAAGCGTTTTATTTTGATCTGACATTAGCCTATTTCCTTGGCTAATTTTGTAAAAATATCACCTCTTTCTTCAAAATTAATAAATTGATCTAAGCTACTACAACCGGGTGATAATAATACAATATCGCCTGGTTTTACAAGTTTTGATATTAAAAAAAGACTTTTTTGTAATGTTTTAACATAAGTAGATTTTTTTTTATATAATTGTGAAAGAATAAAACCATCTTTTCCAAAACAATAAATTTTAACTGATTGTTCTATAAGATATTTTTTCAATATATTAAAATTAGAAGATTTACTATCACCACCCAATAATAACCATATTACACCTGGAGTATGGATGCTGTTAATTGCAGAAATAGTACTATGAACATTGGTTGATTTTGAGTCATTAATCCATTTTATTCCATTATTATTATGAATTAACTGAAGACGATGTGGTAATCCTTTAAAAGAAATAATTTCTTTTATAATAGATTTTCTTGGAAATTTCATTGCATCTGAAATGGCTAAACATGCTAAAATATTCAAATAATTGTGATAACCATGTATGGATAGTTGATCAGTATCAATTATTATTTCATCTTGATAACATAAAAAAGTTTTTTTTTTATAAAAAATATTATAATGTTTTTTGTTTGTTCCAAAGCTAATCCAGTTTTTTTTATTTATATTTAAGGGAATATTTAATTTATCTTCTGAATTAAATATACATATTTCTGATTTATTATAAATAGATAGTTTACTTTTTTTATATTGTTCAAAACCATAAGGATATCGATTTATATGATCTTCAGTAATATTTAAAATTACTGATATTTTAGATTTTAAATTAAAGGTCATATCTAATTGAAAACTTGATAACTCTATAATATATAAATTTGCTTCTTTATTTTCTAGCATATTTAATACTGGAAAACCAATATTACCTCCTAAAACAGCATGATATCCTATATTTTTTGCAATTTTTTGAATTATTGTAGAAACAGTACTTTTTCCATTAGTACCAGTAATAGAAATAATAGGATGTTTTGCTTCAAGCGCAAAGAGTTCAATATCACTAACAATTTTAATACCTAGCAAACGTGCTTGGATTAATATAGATTTAAAAGGAGAAATACCAGGGCTAATAATAATCAAATCTGACTCTAAAATCCATTTTTTTTTAAACTCTCCTAATTGGTATTTGATTGCTGAAGGAATTTTATATAAATATTTAGGTGATAAAGATTCGTCAAGCATTTTTGGGATAATTCCTTTTTTTAAAAAAAAATTCATACATGATATTCCAGTAATACCCATTCCTAAAATTAATATTTTTTTTTCACAATAGTTGGTAGACATTAATATACCTTTAATAAAGAAATTCCTATTAAGACTAATAATAGTGAAATAATCCAAAATCGAATAACAATTTTTGGTTCAGAATATTTTTTTATTTCATAATGATGATGGATGGGTGCCATTTTAAATAGTCTTTTTTTTGTTATCTGAAATATAAATATTTGTAGTATGACAGATATAGTTTCAACTACAAATATACCACCCATAATTATTAATAATATTTCTTGTCTTAATAAGACTGCAATAATACCTAGTATTCCTCCTAATGATAATGATCCAATGTCACCCATAAATATTTGAGCAGGATATGCATTAAACCATAAAAACCCTAATCCTGATCCAATAATAGAGGCGCAGAATACAGTTAATTCACTAGTATTTTTTAAATAAGGAACATTAATATATTGAAGATAGTATAAGTTTTCAGAACATAAAGAAATTATTATAAAACCACTTGTTAAAAAAATTATTGGAATAATTGCAAGACCATCTAAACCATCTGTGAAATTTACTGCATTACTTGTTCCAACAATAACAAAATAAGATATAATAATGTATATATAATCTATTTGAAGAGAAAAATTTTTATAAAAAGGAATAATTAATTGTGTAGAAATAGTATTTTTTCCTTGTAAATACATGAAATATACAACAATTAAAGCAATGAAGGATAACAAAAAATATTTCCATTTAATAGTTAATCCCTGAGTATTTTTATATTTAATTTTGAGGTAATCATCTATTAAACCAACTAATCCATATCCTAATAAAATAGCAATAATGTACCAAATATAAATATTTGATAAATCACAGAATAGTATAGAAGATAAAAAAATTGAAATTATAATAGCTATACCACCCATAGTTGGTGTATTTTTTTTAATTTTATCTTTTTTAAGTATATTTTTTCTAATAATTTGAAATATTTTTGATTTTTGAAAATATTTAATAAGTTGTAAAGTACAGAATAAAGTAATAAAAAAAGATATAAATAAACTAAGGATACTTCGTATTACAATAGTAGAAGGAACATTCATATTAAAATGATAAAAATATGAAAATTTATTGAACCAAAAGATCATTTTTTTTATCCTCTTGAATAATATATTCAACAATTTTTTCCATTCTTATATTACGTGATCCTTTCACTAAAATAGTCATAGGTATTTGATTAAGAATAATTTTTTTTAATCTTTTTTTCAGTTCCAGAAGATGAGTATAGTGTTCACCATTTTGAGAATATTTACTAATTTCAACGCTAAATTTTCCAATACTTAATACTTTATTAATTTCTGTTATTCTAAGAGTATTTCCTATTACTTTATGGTATAACTGACTGTTTTTTCCTAATTCAGACATATCACCAGTAATTAATATCTTATATCCTGGCATTTTTTCTAAAACTTTTATTGCTGCAATCATAGATGCAACATTAGAATTATAAGTATCATTAATTAATATTTTTTGTGAAGAAAGTTGTATTAGTTCTAATCTTCCCGATTTAATAGAAGCATTGGATAAACCTTTTTTAATAATTACTAAAGGAATATTTAAAGAAAATGCAATTGCGCTAGAAGCTAAGGCATTAGAGATGTTGTGATATCCTAAGAAAGGTAATAATATTTTTATTTTTCCATTTGGTGTATGTAGAATAAAAGAAGTGTTATGAATATTAATATTAATATTACTAGCAAAAAAATGACTATTTTTTTTTTTTTAATAGAAAAAAAAATAGTTTTTTTATTTTTTATTTTTTTTTTCCATCGTGAAAAGTGATGACTATCTAAATTTAAAATAACAATTCCATTTTTTTGTAAACCATAAAAAATTTCTTCTTTTGCTTTAGATACTCCTAACAAGGATTTAAAACCTTCTAAATGTGCATGATAAATATTATTAATAAGTATAACATTAGGCTTACTAATATGAGATGTATATAAAATTTCTCCAGGTGTATTAGCACCTAACTCAATGATGGCATATTTATGTTCTTTCTTTAATTGTAATAATGTTATTGGAACATTAATATTATTACTATTATTATTATCAATAGTAGATATTATTTTTTTATTTGTTTGAAGAATAGAAGTTGTCATATCTTTTACAGATGTTTTTCCAGCAGATCCAGTAATAGCTATAACTTTTGTATTAAGGAAAATACGTATCCAAGAAGCAATTTTTCCTAATGCAATCGAAGTATTTTTTACTATAATATAAGAAATAGGATAATTTATTTTTTTTTGTGTTATAATAGCAACACAGCCATTCTTAATAGCTTCTTTTATGAATATATGAGCGTCAAATTTTTTTCCTATTAATGCAATAAAAAGAGATCCTGGTATAATTTTCTTACTATTGATCATGATATCATGAATTATAAGATTACTACCGTGTAATATTCCTTCTGTAATACTAGAAATTTTTTTTAAAGATAGTGAAATCATATTTTTCCTAATAAATTTAATACTGTTCTAATATCAGAGTAATTAATAGATTTATTTCTAACAATTTGTTTTTTTTCGTGTCCCTTTCCAGCAATAAAAATAATATCAGTAGATTTGGCTTGATAAAATGCAAATGATATTGCTTTTTTTCTATTTTTAATAATAAATATTTTTTCTTTTTTTGTGCATCCTTTTAAAATATCATTAATGATTTGTATTTCTGATTCTCCTCTGGGATTATCATTAGTAATAATAATATGATTACAAAATATTTCTGCAATTTCTCTCATTAAAGGTCTTTTTTTTCTGTCTCGTTCTCCTCCACAACCAAATATACACCATATTTTATGTGTTTTATAATATAATTTAATTGTTTTTAATGAATTTTTTAATGCATCTGGAGTATGAGCATAATCAACAATAAATATTGGTTTTGTAGGAATATTAAATGTTTGCATACGACCAAGTACTGGTTGAAGTTTTTTAGCAGTATTTGTAAGTAAAGATAAATCATATCCTAATTCTAAAAAAGATGCTAATGTAAGTAATATGTTCATAACATTAAAATAACCCATTAAAGTACTAATAAATTCTCCATTTCCCCAACTAGATTCAAATTTTACATGAATTTGATTAATATTAATATTTATATAAATTGCATTAATCCATTTAGTAGAATATTGTTTTTGTTTATTATCTTGAATAGTGACAGATATTGTATAATGGTTAAATAATTTTTTTAACCATATTTTTCCAATTTTATCATTGGTATTCAGTATTATTTTATCAATATTATATGTATGCAAGAAAGACCATTTTGATTGTTCATATTTTTTCATATTTTTATGAAAATCTAAATGGTCTTGTGTTAAATTAGTGAATATAGCAATGGTAAAAGGAATATTTTTTATTCTATTTTGAACAATTCCATGTGAAGAAATTTCCATTGCAACTAATTTTATTTTTTTTTTACAGCCATATTTAAAAAAGATTGAATATAAATAGGACAAGAAGTAGTATTTTTTGTATATTTTAATTTTTTATAAAGA
Source organism: Buchnera aphidicola (Pterocomma populeum) (assembly GCF_049314985.1). Lineage (GTDB taxonomy): Bacteria > Pseudomonadota > Gammaproteobacteria > Enterobacterales > Enterobacteriaceae > Buchnera > Buchnera aphidicola_BQ. The sequence continues at coordinate 413,721 of NZ_CP186013.1, forward strand.
CCATTTCCTAATGTTCCCATTGTTGCAGTTTTATGTCCTAATATTGCACTCCATTGTGCAATTAATTGTATTATTGTTGTTTTTCCATTAGTACCAGTTACACCAATAATATCTAAATATTGACCTGGATGATTATAAAATCGTCCAGATATTTCAGAAATATACTCAGATAATTTGAAAAAAAATATAACTAAAGTATTATTTTGATACCACCATTTACCATGTTTTTTTAGATGATTAGTTTCATATAAAATAGCAAGTACTTGATTTTTTATTGCTTCTATAATAAATTTTTTTCTATTGGTTTTATTCGTATTTATAGATATAAATACGTCTCCTATATTAGTTTTTCGACTATCTATAACTATATTTGAAATTTTTTTATTAGGTATATTTTTGATCCAAGGTAATAATAAATTTTGTAAGTTTTGTTTCATAAATAACCTCTTTTGCAAGAATATAAACATTATTTATTTATACTATCTTTTTTTATTTTCATATCTTTTAAGATTTTTTGCATAATTGAACTAAATATTGGAGCAGAAACTTTTTCTCCATAATATTTTCTTTTTTTAGGATTATCAATTATAACAATAAGTGCAAATTGAGGATTACTAGCAGGTGCAATTCCAGCAGTATAAGAAACATATTGGTTAATATGTTTTTTTTGGAAAACTATTTTTTTTGCAGTTCCTGTTTTTGCAGCAATACGATAGCCATTAATAGAAGATTTTTCTCCATTTCCGCTATATTTTGTAACATTTTCCATAATATTTAAAACTTTTTTAGTAATTTTTTTAGAAAATATTGTAGTTCCTATATGGAGTGTATTAACTTTTAAAATTGAAAGAGGATGATAAATTCCATAACTTCCAATAGTTGTATACAATTGTGCCAATTGTAATGGAGTAATCATAAATCCATATCCAAAAGAAAATTTTGCTTTTTCGAAATTAGACCATTTTCTTTTATGTAAAAAATTTTTTTTTCTTTCTCCAATTAAACCAATATTAGTTACTTCTTCTAATCCAAATTGATTATAAATATCACTTAATTTTTTCATTGGTATAGATAATGCAATTTTAGATACTCCTATGTTACTAGATTTTTTTATTATTTCAGTAATATTTAATCTCTTATGATAAGAGATATCTTTTATTAAATGTTTTTTTATATAATATGGTTGTGTATTAATAATAGAATTATCTGTAATTATATTTTCTTGTAATGCTTTCATAATCACCATAGGTTTTATTATAGATCCCGCTTCAAATAGGTCTGTAATGGCTTTATTACGAATATAATGATTAGGATAAGATATGATATCATTAGGATTATATGAAGGATTATTAACAATTGCTAAAATTTCTCCTGTTTTTATTTTAGTTAATATAGCTGTTCCAGACTCAGCTTGATAATGTTTTACTGCTATTTTTAGTTTGTTATATATAAGAGTTTGTAGTTTTTTATCGATACTTAATGTAATTGCATGTGGTTGAGATTGATTAATTAGAGGTATATTTTCAATAATTTGTCCTTTTTTATTTTGTCTTATTTTTCTAATTCCAGGAATTCCTGTTAAACTTTTATTAAAAATTTTTTCTATACCTTCTATTCCTTGTCCGTCTATATTAGTAAATCCAACTAATTGAGATGCAATGTTTCCAAGAGGATAATATCTTTTTATTTCTTTAAATATAGTAATTCCTGGTATTTTTAGTGTTTTTATATAAATACCTATTTTTGGAGAAATATGGTGAGTTAAATATATAAATTTTGATTTTTTATGATTATTAATATGTAAAATAATTTTTTTTAAAGGTATAGATATTTTATTAGACAAGGCTTTCCAACAAAGATTATTATTTATATTATTTATATTTTTTAATACTATATTTGGATTAACTACAATAGAATGTACAATTACAGTAATTGCTAATGGTGATCCTAATCTGTCATTGATCATACCTCTTATATTTAATAATTTTTGAATTTTTAATGTTTGTCGATCTCCTTGATATATCAGTGGTTCAGGATTAATAATTTGCAAAAATATTATTCTTAGTATTAAACTAATTAAAGCTAATAAAATAAAAATATATAATATAAAAAAACGTGAAAAAAAAAATTTTTTTATATTTAAGTGAAAAATTATTATTTTTATAAATCATTTCATATAATCCATTTATATATAATTAATTATTTTAAATAATGATATCATTTTTCAAAATTTTATTTTTTTGTATAGAAATTTTTTCTTTTTGAATAATTAATAATTGAGTATTATAATTGGTAATAATAATAAGATTAGCGGAAAGAATGATAAAAACTAATAAAATTAAATGTATTTTTGCATTTAAAAATAAATCTTTTTGAATAATTTTTGGTAAGTCATAACGATTATATTTCATTATTTTTGATTTCAGCTGTTCGAAGTATAGCACTGCGTGCTCTAGGATTTTTTTTAATTTCATCAAGACTAGGAAATATTCTTTTAATGTTCTTTAATTGACATTTCTTTAGCATAATTCTTTTCTTTTCAGTAATTGGGATACCATATGGTATTTTTTGTAAAGTACTATTATTTATCATAAAATTTTTTACAATTCTATCTTCTAAAGAATGAAAACTAATAATAGATATGTATCCTCCAGGTTTTAATATTTTTAATGCCGCTTTTAATCCCTTGTGAACTTCTTCTAATTCTTGATTAATATAAATTCTAATTGCTTGAAAAGTTCTTCGTGCAGGATGTTTAAATTTATTTTTAATAGGAATAGCCATTTGTATAATATTAGATAATTCCAATGTTCGTGTAATTTTTTTATATTTATTATATTTTTTAATATTATAGGCTATTTTTTTTGAAAATCGTTCTTCTCCATATGTTTTTAATACATAAGCAATTTGATCGACAGTACTTTTAAAAAGCCAATCAGAAGCAGAAATTCCACAATAGGGATTCATTCTCATATCTAATGGACCATCTAATATAAATGAAAATCCTCTTTGTGCATTATTAATTTGTGGTGAAGATACACCTAGATCAAATATAATACCATTAACTTTGCCTACGATTTCTTTTTCTTGTGCATAATGTAATATTTTAGAAAAATTATTTTGTTGTATATGAAAACGATTATCGTTTATTTTTTTTCCAATTTTAATTGATTCTGGATCTTTATCTATAGAATATAATTGTCCATTATTTCCTAATTTTTTTAAAATTTCAGAAGAATGTCCTCCCATACCAAACGTACCATCGATATAAATACCATTTTTTTTAATATGTAAAGAGTGAATAGTTTCTTGACACATCACAGGAATATGTTGAAATGTTATATTCATAATAAATTTTTTTATAGTTAATATAAAAAAAATAATTTTTTTTATTTTATTAATGATTGTTTGGATAGATTGATAATATCATGGGTTTACATAATATATAATCTATCCTCTAGCAATACCTACTATACCAGAACGAGTGATTTCAATAATTTCTGATATACTTCTGATGATATTTAAGAACGAATCTAATTTTTTAGTAGTTCCAGACATTTGTAAAATATATGTTGTTGATGTAATATCTACAATTTTTCCTCGAAATATTTCAGTAATATGTATAATTTCGTCTCTTCTATAATTATTTAATTGTACTTTTAGTAACATAATTTCTCTTTCTATATGAGGTGTTTGACCAATTTGTGTTACTCTTAATACATCAATTAATTTATGTAGTTGCTTTTCAATTTGTTCAATGTTTTTTTCATCACCTATAGTTTGTATAGTCATTTTAGATAAAGTAGAATCTTCTGTAGGTGCGACAGTAATTGTTTCTATATTATATCCTCTTTGAGAAAATAACCCTATAACTCGTGATAATGCACCTGGTTCATTTTCTATGAGAATAGATAAAATTCTTCTTTGCATATTTTTAAGAAACCTCTTTTTTTCTTAACCACATGTCATTCATTCCGCCACCTTGAATCTGCATAGGATAAACATGTTCAGTGTTATCTATTTTAACATCTACAAATACTAATTTTCCATTAGATAAATGATTTAATGCTAATGTTAATTTATTTTCTAATTCTGTAGGATGATTAATTTCAATACCAATATGTCCATATGATTCTGTTAATTTAACAAAATTTGGAAGTGAATTCATATAAGAATGTGAATGTCTTCCAGAATAAATCATATCTTGCCATTGCTTTACCATACCTAAAGCAGAATTATTGAGATTTAATATTAATATAGATAATTGATATTGTTGTGCTGTTGATAATTCTTGAATATTCATTTGAATACTACCATCACCAGTAATGCAAATAACCATTTCATTAGGAAGTGCTAATTTTACGCCTAATGCAGCAGGCAAGCCAAATCCCATAGTTCCTAAACCACCAGAATTAATCCAATGTCTTGGTTTGCTAAATGGATAATACAATGCCGTAAACATTTGATGTTGCCCAACATCAGAACTAATATATGCTTTTCCTTTTGTTAGATTAAAAAGAGTTTTAATCACTGTTTGAGGTTTAATAATTGAATCATTTTGTTCATAATCTAAGCTATTAATTTTTTTCCATTTATTAATAGAAAACCACCAATTTTTAAAACATGGAATATTTTTTTCATTTTTTAATAATTCTATCATATTTTTAAGTACATATTTAGCATCTCCTACAATAGGAATATGGGCTATAACAGTTTTTGATATAGATGTAGGATCAATATCTATATGTAAAATTATAGCATTAGGACAATATTTACTTAAATTATTTGTTGTTCTATCATCAAATCTTACACCAATCGCAAAAATAACATCAGCATTATGCATTGCCATATTAGCTTCATAAGTTCCATGCATACCTAACATAGATATACTTTGAATATGATTTCCGGGAAATGCACCAAGTCCCATTAAAGAAGTGGTAACAGGAATATTTAGTTTTTCTGAAAAAACAATGAGTTCTTTAGTACTTTCAGAAATAATGACTCCACCTCCAGCATAAATTACAGGTTTTTTTGAATTTAATAGTGTATTTAAAGCTTTTTTAATTTGTTTTTTATGACCTTTAATAGTAGGATTATATGAACGTATATTGATTTTTTTTGGCCATTGATAATTATATTTTTTACTTGGTTTTAATATATCTTTTGGCAAATCAATAACTATCGGTCCTGGACGTCCACTGGATGCTAACCAAAATGCTTTTTTAAAAGTGATGGGAATATCTTCAGTTTTTTTTACTAAAAAACTATGTTTTACAATTGGTCGAGAAATTCCAATCATATCACATTCTTGAAAAGCATCATATCCAATTAATGATGATGCAACTTGTCCAGAAATAATAACCATTGGAATCGAGTCCATATATGCAGTTGCAATACCAGTAATAGAATTGGTTGCACCTGGTCCTGAAGTTACTAATACTACACCTACTTTTCCTGTAGATCGAGCGTATCCATCAGCCATATGAGTTGCTGCTTGTTCATGTCTTACTAAAATATGCTCAATGCCACCAATAGTTTTTAAAGCATCATAAATATCTAGCACAGCACCGCCAGGATATCCAAATATATGCTTTATTCCTTGATCGATTAATGATCTAATAACCATTTCAGATCCTGATAATATTTCCATTTTTCCCTCTAAGATGCTATTGATTTAATTATATTTTTTAAATATTTTAAAGCAAAATAAGAATAATTATATTTAATTTTGCTATTGATTTAATCTTATACAATGGGTATCTATAATTAGGAGATAATTTTTTCAATATTTTTTGATTGATATTTTGATTATACGCGGAAATATGATTCACAAATATTAATTAGATTAAATTTTTAAAATAATTTAAATATATTTTTATTATTATTACAAATATAATAAATATTATCAATAAATAGAATGTTATAAATGTATTTGTTATGAGAAAATTTAATATTGTATTTTTAATGTATCTTAATATTGTACTATAAATTTTTTAAATGCAGGAGATATCCATGTATAAAAATGATTTTTTCTTTTCATAATTAAACACACTGCTAATTTTTCCTGTATTGCTAATTTTTTAGCTTTTTTAAATCCTAATATCAGTAATCCTGTATCCCAAGTATCTGCTTCTAAAGCACTAGATGCAATTACACTTACTGAAACTAAATTATGTTTAATTGGTTTTCCATTTATAGGATCAATTAAATGAGATATTCGAATGTTATTAAGGTAATAATAATTGCGATAATTACCCGCAGTACTAATAGCATTGTTTTTTAAGGATACTAATAAATGCACTGATTGTTTTATATCAGTAGGTGTTTGTATTGCGATGATTTTCGATTTTGATTGACGTGGATGTACTTTTACTAATATTGTGCCACCAACCGAAATAATATAATTTTCTATTCCATATTGATGAAGTACAGATGATAAATGATCGACTGCAAAACCTTCTCCAATTGTAGAAAGATTAATTTTTATACCATTTATTTTTTTTTGTAGATAACATCCTTTAACATTATAAATAAGTTGCAGATATTTACTTCCTGTTAGAGAAATTTCTTTTTTTATTTCTTTATTTGTTGGATAATGATGAAGTTTTTTTTTATTTCCAAATCCCCATAAGTTAATTAATGATCCAGCAGTAATATCTAATTTTCCTTCAGTTTTTTTGTTAATTTTTAATAAATTATATATTGTTTGACAAATTTTTTTATTTATAGGTTGTAATATATTTTTTTTATTATTATTAAATTGAGATACTATAGAATTTTTTTTCCATAAAGAAAGCATATTTTCATCTTTATTTAAATTATTTTGTATTATATTTTTAATATTTTTTTGTTTTAAAAAAGGCATTTTTATTTGCCAATATGTTCCCATGGTTTTTCCAGTTAGCATGGTCATATTTTTTTTTTATGTTTTTTTTGTGGATAATGAAAATATATTAATATTAACAATAATATAATTATTATATTTATAAATATTTTAAATAACATAAATAATTTTTCACTCTTAATTTAATAACATCTTCAAATAAAAATGTATTTTTACAAATTAATTCATATTATAATTTTATAATATATTGAAGATGAATAGTTTTTTAATAAATATATTTTTATAAAGATATTAATTTATACAATAATAAATAATGAAGTGTATAATAAAATGATATTATATTATTAAAAAATATAAAAGATATATTTATATATTAGATTTAAATATGAGACAGAAAAAATGAAAAAAATAACTATAGTATTCAGCAAGATGATGCTAGTGCTAACGCTATTATTAAGTATAGAAACTTTGCATGGAGAAATTTTTTTTAAAAAAACTGCAAATTTTTCTTCTGGTCAGTTATTCCCTAGTTTAGCGCCAATGTTAGAAAAAGTAACTCCTGCAGTTATTAGCATTACCATTGAAGGAAAATCTGAAATTCAAGAATCTCATACACCATATCAATTTGAACCATTTTTTAGTGAAAATTCACCATTATGTCAAAAAGGATCACCATTTTATCGTTCTCCTTTTTGTCAAACAAATCCTTCTTCTGATAATCAAGGTCAATATTTTCATGCTTTAGGTTCTGGTGTGATTATCAATGCTGATAAAGGATATGCTGTTACAAATTATCATGTTGTCGAAAATGCAAATAAAATTCAAGTAACATTAAGTGATGGTCGTCGTTATAAAGCTGAAATTGTTGGAAAAGATATACATTCTGATATTGCTTTAATTAAATTAATAGATGCAAATAATTTACGTGAAATAAAAATTGCCAATAGTGATTTTTTACGTGTAGGAGATTATACTGTAGCTATTGGAAATCCTTATGGATTAGGTGAAACAGTTACATCTGGTATTATTTCTGCATTAGGTCGTAGCGGGCTAAATATTGAACATTATGAAAATTTTATTCAAACAGATGCAGCTATTAATAGAGGAAATTCTGGTGGAGCATTATTAAATTTAAAAGGTGAGTTAATAGGAATAAATACTGCTATTTTAGCTCCAGAAGGTGGTAATATTGGTATTGGATTTGCTATTCCTGTTAATATGGTTAAAAATTTAACAGAACAAATTGCACTTTTTGGTCAAGTTCAACGTGGAGAATTAGGGATAATTGGAATAGAGTTAAATCCAGATTTGGCTCAAATTATGCATATTAATTTACAAAAAGGAGCATTTATTACACAAGTTTTACCAAGCTCTTCAGCATTTGAGGCCGGTATTAGATCTGGAGATATTATAGTTTCTTTAAATCATAAAGCTATTTCTAGTTTTTCAGTTTTACGAGCTGAAGTAGGATCATTACCAGTTAAAACTAAAATGGAATTAGGAATTTTCCGAAAAGGAAAAATTACTAATATAATAGTAGAATTAAAAAATGAATCACACAATAGAATGGCTTTAAAAAATACTTATTTAGGTTTAGAAGGAATGGAATTAAGAAACCATTTGTTTAATGGAAAAACATTTATACAGGTAGAACAAGTAATACGTAATACTCCGGCATTTAAGATCGGGTTTAAAAAAAATGATATTATTTTATCTATTAATCAGGAACGAGTAACTGATTTGCATGAATTAAAAAAAGTTTTAGACACTAAGCCAAATATATTAATATTTAATGTAAAAAGAGGAAATGATAGTATATTTTTAGTTAGTCAATAACTATTTTATAATGATCATGTCACTGTTCTTTTTCCGCCCGAATAGTATAGGGCGGATTTATTAGATTTTATATTTAATCTAAATGACGTAATAATTTATTAATTTCTATTTTACTTTTTGTTTGAGAATCTACTTTTTTGACAATAATAGCTGCGTAAAGATTACAATTACCGTTTTTTGATGGTAAACTTCCTGAAACAACTACAGAACCAGAAGGTACTTTTCCATAGTAAATTTCTCCTGTAGTTCTATCGTATATTTTAGTACTTTTTCCAATAAAAACTCCCATAGAAATAACTGAACCTTCTTCAATAATAACTCCTTCAACAATTTCAGAACGAGCACCAATAAAACAGTTATCTTCAATAATTGTAGGGTTATTTTGTAAAGGTTCTAAAACTCCACCTATTCCTACTCCTCCGGATAAGTGTACATTCTTACCAATTTGTGCACATGATCCTACTGTAGCCCAAGTATCGATCATACTACCTTCATCAATGTATGCTCCTATATTAACATAAGACGGCATAATGACTGTGTTTTTTTCAATGAAAGAACCATATCTGATCGTTGCTGGTGGAACGATACGAATTTTTTCTTGTTTAAATTTTATTTCATCATATAGTGCATATTTTAATGGAATTTTATCATAATAATTAGTAGTATCACTTTTAATAATATGGTTTTGTTTTAAATAGATATACAGTAAAATAGCTTTTTTTAACCATTGATGAGTAATCCATGTATTATTTTTTTTTTCTGAAACTCTTAAATTACCGTTATTTAATAAGTGTATTGTATTTTCAATAACATTAAAGGTATTAGTATCAATATTTTCAATATTTATGTTATTTTTTTTTAAATATATTTCTTCAATAATTTTTTTAGTTAATTGCATGTATGTATTAATCCTATTATTATTATAAACAATTAGAATATTAATTTATAGAATATATAAAATTTAATATTTATTAATTAATGTTGATCGAATTTTTTCATCTTTTTGCCATGTTAATATATTGCATCCATTATGTGTTACCAATATAGTATGTTCATATTGTGCAGATAAAGAACGATCTTTTGTTTTAACAGTCCATCCATCTTTCATACATTTAACATCAGCATGGCCTGCATTTATCATTGGCTCAATGGTAAATATCATTCCTTTTTGAATAATCATATTATTTTTTATATTTTTATAATGTAAAATATGAGGTTGTTCATGAAAATTATAGCCAATGCCATGACCGCAATATTCTTTAACCACTGAAAAATTATTTTTTTCAACATAATTTTGAATCGTTTCTCCGATCTTGTATAAAGGAATACCAGGATGAACTATATTTAATGCTTTATATAAACTTTCACGTGTAATTTGACATAAACGTTTAGCTAAAATGCTTACTTTTCCTACAAAAAACATTTTAGATGTATCACCATGGTAATTGTTTTTAATAACTGTAACATCAATATTTACTATATCTCCTTCTTTTAATATTTTTTGACTCTTGGGGATTCCATGACAGACAACATCATTAACAGAAATACAAATAGATTTTGGAAAACCATGATATCCTAAGCATGCAGGAATTGCTTTTTGTTTATATACAATATAATCATGACAAATATTATTTATTTCTTCTGTGCTAATATCTGGTTTAATATAATTTTCAATCATTTCTAACACTTCAGCTGCTAATTTTCCAGAAATTTTCATCTTTTCTATTTCTGATTCTGTTTTTATTATATAATTCATGGTATTTCCTCTTTTTTATTTAATTAAAATTTTTAATATATAATATTTATTTTTTTATGTATGATATTTTCAGAGAAATAATAAATAGATTATTATTAATATATTTATCATTTAATATGGTATAAATTATTTTATATAATATATAGTTATTAAAAACATTAAAATATTGATATATTATTTTCTTTTAAAACAAAAAAGTTACAATAAATATTATTTTTTATTTTATTTTTTATTAAGAGGTAGATATGGAAATGGTATCAATGCGGGATATGTTAAAAGCAGGTGTTCATTTTGGTCATCAAACACGATATTGGAATCCTAAAATGAAATCTTTTATTTTTGGATCTCGTAATAGAGTTCATATTATTAATTTAGAAAAAACTCTTCCAATGTTTCATTTTGCCTTATCAGAATTAAAAAAAATTGCTCTTAGAAAAGGAAAGATTTTATTTGTAGGAACGAAAAAAGCTGCTAGTAAAGGTATTAAAGAATCTGCTCTTCAGTGTGATCAATTTTATGTTAATCATCGCTGGTTAGGTGGTATGTTAACTAATTGGAAAACTGTACGACAGTCTATAAAATTATTAAAAGATTTAGAATTGGAATCAAAAGATGGGACTTTTGAAAAATTAACTAAAAAAGAAGCTTTAATACGTTCTCGTGAATTAGCTAAATTAGAAAATAGTTTAGGTGGTATTAAAAATATGGGAGGTTTACCTGATTGTTTATTTGTAATTGATGCATTGCATGAAAATATTGCAATTAAAGAAGCAAATAATTTAGGGATTCCAGTTTTTGCTATAGTAGATACTAATTCTAATCCGGATGGTGTTGATTATATTATTCCAGGAAATGATGATGCCATTAGATCTGTTAAATTATATTTAAAAGCAGTATCTTTAAGTATTGCGAAAGTGAAAAATAAAAATTTTTTAGAAAATACATTAATAGACAAATAGCTCTGTTAATATAGAAATATATTAAAAAACATAAAGGAGATTAATATAGTGAATATTACTGCTGATTTAGTAAAAGAATTACGATTACGCACGGGTGTTGGATTAATGGAATGCAAGAAAGCTCTTTTAGAGGAAAATGGAAATATTGAATTATCCATTGATAATTTAAGAAAATCTGGTAAATCAAAAGCTGAAAAAAAAATATTTAATATTACAAAACATGGTTTAATATTTGCAAAAACCATAGATAATTATGGTGTATTATTAGAAATTAATTGTGAAACAGATTTTGTAGCAAAACATTCTTTATTTATTTCTTTTGGAAGTGAGATAGCATCTACAGCATTAACTAAAAAAATAAAAAAAATTAGTGAATTGGAAATGATATTTCAAGAAAAAAAGATAGATCTTATTAATAGAATGAATGAGAATATAAATATACGTAGTTTTAATTTTTTATCTGGAAAAAATATTACTTCTTATGTTCATGATGGTCGTATTGGAGTCTTAGTTTGTACTAATAATTTAAATTTGAAAATAAGTAAAAATATTTCCATGCACATTGCAGCCAGTAAGCCAGAATATTTGTATCCAAAAAATGTTCCTCATAGTGTATTTGAAAGAGAATATCAAATACAGTTAGAATTATCAAAAACATTAAATAAACCCGTTAATATATTAAATAAAATTATTACAGGAAAAATGAACAAATTTACTAATAGTATTTCATTAGTAGGTCAAAATTTTGTTATGGATCCTAGTAAAACTATTGGTCAATTATTATCGGAAAATAATACTGAAGTTATATCTTTTATTCGATATGAAATTGGGGGAAGTGTAATTGATAGTAGTAATATCACTTAATCTTTAAATTATAAATATTATAGTGGTTAATATAGAAAAATATTTTTTATTATCGATACAATAATATTTAAGTTGATAAATATGTCTACTAATACAAATTTGATATACCATCGTGTTTTATTAAAAATAAGTGGAGAAATATTACAAGGAGTTAATAAATTTGGTATTGATATTAAAATTATTACAAGAATAGCTAAAGAAATAAAATGTTTAGTAGAAATGGGACTGCAAATTGGATTAGTGATTGGAAGTGGTAATTTGTTTCGTGGTGTAGAATTATCTCAATTAGGAATAAACAGGATAATATCTGATCATATTGGCATATTATCAACCACTATTAACAGTCTTGCTATGCAAGATGTATTACACTCTATATCATTAAAATCTTGTATTATGTCGTCAATACCAATACATGGTATATGTAAAATATACCATTGGAAAGAAGCAATTGATTTATTATCTAAAAAAACAATTGTTATTTTTTCAGGAGGAACAGGAAATCCATTATTTACCACTGATTCTGCAGCTTGTTTGAGAAGTATTGAAATACAATCTGATGTTTTGTTAAAAGGAACAAAAGTGGATGGTGTATATTCTAAAGATCCAAAAAAAAATATAGATGCTGTTTTTTATAAAAATTTAAAATATAAAGATGTTTTAAAAAAAGAATTAAAAGTAATGGATTTAACAGCATTTACGTTAGCTAGAGATCATAATTTACCGATTCGTGTTTTTAATATAAATAAATCCGATTCTTTATATCGGATGGTAACCGGATATGATGAAGGTACATTAATTACAGCATAATAATTTTAATAAAAAACTATTATATACAACATTCATTGATAAATGATATATAGATGATACAGGTGTAATATATGATTAATGAAATTAAAGAAAAAAGCAGTAAAAAAATGGAAGTATGTGTAAAAAATTTTCAAATTCATATAAATCAAATTCGTACAGGTCGAGCATCTCCTGATTTATTAAATAATATTTATATTGATTATTTTGGTGTTCGTACTCCATTAAGACAAATATCCAATATAGTAGTAGAAGATTTTCATACATTAAAAATTAATGTTTTTGATGAATCAATTACTAATTTAATAAAAAAATCTATTTTAAATTCTAAATTAGATTTAAATCCTATATCATATGGTAAAGATATTCGTATTCCTTTACCATCATTGACAGAAGATAGAAGAAAAGATTTAATTAAATTAGTACGTAGTGAAGCAGAAAATAGTCGTATATTAATTCGAAATATTCGTAGAGATACAAATGATAAAGTAAAACATTTTTTAAAAAATAAAATCATTAGTCTTGATCAAGAACGTAATATGCAAAATAATATTCAATCTTTAACAGATAAATTTATTAAAATAATAGACAATATTTTATGTAAAAAAGAACAAGAATTAATGCAATTTTAAATATGTTTAATATTAATATCAAAATTTTTTTATTTTAAACATAAAAATATTTTTTTAAGAGTTAAATATACTTTATGTCATGTATAAATTTATTAAAAAAAAAAGAACAAGATTCAAAAAATAATCTTTATCATATTGCAATTATTATGGATGGAAATAGAAGATGGGCAAAAAAACAAGGAAAAATGCAAATATGTGGTCATAAAGAAGGTTTTAAAGCAGTAAAAAAAGCAGTGTGTTTTGCAATTATAAAAAAAATAAAAATATTAACATTATATGCATTTAGCAGTGAAAATAAAAACCGTCCAAAATCAGAAATTATAGAATTAATGGAATTATTTCTTTTTACATTAAAAAGCCAAAAAAATATATTAAAAAAATATAATATTCGATTAAAAGTAATTGGTGACATTAAATATTTTAGTAAAGATTTACAAAAATATATTAGATTAATTGAAATATTAACACAAAAAAATAGTGGATTAATATTAAATATTGCTGCTAATTATAGTGGAAAATGGGATATAATTCAAAGTACTAAAAAAATTATTCAAAAATTTAAAATGGGATTATTAAGAGAAGATCAGATAGAAGAGAATATTTTTTCTACTTTTTTATCTACTGATCATTTATTTCCAGTAGATCTATTAATTCGAACAGGTGGAGAAAAAAGAATTAGTAATTTTTTATTATGGCAAATTGCTTATGCAGAAATTTATTTTACCGATATTTTTTGGCCTGATTTTAATCGTTATATTTTTCAAGATGCTATTACGTTTTTTTTGTCTCGTAATCGTCGTTTTGGTTGTTAATAAAAAAAATAAATATTAATGAAAGAGAATTTTATCTAATAAATAATTTTTCATATACAGTAAATATTTTATATATATTTATTAGTATATTTAAAATATATTATTAATTTAGTTTTAAAAATCTCTTATTTAATAAGATTTTTCTGTATAATATCTGTTAATTTATAAATACAATTTATTTTATATATATAACATAAGATATATTATTAGGAAAAATGATAATAATCATGTTTATTAAAAATTTTATTATGGCTTGTTTTATATTTTTTAGTTTAAATCTTTATGCAAAAAATATAGAAACAATAGAACATATTCAGTTTGAAGGATTACAATCTATTTCTAAAGAAGAAGTATTAAAAAGTATTATATTTAATATTGGAAAAAAAAAATATTTGAGTAATATTAATAAAAGTGTTAAATCTTTATTTCAAACTGGGATGTTTCAGGATATTAAAGTATTTTATGTAGGAAAAAATATTGTTTTTAAGGTAAAAGAAAGACCTATCATTTCCAGAATCTTTATTACAGGTAATAAAATTATAAGATTAGAGATGCTGAATAAATATTTAACTGAACTTGGAATTAAAAGAGGTAGTATATTCAATCCTTTTAAAATAAAGATTTTTATTAAAAAATTAGAAGATTATTATCAAGATATAGGAAAATATCAAGTACATATTAAATTATTAAAATTAGTTTCTTTAAAAAATATAGTGGAATTAAAAATTATTATTAATGAAGGTGTATCAACAAAAATTAAAAATATAAAAATTGTTGGTAATCGTACTTTTTCAAATAAAAAAATTGAATCATTGTTTAAATTAAAATCTTGTAGTAATCATTGGTATATATGGAATTATTGTATTTATTCTTCTAAAGGATTAGAAAAAAATATAGATCGACTAAAGAATTTTTATTTAAATCAAGGATATTATCATTTTTACATTAATTCAAAAAAAATATATTTTTCTGAAAAAAAAAATAATGTTAATATTACAATTAATTTTCATGAAGGTAAAAAATATACTATTTCTCAAATATTTTTTAACGGTAACTTAAAGAAATATAAAAAACTGATTCAAGATCAAATGGAAATTCATGAAAAGGAAATATATAATAAATCAAAAATTGATTTGTCTGTAGAAAAAATTAGAACAATATTATTAGATCATGGATATCTTAATTCTGAAGTTAATGTATATCCTGAAGTAGATGATATCAAAAACAATATTATTTTAAATTTTAATATTGATATTAAAAAACGGTATTTTGTACATAATATTTCTTTTAGAGGTAATATATTTACACAAGATAGAATATTACGTCGAGAAATAAAACAAAAAGAAGGTGTTTTTTTTAATAAAAACTTAATAGAGTCTGGGAAAAAAGCATTAGAAAAAACTCAATATTTTAGTGATATTAAAATATTAACACAGCTTCTTTCTAATGATTCTAATCAATTAGATGTTATTTATATAGTAAAAGAAAACCAGACTGGTTCATTAAATTTTGGCTTGGGATATGGTTTAGATACTGGTATTAGTACTAATTTTTCATTTTCTCAAGATAATTTATTAGGTTTAGGAAATTCTTTTCGAGCAAGTATTGTTAAAAATAATTATCAAAAATATGCAGATATACTAATGTTATATCCTTATTTTATATCGGATAATATAAACTTAAGTAATCGAATTTTTTATAATAATTATAAATATCCTTCAAATGGACTTTCTAGTTTTTTAAACAAAACTTCTGGTTTTGAAACAAATTTTAGTTTTTTAATTAATTCTTCCAATCAATTAAATTTAGGTGTTGGATATTCTCATAATAATATTATGGATGTATATAAAAAAAATATATTACATTCACATAATAATGTATCAGATAAATCAGAATTACAAAATATTTTTATAAATGATATTACTTTTAATTATTCTTGGATATATAATAATTTAAAATATTTTTATTTTCCTATTTCTGGTAATCAAATAAATATAAGTGGAAAAAATACAGTTCCTGGTTCAGATAATCATTTTTATAAATTTATGATTGATAATGTACAATATATTCCATTTAATCGTGCTAATACATTTTTATTTTCATATCATGCTTATATGGGTTTAAGTAATTCTTTACATCAAGAAAAATTACCTTTTTATGAAAAATTTTATGCTAATAATGCAAATAATATTCGTGGTTTTCAATTAAATACAATTGGTCCAAAAAAGATTTATAAAGTAGATAATAAGAATATTTGTACTGGATATAAAAATAATGAATTATGTGAATCATTGGAATCTCAAGGTGGAAATGCAATAATTATGATGAATTTAGAATTTATCGTACCTACACCATTGATTAACAAATCATATGCTAATTTTTTTAGATCTTCTTTTTTCTTTGATGCTGGTAGCATTTGGGATTTAGATCTTAAAAAAATAGAAAATTTTCCCGATTATAATAAATTTAAAAATAATATTTATTTTTCATCTGGTATAGCATTAAGATGGTTTTCTCCCATAGGACCATTAGTTTTTTCTTATTCTTATCCTTTATTTATTCAACAAAATCGACATTATCAAATAGAACATTTTCAATTTAATATTGGAAAAAATTGGTAATAGATATTTAATTATTTATAATAAGTAGTAAAGTATATTATTTTTATTTTAGTATATAAATATAAAAATAATTATTTAACAATTGTAAATTTTACATTAAAAATATAATATTTATAAATTAATAATTATTTAACAATAAGGAAAATATTTTGTGTATTCCAAATTGTTTTTTAAATATTAAGAATATTCTAAAAATTTTACCACATCGCTATCCTTTTGTACTAATTGATCGTGTTTTGTATTATAAAAAATTAAAATATTTATATGCTATTAAAAATTGTACATTTAATGAGTCTTTTTTTCAGGGTCATTTTAATAATAATCCCATTTTTCCTGGTGTTTTAATTCTTGAATCTATGGCACAAGCTTCTTGTTTGCTTATTAGTAAAAGTACAGATGAATTAGATATTCATAAATTGTATTATTTTGTAGGAATTGATAATGCTCGATTTAAGCGAGAAGTTGTTCCAGGTGATCAAATACTTTTAAAAATTTATTGGTTAAAAACAACTAAAAATATACAAACGTTTAAATGTGTTGCTATGGTTCATAAAAATATTGTTTGTAGAGCTATAATACTTTTTT
This sequence comes from Buchnera aphidicola (Pterocomma populeum), assembly GCF_049314985.1. GTDB lineage: Bacteria > Pseudomonadota > Gammaproteobacteria > Enterobacterales > Enterobacteriaceae > Buchnera > Buchnera aphidicola_BQ. The sequence goes on from NZ_CP186013.1 coordinate 431,434, forward strand.
TTAAAAAGTAATTTTATATTAATATTTTTTATTTTTTTTTATTTAAGGATAAATAAAACTATTTTATATAAATAATATGGTAAAAATAGTTTTATTTTTTATAAAATATATGATTCAGTCAAAATTTGTACATCTTCATGTACATACAGATTATTCTATGATTGATGGATTGTCTAAACCTGAAGATATAATTAAAAAAGCAATATATTTTAATATGCCTGCGATTGCTGTAACAGATTTTAATAATTTATTTGGTATTATAAAATTTTATAATACCGCTCATAAATTAGGTATAAAACCAATTATTGGTGCTACAGTAAAATTTTTTTCTGAATTAATTAATTTTGAATTAACAGAATTAACAATATTAGCAGCTAATCAAAAAGGATATAATAATTTAATTATATTAATTTCATATGCTTATAAAAATGGATATGTAAATCAGAATAGTGTTGTTATAAAAAAAAAATGGTTATTAGAATTATCTGATGGTTTGATATTACTTTCAGGAGGTCATTATGGCGAAATTGGTAAAATACTATTAAAAGGAGATTCTAATTTAATTTCGACCTGTGTATTATTTTATAAAAAATATTTTTCTAATTTTTTTTATTTAGAATTAATGCGTACAGGACGCGAAAATGAAGAAAAATATTTGAATTTAGCAGTAAATTTATCAATAGAGCATGATATTCCTGTAGTTGCTACTAATTCTGTTTGTTTTTTATATGAAAAAGATTTTAAAATACATCAAATTAGAATTGCAATTAATGAAGGAGAAATATTACAAAATTCAAAAATTCAAAATAATTATAGTAAGCAGCAATTTTTAAAAAGTAGTGAAGTAATGTATAATTTATTTTCTGATATTCCAGAAGCTTTAATTAATAGTATTGAAATTTCAAAACGTTGTAATGTGATTATAAAATCTGGTAAGTATTTTTTACCAAAATTTCCAACAGGAAAAGAAAGTGTAGAAAATTATTTAATTATTAAAGCGAAGAAAGGAATACAAAATCGTTTAAAAAAAAAATATATTAATAATCAAGAATATAATCAAATGTATTGTATTTATAAAAATCGTTTAGATTTAGAATTAAATATTATTAATCAAATGGGTTTTCCTGGGTATTTTTTAATTGTCATGGAATTTATACAATGGGCAAAAGATAATAATATACCGGTTGGCCCTGGAAGAGGATCAGGTGCTAGTTCTTTAGTAGCATATGCATTAAAAATCACTGAAGTAGATCCTTTATTATTTGATCTTGTGTTTGAACGTTTTTTGAATCCTGAACGTATTTCTATGCCGGATTTAGATATTGATTTTTGTATGGATCAACGAGATAAAGTTATTGAACATGTTTCAGAAATGTATGGTAGACATACAGTAGCACAAATTATTACTTTTGGAACTATGACAGCAAAAGCAGTAATTAGAGATGTAGGTAGAGTATTAGGATATCCATATGGTTTTATTAATAAATTATCTAAGTTAGTTCCCATGGATCCAGGTATGACGTTAAATATAGCTTTTTCTAAAGACTCTGAATTAGCTTCTTTATATAAAAATAATGCAGATGTAAAAAGATTAATTGATATATCTAAAAAATTAGAAGGCACAAATCGTAATGTAGGTACACATGCTGGAGGAGTCGTTATTGCTCCTACTAAAATTATTGATTTTTGTCCTTTATATTATGATCAAAAAGGGAATAATCCTGTTACACAATTTGATAAAAATGATATAGAACATATTGGATTGGTAAAATTTGATTTTCTTGGTTTACGAACATTAACTGTTATTCATGATGCAGTAGAAATGATTAATATTAAATTAAAATTGCAAAATAAAAAATTAATTAATATTAATTATATATCTTTAAATGAAACAATATGTTTTGATTTATTAAAAAAATCTGAAACTACTGCAATTTTTCAACTTGAATCTTATGGTATGAAAGATTTAATAGAAAGATTACAACCTGATTGTTTTGAAGATATAGTGGCTCTAGTAGCACTTTTTAGACCAGGTCCATTACAATCCGGTATGGTAGATAATTTTATTAATCGTAAGCATGGTAAAGAAGATATTTCATATCCTGATAAAAAATGGCAACACATATTATTAAAACCTATTTTAGAATCTACGTACGGAATTATTTTATACCAGGAACAAGTAATGCAAATAGCACAAGTATTAGCTGGTTATACTTTAGGTGGTGCTGATATTTTACGACGGGCTATGAGTAAAAAAAATATCAAAGAAATGCAAGAACAGCGTTTTATTTTTGAAAAAAATGCTCAAAAAAATAATATTGATAAAGAATTAGCAGTAAAAATCTTTGATTTATTAGAAAAATTTGCAGGTTATGGATTTAATAAATCTCATTCTGTTGCTTATGCTTTAGTATCATATCAAACATTATGGTTAAAATCTTTTTATCCTGCAGAATTTATGGCATCTGCAATGACTTCTGAATTAGATAATACAGATAAAATGGTAATTTTAATAAATGAATCTTTAAAAATGGGATTAAAAATTATACCGCCAAATATTAATATAAGTAGATATGAATTTTATATAAATCATAATAATGATATAGTTTATAGCATAGGTGCAATTAAAGGTGTTGGTAAAAATTCAATAAAAAATATTATTGATGAACGTACAAGAAATGGTAATTTTTATGATTTATTTGATTTTTGTATGCGCACTGATCCAAAAAAAATTACACGCAGAGTACTAGAAAAGCTTATTATGTCTGGAAGTTTTGATTGTTTTAATACTAATAGAAAATATTTACTGATGCAAATTGATGATTTAATTAAAGCTTCTAAAGAATATATAAAAGCACAATATTATCAACAAAAAAATTTATTTGGTTCATTAAAAAATACATTAAATCCAATACAAAAAAATAATTGTTTTAATCATGAATCATATATTTCTAATAAAATACAGCTAGATCAAGAATATCAAGTATTAGGTTTATATTTAACTGGACACCCTATTAATCAATATTTATCTGAATTAAAATATTATGTTAATGGAATAAAATTATGTGAATTAGACAAATTTCATAAAGGTCAATTAATTTCAGTTGCTGGAATTATTATTTCAATAAAAATAAAAATAACTAAAAATAAAGATCGTATAGCGTTATTAATATTAGATGATAATACTAGTCGATTAGAAGTAGTAGTTTTTTCAAAATTATTAAATATACATAAATCTTTATTAAAATTAAATGAAATTATCATTGTAAAAGGAATTCTGGACATTAATTATATAAATAAGAATATAAAAATGATTGCATATAATTTCATGAATATCAGTATGGCAAGAAAAAAATATATATATAAATTAATTATTTTTTTGGATTTTTCATATATCGATGAACTTCTTTTAGAAAGGTTATATAAATGTTTAATTGATCAGGAAAAAGGTTCTGTTTCTATTGTTATTTCATATATTAGAAAGAACATTAATTTATATGTACCATTAAATAATACATGGTCTATTTTAATAACTGATAATTTATTAACAATGTTAAAAGAGATGGTGGGAATAAAAAAAACAAAATTGTGTTTTTATGATATGTGAGTTAATCAATATTTTTCATTTTTATTATAATAAAGAGAATATAACAATAAAATATTTATTAATATTTTTTCTATATTTTAACATAATTATTTGAATAATTTTTAATTTACATTATTTAATTTAATAATATTAAAAAATTATTTTTTATTTAATATTGTAGTAATAAAATCAATAATCTTATTTTTAGACATAATAATGCTTTTTTTATTACGTCTTTGACGATATTCAATATTTCCTTCTTTTATACAACGCGGACTAACAATAATTTGATGAGGAATTCCAATAAGATCCATTTCACTGAACATTATACCAGGTTGTTCATTGCGATCATCTAAAATTACTTCTATTTTTTTTTCTTTTAGTTTTTTATATAAAAATTCAGAAAGATTATATATATCAATATATTTTTTCATATTAATAGGCAAAATTGCGACTTCAAAGGGGGATATTCCAATAGGCCATATAATTCCATGAGAATCATGATTTTGTTCAATAATAGAGGCAATAATTCGCGTTATTCCAATGCCATAACATCCCATATATATATTTTTTTTATTACCATTTTTCTGCTTAATAGAAGCATTCATTTTTTTAGAATATTCTTGTCCAAGTTGAAAAATATGTCCAATTTCAATACTTTTTCTAATTTTTAACAATCCCATTCCATCAGGACTCATGTCTTTTTCTGTTACTTTTCGAATATCTTTAATTATAGGAAGAGGTAAATCAATATCCCAATTAACATTTATAAAATAATGATTTTCTATATTAGCTCCTATGGTAAAATCTTTCATTTGTGCAACTGATACATCAGCTATAATTGGTACATTTAAACCTATTGGTCCTAAAAAATTATTTTTTATTCCTAATATTGACATTGTTTCATTTTCATTAACAAATGTAATTGGTTTTAAAATAATATCAATTTTTTCTATTTTAAAAACATTTATTTCATGATCTGAACGTATCAGTAATAGAGCAATATTATACTTGTTTTTAGCATTTGTTTTTACTAAAATAGTTTTAATATGATTAGAAATTAGTATTTTTTGATGTGGTATTTTAATTAATTTTTTCTTACTTATTAAATTTTTTTTAATTATATTTGATGATTGATAGTTTTTAAAAAAATTTATTTTTTCCAAAGATTCAGCTAAATTCATATTAGTAGCATATGAAAAATTACTTGAAAATACTATTTCATCTTCTCCATTAGGGGATAATGCTTGAAATTCATGAGAAATATTACCACCTATAGATCCAGAATTTGCTTTAACTACATGAAAATTAATTTTTATTTTTTTAAATATATTACAATAACTTTGATATAATATATCATATGTTTTTTCTAAGCAATTTTGATTGATATGAAAAGAGTAAGCATCTTTCATAATGAATTCTCGTGCACGAACTACACCACAACGAGGACGTATTTCATCTCTAAATTTTTCTTTTATTTGATATAAAATTACGGGAAGTGATTTGTAGGAATATCTTTCATTTCGCACAAAATATGTAATGATTTCTTCATTTGTAGGGCTGAGTATAAAATTATTTTTTCGGCGATCAAAAAATGATAATAGTTCATCTCCGTATATTTTTAAACGTCCACTTTCTTTCCATAAATATTCTGGTTGCATAATAGGCATTGATATTTCAAATGCATTAATTTTTTTCATTTCTTTTTCAATAATTTTTTTTATCTTTTTTAAAATTCTAATACCTGTTGGAAGCCAAATATATAAACCCGTTGATAATTTTCTAATCATGCCACTTCGCAACATTAATTGATGACTGATAATTTTTGCATCATGTGGTGTTTCTTTTAAGGTATATAATAAATATTTAGTTGTTCGCATTTTTCTATTAATCTCATAAGTGTAAAAATTTATTAAAAGATATTTTATTTTTTAATAAATAGATTTTTATTAAAAAATAAAAAATTTTTTAAATAAAATATTTTTATTACATAATAAATATATAAAATTTACTTGTTTTTTTAAAAGAGAGAAGTTTAATATATTTTAAAAATAAATAATTATTAGATAGATTTAACATGAATAATAATACACATGAAGAAAAAACAGAGCATCCAACTGAACATCATATTAAAAAATTTCAAAAAAAGGGACAAACTAAATATTCTCGGGAATTAAATGCTTTATTAATTTTATTTTTTAGTTTTATAAATTTATGGTGGTATAAAGAAAAATTTTTTTTTCAATTTAATCGCATTTTATTAAATGGATTATCTTTTAATTCTAAAATTATTACAGATCAACAAGATATTTTATTAGGAATTTTATTGTCTGTAAAAGAAATAATAATTTCTTTTTTTCCTTTTTTACTATGTTTATTATTAATAATTTTATTTCCACCGATCTTTTTTAGTGGTATAAAATTTAATTTTCGTTCTTTAAAATTTAATTTAAATAAAATTAATCCATTTCTAGGTATAAAAAGAATATTTTCTGTTCAAATTATCATGGAAATGTTTAAGAATATATTAAAATTATTATTCATTGTTAGTATTATTTGTATATATTCATGGATATGTTTTTCAAAAGTATTAATGTTAATTGTAGAAAATCCTAAATATGCATTATTAGATGGATTAAATATAACTTCTAAGTGTTGTTTGTTAGTGATATTAGGATTAATTCCTATTGTTATTTTAGATGTAGCATGGAAGGAATTTAATTATTATAAAAAATTAAAAATGACTCGTCAAGAAAGAAAAGAGGAATATAAAGAAACTGAAGGAAATCCTAATATTAAAATGCGTATTCGTCAACAAATGAGAATAATAGCACGCAGAAGAATGATGTTAGATGTTCCTCATTCTGATGTTGTGATTACTAATCCTATACATTATGCAATTGCATTAAAATATGATGAAACGTGCATGAAAGCTCCTAAAGTTATAGCTAAAGGTGAGGGTTTAATTGCTCTTAATATAAAAAAAATAGCAATTTCTCATCATATTGCTATTATTTCTTCCCCATCTTTAGCTCGTTCTTTATATCGTTATGGTGAAATAGGGCAATATATTCCTGGTCCTCTTTATAAAGCAGTAGCAGAAGTTTTAGCATGGGTTTGGAAAATTCGGAAATGGAAAAAAGATGGTGGTAGTATTCCTAAAAAACCTAATAATATACAAGTTCCATCAGAATTAAATTTTACAGGAAAAAGAAAAAATAATGTTTAATTTTTCTAATTTTTTTAGAATCATAAAAAGTTTAAATATTTTTAAATGGCAAATATTAGCAGGACCAATACTTATTCTAATTATTCTTTCAATGATGGTTTTACCATTATCATCTTTTATATTAGATATATTTTTTACTTTTAATATTGCATTATCAATAATGATATTACTTGTTTCTATGTTTACTCGTCATACTTTAGATTTTGCTTCTTTTCCAACTATTTTACTTTTTTCAACATTATTACGTTTAGCTTTAAATGTTGCTTCTACACGTGTTATTTTTTTATATGGTCATATTGGAACAAGTGCTGCAGGAAGGGTGATTGAATCATTTGGTCATTTTTTAGTGGGTGGAAATTTTGCTATTGGAATAGTAGTATTCATCATTTTAGTTATAATTAACTTTATGGTTATTACGAAAGGTGCAAGTAGAATCGCAGAAGTAGGAGCAAGATTTATATTAGATGCAATGCCAGGTAAACAAATGGCGATTGATGCTGATTTAAATGCTGGTTTAATTGGTGAAGAAAAAGCAAAAAAACGCCGTGCTAAAATTTCACAAGAAGCTGATTTTTATGGAGCTATGGATGGTGCTAGTAAATTTGTTCGCGGAGATTCAATTGCAGGAATATTAATTATGGTATTAAATATATTCGGCGGATTAGTTATTGGTGTATTTCAACATGATATGTTATTAAATAAAGCAGCTGAAGTTTATACGTTATTAACTATTGGAGATGGTTTAGTAGCTCAGATTCCTGCTTTAGTTATTTCTACTGCTGCTGGTGTTATTGTTACACGGGTAAGTGCTAATAAAAATGTAGGTGAACAAATGATTAGTCAATTATTTTGTAATCCTGAAGTGATTTTATTAAGCGGAGTAGTATTAGGAATATTAGGATTAGTACCAGGTATGCCGAATATAATTTTTTTAATTTTTACTATTTCATTGTTTTTTATTTCCTGGAAATTATATCTACAAAAAAATAATGTTATTAAAGATATATCCTTATTAAAATCAAAAAATAAGGCGATACAAAATTCTTTTTCAGAAGAAGCTTCTTGGAGTGATGTTTCACTAGAAGATCCAATTAGAATAGAAATAGGATATAGTTTAATACCTATGGTAGACGTAAACAAAAATGGAGATTTATTACATAGAATTCGCATAATGAGAAAAAAAAATGCTCAAGAAATTGGTTTTCTTCCACCTTTAGTACATATTAAAAATAACATCAATTTATATAAATCAACTTATCGTATTTTAATTAAAGGTGTAGAAGTAGGTAAAAGTGAATGTTTTTATGATAAGCTCATGGCTATTAATTCTGGAAGAGAAACAGAATCGTTACCTTTTAAAACAGTACATGAGCCTGCATTCGGTTTATCTGGATATTGGATTGATAAATCATTTAAACAAGAAGCTCAAAAAAAAGGTTATTCAGTAATAGAATCTAGCTCTATGATTGCAACACATTTGCATTTTTTAATTACTAGACATATCAATGAGCTATTTGGTCGTCAAGAAGCTCAACAGTTATTAGATCATGTGGAAAAAAAAATACCAAAATTAACTGAAGATTTAATTCCTAATATCATAAGTTTAACTGTTTTACATAAAGTTCTAAAAAATTTGTTATTAGAGAATGTTTCTATACGCGATATGCGAACTATTTTAGAAACTTTATCTGAACATGGAGTATCGCAAAAAGATCCTAATGAATTAACTAGTATTGTTCGTATTGCACTTGGAAAAGTTATTGTTCAAACATTATTTCCTGATAATAATGTTCTTACAATTATTGGTTTAGATATCAATTTAGAAAATTTATTATTAAAAAGTTTAGAAGGTGGATCTAATACTATTGAACCAAATTTAGCTAATAATTTATTAATTCAAACTCAAGATGCTATTAAAAAACAAATATCTTTAGGATATCCTACTGTATTAATAGTTACTCATTCTCTTAGATTTTTTTTATCTAGTTTTTTACGGCAAAGTTTTCCAGAATTAAGTGTATTATCACAATTTGAAATTTTAACGGTAAAAAATATTAAAATGACAAGTGTAATTGGTTATACAGAATAATAGAAATATGCTTGGTGTTATTTAAGAATACAGATCAGTGTAATTATAAATATTTATAAATTATTTTTTTTATTGATTTTTAATAATATATATTTATAAAGTTTAATAACTTAAATAATTATATTAATAATCGAAGTTTACATTTTTTCTACTGTTTTTATTCCAAGCATATTTAATCCTTTTTTTATTATTTTTGCAGTTAAAAAAGAAAGTTTTAATCTACTTTTACAAATTTTTATTTTTTTAGGAAATAAAATAGAACAATTTTCATAAAAATTAGAAAAATTAGTAGATACTTTATAAAGATATTCACATAGAATATGCGGTGTTCCTTTTTTTGCAACTAAATAAATAATTTCTTCAAATTCTAATAATAATAAAGCTAAATTAATTTCACATTCTTCTATTAAAAGAATATTATTTTTAATTTTAGAAATAGAAATGTGAGATTTTTTAAAAATAGACATGATTCTTGTATATGCATACTGTATATAAGGAGCGGTATTACCTTCAAAACTAAGCATTTTATCCCAATTAAATATATAATCAGTATTTCTATTTTTAGATAAATCAGCATATTTAATTGCACTAATACCAATAATTCGAGCTAATTGTATACGTTTTTTTTTAGATGATTTAAATTTTTTTTCATTAATTATTTTATTTGCTCTTTCTATAGATTCATCTAGCAATTCATTTAGTTTAATTGTATTTCCATCACGAGTTTTAAAAGGTTTTTTATCTTTATTTAGCATCATTCCAAACATATGATGTTCTAATATTATGCTATTTGGGATATAATTTGCTTTTTTTGCAATAGTCCATACTTGTATTAAATGTTGATGTTGTCTAGAATCAGTATAATATATAATGCGATGGGCATTAAAAATTTCATATCTGTATTTTAAACAGGCAATATCAATAGTTGAGTATAAAAATCCTTTATCTTTTTTTTGAATAATTACACCCATAGATTCTCCTAATCTATTTTTAAATTCTTTTAAAAATACAATAATTGCTCCATTTTTTTCGATAGCAATTTTTTTACTTTTTAAATCTTGAATAATATTTGGAAGCATATCATTATATAAACTTTCTCCCATAATATGTGTTTCATTTAACGTTACATTTAATTTTTTATATATTTCATTGTTATGTGTCATTGTAATAAATACTATCTTTTTCCATATGGAATAGTAAATAGGATCTTTATTTTGTAATTTAACAACATATTTTCTTGATTTTTCTGCAAATAATTGGTCTTCATCATATTTTTTTTTAGCTTTGGAATAATATTTATCCAATTGAAACAAAGAAATATTATTATTGTTTAGTTTTTCAATTAATTTTTTATTTTTTAGATAGGCAATTAACATACCAAATTGTGTTCCCCAGTCACCAATATGATTTGCTCTAATTACATTATGACCTAAAAAACTTAATATTCTAGCTATAACATCTCCAATAATTGTAGATCTTAAGTGTCCTACATGCATTTCTTTAGCTATATTTGGAGAAGAATAATCTATAACAATGTTTTGTTTATTAATATCATATGGTACTCCTAATCGAATTGATTTAAGCATTTTATTTAATTGTTCAGATAACCAGGAAAGGTTAAGAAAAAGATTAATAAATCCTGGTTCGGAAAATGTTATTTTTTCATACATTTTTTTATTATTAATATTAGATATAATTTTTTTGCTGATTTGAAATGGTGTAATTTTTAATATTTTAGAAAGTTTTATTAAATTATTTATCTGATAATGTCCATATTCTAATTTTTTACTTAATTTAACTAATGGATCATAATGCTGAATATCTATAATTTTATTTAATGCATGTGTAATATCTTTTTTTATAATGCTTTTAATATACATTGTAATCGCTTTATTTTTGAGGTTTTATAAGAATTGTTGAAAAATAAATTTATTTCTTTACAATAATTTATTATTTAGTTTAAAACAATATTTTATTTTTTTCATATTTAAAAATAATATGATTAGACACTGAATTTATTATTTAGTTTTATTTAAAATTTAAAATTATTTTTATAAAAAGGTTGACAAGATAATAAAAAAAATGTAATCTCTTATAAAGTTTCAAATTAAAACGCTCTTTAACAAAATATTAGATAATCTGTGTGGGCACAGAAAATTAAGTACAAAACGTCTTTTTATTGATTTAAAATATTAAAGAAGATTTTTTCTTTAATACTAGCTTTATAAATTGAAGAGTTTGATCATGGCTCAGATTGAACGCTGGCGGCAAGCCTAACACATGCAAGTCGAGCGGCATCGAAAGAAAGCTTGCTTTCTTGTCGGCGAGCGGCAAACGGGTGAGTAATATCTGGGGATCTACCCAAAAGAGGGGGATAACTACTAGAAATGGTAGCTAATACCGCATAATGTTGATAAACCAAAGTGGGGGACCTTTTATAGACCTCATGCTTTTGGATGAACCCAGACGAGATTAGCTAGTTGGTAGGATAATAGCCTACCAAGGCAACGATCTCTAGCTGGTCTGAGAGGATAACCAGCCACACTGGAACTGAGACACGGTCCAGACTCCTACGGGAGGCAGCAGTGGGGAATATTGCACAATGGGCGAAAGCCTGATGCAGCTATGCCGCGTGTATGAAGAAGGCCTTAGGGTTGTAAAGTACTTTCAGCGGGGAGGAAAAAAATAAAACTAATAATTTTATTTCGTGACGTTACCCGCAAAAGAAGCACCGGCTAACTCCGTGCCAGCAGCCGCGGTAATACGGAGGGTGCGAGCGTTAATCGGAATAACTGGGCGTAAAGGGCATGCAGGCGGGTCATTAAGTTAGGTGTGAAATCCCCGGGCTCAACCTGGGAACTGCACTTAAAACTGGTGGTCTGGAGTATTGTAGAGGAAGGTAGAATTCCACGTGTAGCGGTGAAATGCGTAGAGATGTGGAGGAATACCGGTGGCGAAGGCGGCCTTCTGGACAAATACTGACGCTGAGATGCGAAAGCGTGGGGAGCAAACAGGATTAGATACCCTGGTAGTCCACGCTGTAAACGATGTCGATTTGGAGTTTGGTGGCATGACTGCTGGGCTTCGAAGCTAACGCGTTAAATCGACCGCCTGGGGAGTACGGCCGCAAGGTTAAAACTCAAATGAATTGACGGGGGCCCGCACAAGCGGTGGAGCATGTGGTTTAATTCGATGCAACGCGAAAAACCTTACCTGGTCTTGACATCCACAAAATTTTTTAGAAATAAAGAAGTGCCTTCGGGAATTGTGAGACAGGTGCTGCATGGCTGTCGTCAGCTCGTGTTGTGAAATGTTGGGTTAAGTCCCGCAACGAGCGCAACCCTTATCCCCTGTTGCCAGCGGTTCGGCCGGGAACTCAGAGGAGACTGCCGGTTATAAACCGGAGGAAGGTGGGGACGACGTCAAGTCATCATGGCCCTTACGACCAGGGCTACACACGTGCTACAATGGTTTATACAAAGAGAAGCAACTCTGCAAAGACAAGCAAACCTCACAAAGTAAATCGTAGTCCGGACTGGAGTCTGCAACTCGACTCCACGAAGTCGGAATCGCTAGTAATCGTGGATCAGAATGCCACGGTGAATACGTTCCCGGGCCTTGTACACACCGCCCGTCACACCATGGGAGTGGGTTGCAAAAGAAGCAGGTATCCTAACCCATTTATGGGAAGTCGCCTACCACTTTGTGATTCATGACTGGGGTGAAGTCGTAACAAGGTAACCGTAGGGGAACCTGCGGTTGGATCACCTCCTTAAAAAAATATACTTTTTTGAAAGTGCCCACACAAATTATCTAATATATTTAAACAGGCTTGTAGCTCAGATGGTTAGAGCGCACCCCTGATAAGGGTGAGGTCGGTGGTTCAAATCCACTCAGGCCTACCATAATAAAGATAATATTAGGGGCTATAGCTCAGCTGGTAGAGCGCCTGCCTTGCACGCAGGAGGTCAGCGGTTCGATACCGCTTAGCTCCAAATTATTTTTTAAATAAATTTTTTTTTAATCTTAATGCAACAAATGTTTTAAAACTATTAGATTTATCTGAAATTCCAATAGATTTTTTTAAAATTGTTTCATGAGTTCTTAAAAATAAATTAATTTTTCTTTCATATAATAATAATGTAGGTAAAGTTGATTTTTTTGTTTTTATTTTTTTTTTAACTAATATATAATATTTTTTTATTTCTATATCATCAGGAACAATAGAAATTGAAAAAATTAAATTAGATAAAGTATATTCATGAGAACAACATAATAAAGTGTTATTTGGTAAAGATAAAATTTTTTTAATAGAATTATACATTTCTATATATTGATTATTATCTACATAACCACATCCACCAGAAAAAATAACATCTCCACAAAAAATATATGGGTTACTATAGTAAGATACATGACCATATGTATGTCCTGGCGTAAACAATACAATAAATTTTCTATATAATAATTTTATAACCATTCCCTCATAAACGATTATATCAATTGGAATATGATTTATTTCCGATGGGCCATAAATTATAATTTCAGGATATTTTTTTTTTATTTTTTCAACACCATTAATATGATCTTTATGTTTATGCGTCAATAAAATAGCTATTGGAGTCCATTTTTCTTTTATTATTGTTTTAATAACATCATTTGATGTACCAGGATCTATTATTACACATTCTTTATAAATATTATATATAATCCATATATAGTTATCATTTAATATAGATATTTTTTTTAACATAATTGCATTCCTAAATAAAAATAAAATATTAAAAATATTTCATTTTTTCATAATAGATATCAATTATTTTTGGATTTTTTGCAGATTGACGGGCCATTTGATCACATTTTTCATTTTCTATATGACCTGTATGTGCTTTTATCCAAAACCAATTAATAGTGTGATATTGAATAATTGTATATAGTCGTATCCATAAATCAACATTTTTTACAGGTTTTTTTTTAGATGTTTTCCAATTTTGTTTTTTCCATAATAATATCCAAGATGTGATTCCTTTTTGTACATATTTACTATCTGTGGTAATATCTACTATACATGGTTTTTTAAGAGATTCTAGTCCTACTATTACACCCATTAATTCCATTCTATTGTTTGTTGTATAAATAAAACCTGTACTCATTTTTTTTTCATATGATTGATATTGTAAAATGATACCATATCCTCCTGGACCAGGATTTCCTAGACATGATCCATCAGTGAATATTTTTATTAATTTTGACATTATTAAACTTCTTATAAAAATTATTTAAATTATAGTGAATTAATTTAATTATGATTAGTAATAAAAGAATAGTAGTTTTAGATACTGAAACTACAGGTATAAATCATACCAGTATTCCACATAAAAATCATCGAATTATTGAAATAGGTGCTGTTGAAATTCTTAATCGACGTTTTACGGGTAATAATTTTCATGTTTATATTCAACCTAATAGAAATATAGATGATGCAGCATTCAAAATACATGGTATTAGTAATGATTTTTTATTAAAAAAACCTATTTTTAAAGATATAGCAAAAAAATTTTTACAGTATATTACTAATTCTGAATTAATTATTCATAATGCTCCTTTTGATATTGGTTTTATAGAACAGGAATTTGATTTTTTAAATTTAAATATTAAAAAAATATCTTATTATTGTTCTATTGTTGATACATTAAAAATGGCTCGAATGTTATTTCCTGGTAAAAAAAATACGTTAGATGCTTTATGTTCCCGTTATAAAATTAATATTTCTCACAGAAATTTACACAGTGCCATCATTGATGCAAAACTTTTAGGTAAATTATACCTTTTAATGACTGGTGGTCAAGAATCAATGTTTTCTACTAATAAAATTGATTCTCAGTATTTTCATGTTGAAAATAAAATCATTAGAAATTGTAAAACAAAATTAAAAATTATATATGCAACAAACCAAGAAATAGAAGAACATGAAAAGTATATTAAAAAAATAAAAAAAATATCTGAATAAAAATAAATTTTTTCAATTAATTGAAAAAGATGATTGACTGATTTTTTTAAAATATGTACAATAATAAGATAATAAGGTGCGGTAGTTCAGTCGGTTAGAATACCGGCCTGTCACGCCGGGGGTCGCGGGTTCAAATCCCGTCCGCACCGAAAAAATATTAAATAATAAATTATATTAATAAATTAAATACTTTTTAAGTATTATTCATTAAAAATTATTTTTTTAATTTAAAAATATATAGCAGTATAAAATTATTTCCACTTTTTTTAATAAATACTATTTTTGATAGTTTCGGAATATCTTTATATGAGTGAGAAATATATTGTCACATGGGATATGCTTCAAATAAATACTCGAAAATTAGCTGTTCGATTATTAAAAATAAAATCTTGGAATAATATTATTGCAGTTAGTCGTGGTGGATTAGTTCCTTCTGCATTATTAGCACGGGAGCTTAATATTAGATATGTAGATACTGTTTGTATTTCAAGTTATAATGATAATTTTTTAAAAAAAAATAGAAAAATACTGAAACAATCTAATATTAATAGTGAAGATACTATTGTTATAGATGATCTAGTTGATACTGGTGGAACAGCAAAAATTATTAGAAAATTATATCCTAAAGCATATTTTGTAACTATTTTTGCTAAACCTATGGGTCGTCCATTTGTTGATGATTATATTATAGATATTTCTCAAAATATATGGATTGAACAACCATGGGATATGTCAATATCTTATATTTCTCCTCTTATTAAAAGTCATAAAATCAAATAAAATATTAATTAAAAAATAGTTATACAACTGAAGAAAAAATTTTAGTTTTATAATGTTTTTAATATATAATTTTTATTATATAATCATATTAGATAAAAAAATATTTTCTTTTTATAAAATTAATAAAGTAAAAAAAGGAGTATTTTATGACCAGTATAGAAGAAAATAATATAGATCAAGAATTATTTAGCAATATTAATAATGAAATTAATGATATTAAAAATAAAGAAAAAAAGGATGATAATACTAATAAAGATACTAATTATTTAATTAAAAAAAATTTATTATATTTTTTAGAAGATCAATTTAAAGCATATCACTCAAAGATATTGGAAGATCAAATAAATTTTGAACAAGAAAAAATTAAACTGAAAAATAGATTAAAACAAGATATTGAAAAAAATAAAAAATATTGTTTAGAAAAAATACTTATTTTTTTGATTTCAGTAAACGATAATATTGAAAGAGCATTAAATTTATTAGAAAATAAAAAAAAAGAAAAAAATTATATTTTAATTATTCAGAATTTAATAAATATTTTAAAAAAATTAAAAATTATATTTAAGGAACATTATGTTAAAAAAATAAATGATGTAAATGTATTATTTGATCCATTAATTCATGAAGCCATGTCTATTCATTATAATGATGATATTCCATCTAATCAAGTCATTGAGATTATTCAAACCGGTTATATTTTACATAATTGCCGTTTATTACGACCTGCAATGGCAATTGTATCACAAAAAAAAAATTAAAATAGTATCTATTAAATAGTATTAAAAATTTAATACTATTTAATATAAAAAATTATCGTTTATTTAAAATAGTATTTTTTAAATAAAAATTTTTACGTCTTCTTTCTTTTGGGTCAATTATTAAAGATCGATAAATTTCAATACGATCTCCATTTTTTATCAAATATTTAAGATTTACTATTTTATTATAAATTCCCACTTTATTTTTATATAAATTAATATCTTCAAAAATAGTTAAAATATGAGATTTTTTAATTGCATCTTGAACAGTAGCGCCTAATCTGATATTGACTGGATATATAAATTGATGATTACTTAAAGCATATACTACTATTACTTGAATTTTTTTTATCATATTAATTATTCCATAATAATTAATTTTTTTTTGGATAGAATAAACAATGTTAAAAAAAAAAATATTTCTATAAAATTATCTAAAATTTTTATTAATAAAAAAGCATATCATAATTATTTTATAGAAGAAAAATTTTGTGCTGGTATTGTATTAGAAGGATGGGAAGTTAAATCAATTCGATCAAAAAAAATTAATTTTTCTAATAGTTATATCATTTATCAGAAACATGAAATGTATCTTATTAATTCAAATATTCAACCTTTACCCATATCTTCAAATAATATGTTTTGTGATCCAATTCGAAAAAGAAAATTACTTTTAAATACTCATGAAATAGATAGTTTATCTCATAAAATTAAAAATATTGGATATACTTTAGTCACATTATCATTATTTTGGAAACGGTCTTGGTGTAAATTAGAAATAGGTCTTGCAAAAGGAAAAACATTACGAGATAAAAGAATGGATTTAAAAAAAAATGAATGGAATAAAGAAAAACTCAGAATTTTAAAAAAATAGGATGATTATTATATAATAACTATGATTAGCAATCTAGATCAAAAGTGGATGATATTAGCTTTAAAGTATGCATCTTATGCTAAAAAATTAGGTGAAATCCCCATTGGAGCTGTATTAGTATTAGAAGAAAAAATTATTGGTATAGGTTGGAATAGTTCTATAATATACAATGATCCCACTGCTCATGCTGAAATTATAGCTTTTCGTCAAGCAGGTCAATATTTAAAAAATTATAGATTTATTAATGCTACATTATATGTCACTTTAGAACCATGTATAATGTGTTGTGGAGCAATTATACATAGTCGTATTAGTCGTTTAGTTTTTGGTGCTGATTATAAAAAATTTTATAATAGATGTTCATTAAAAAATATTTTTATAAATTCAAAAAAAGATTATAAATTAAGTATTATTAAAAATGTTATGCAAGATGAATGTTCTCATATTTTAAGTAATTTTTTTCATGAAAAGAGAAAAAATAAAATTATTCTTCTAAAATAACAATAGAATAAACATATTTTTTTTCATCTGTAATACTGATATGTATAAAATTACATTTTATTTTTTTTAATTGTATTAAAGCGTTATTAAAAAAACGTATTTTTGGTTTTCCATATTGATCATGGTATAATTCTATTTGATTAAACTTTATTCCTGAACATATTCCTGTTCCTAGTGCTTTCGATGCTGCTTC
This sequence comes from Buchnera aphidicola (Pterocomma populeum), assembly GCF_049314985.1. Classification (GTDB taxonomy): domain Bacteria; phylum Pseudomonadota; class Gammaproteobacteria; order Enterobacterales; family Enterobacteriaceae; genus Buchnera; species Buchnera aphidicola_BQ. Next base: position 449,454 of record NZ_CP186013.1, read on the forward strand.
TTTTATAGAAAATCTTTTAGCAAGAAAATTAATGTGATTATTGCTGATAATATATTGTTGCCATTCATATTTTGATAAAATACGTTTTGCAAATTTTTCTTTATAATTCAAGATAATTTTTTGTATACGAATAATATCAATAATATCTATTCCTATTCCTATAATTGTCATAATTATTATATTAATGATTAGTATTTAATATTTTTAGTATTTTAATTTTGTTCTTTTACCCATAAAAATAAGTGTATTTTTTTTTGAAATATCTTTGCTATTTGATGTCTTGCTAAAATATTACATTTTTTAATTTTTTCTCCATTAAAGCCTATAATAATTTTTTTTTGTCTAGTATTGTATACATAAATTGTTGCTTTAACATATATTTCTTCTTTTTTATTTTTTTCTAAAGAATCAGTTTTTACTTTAACTATTGCTGGTAATTCATCTCCTAAAAATAATATCAATTTTTCACGTATAATTTCAGAGATTGTAAAAAATTGTGAATTAGTAGTAATTGTATTATGAGAAAATTCGTGTAATTTTTCAGGTAAATAAGTTTTAATAATATTATTTAATAAGAATATATTTTCATTTTTTTTTATAGATATAGGTATGATCTCAGTTGAATTAATTTTATTTTTTAAAAAATTAATATGTGACAACAAAATATTTTTATTAGATAATTTATCAATTTTATTAATACAAATAATAATTGGGATATTAATTTTATTAATATAATTTGCAATAATTTGATCATTTTCCGTCCAAATATCACGGTCTAACATAAAAATAATTAATGTTGATTGAGGTATTATTTTATAATAAGATTTATATATTTTAAATATATGATTATTTTTTCGATTATTATTGACTCCTGGTGTATCTATATAAATAGATTGATATAGATTATCTGTTTTAATACCAATTATATTATTTTGTGTTGTGTTTTTTTTATGAGATGTAATAGAAATTTTTTGTCCAATCATTGTATTTAACAAGGTAGATTTACCTACGTTAGATTTTCCTACAATTGAAATATATCCACAGTATTGTTTTTCTTTTTTCATTCTATTTCCAATTGAATTAATGCTTTTTGTGCGGCATCTTGTTCTGCTTTTCTTCTGCTTGCACCAGTACCAACAAAATAACCTGAAATTGTACTAATCATACAATGTATAGTAAATAATTGATTATGTGCTTCACCGTATACTGCAACAATTAAATATGATGGTAAAGAAAGATGTTTTGATTGCAAATATTCTTGAAGTCTTGTTTTAGGATCTTTTTGTTTATCACCCGGACTAATGATTTTTAAACGTTTTTCATACCATTGCAATATTAATTTTTCAACAGTATTAATATTGCTATCTAAATAAATACTTCCAATTAATGCTTCTACAGTATTAGCTAGAATAGATTCACGGCGAAATCCTCCACTATTTAATTCTCCTTGTCCTAATTGCAAATATTCTCCTAAATTAAATTCAGAAGCAATTTCTGCGAGGGTATTACCTCGTACTAATGTAGCTCTCATACGACTCATATCACCTTCATTAATATTTGGAAAATAATTATATAGAGCACTAGCAATAACAAAACTTAAAATAGAATCACCTAAAAATTCTAATCTTTCATTGTGTTGACTACTAGCGCTACGATGTGTTAATGCTTGTCGTAAAAGATATTTATGATTAAAGGTATATCCTAATATTTTTTGTATTTTTTTTATTATGATATAGTTCATTTTAGACCAATTTCAATAATATTTTAATTCATTTTTACATATAAAAAGAAAAAATTCAGGATATATTTATAACTTATTAGAAATAAGATAAATTATATCTTTTTATATTTTAATTATTAATTTATATTACCAATTCTATTCAGACGGAAACCAATAGGCCATTCATTTTCTTTTTTCTTTAAACTCATCCAGATTTTTGTAGCTTTTCCTAATAAGTTTTTATTTGGTACAAAACCCCAATAACGGCTATCTGAGCTATTATCACGATTATCACCCATTACAAAATATTCGTTTTCTGGCACTATCCATGTAAATTTCTTAATACCTGGTTGCTGGAAATAATTTTCTATAGGTTGTTTAAGATAATCTAATAATAAAATATTATGTTTCGCATTATCAATATTTTCTTCTACTATATTAAAATACATAGAATTATATTCTATTTGTTCTTTTTTATTATTATTATTTTTTTTATTAATGTCTTGATTATCTATAGAAAAATATAATTTTTGAATAAAATTACTTGGTTTTTTATCTGAATAATTAATGTATAGTTTTTCTTTATTATGATTATGATTTATGTAATTTTTATAGATAATTATATTTTTATTTTTAATGTTATATTCTATTTTATCTCCAGGCAATCCAATTATACGTTTAATATAATTTAAATGAGATTGTATAGGATGTTTAAAAACAACAATATCACCACGTTTGGGATCATTCAAATGGATTAATGAGGTTTGAGTAATAGGTTCTTTAATATCATAAGAAAATTTTTTAACTAAAATAAAATCACCTATTAAAAGAGTAGGCATCATAGAACCAGATGGAATTTGAAATGGTTCATAGACGAATGAACGAATTGTAAAAACTATGAAAAATATAGGAAAAAATGAAGAAAAAGAACGTAATAGTTGTGATTCTTTTTTTATTGTATGTTTTTCATTATTTTTTATTATTTTTGTATTGTAAATATATTTTGTAATAAATTTAATACGATAAAAAATCCATACAATTCCAGTTAATAATGTACTAATGAATAAAAAAATAGTAAATATATTAGACATTTTCATTACCTTAATATGTTATTTTTTATTGATATTTAAAAGAGAGAAAAATGCTTTTTTAGGAATATTAATATTACCGATTTTTTTCATTCTTTTTTTCCCATCTTTTTGTTTTTGTAATAATTTTTTCTTTCTACTAATATCACCTCCATAGCATTTTGAAAGTACATTTTTTCTTAGTTGCTTGATAGTCGATCTTGCAATAACAGTATTACCAATAATAGCTTGAATAATAATATTAAATTGATGTCTAGGTATTAATATTTTCATTTTTTCTACTATTTCGCGTGCTCGAAAGTGAGCATTGTTATAATGAGATAAAATTGTTAATGCATCTATCTTTTCTGAATTAATTAATATATTTACACATACTATATTTGAAGATTGAAATGTTTTAAAATTATATTCTAAAGATGCATAACCTTTAGAGACAGATTTTAATTCATCAAAAAATTTTAAAACTACTTCATTCATTGGAATATGGTATATTAAAGATACCTGATTTGTATGATAAATCATATTAATTTGTAATCCTCTTTTTTTTGTACATAATTTAATTATTGATCCTAAAAATTGAGAGGGTAACAAAATAGTACATTCAGCAATAGGTTCTTGAATATTTTTAATCATATTTGTATGAGGAAAATTAGTAGCATTATCTAAATATATAATTTTTCCGTCATTTAGTTCAATACGATAAATTACTGTAGGTATAGTAGATATTAAATCAATAGAATATTCTCTTTCTAACCTTTCTTGAATAATTTCCATATGAAGTAATCCTAAAAATCCACATCGAAATCCAAATCCAAGTGCGGTAGAATTTTCTGGTTCAAAAAATAATGAAGAATCATTTAAGCTAAGTTTTTCTAATGCATCTCTAAATTTTTCATATTGATTGGATGATATAGGATATAAGCCAGCGTAAATTTGTGGTTTTATTTTTTTAAATCCAATTAATGCATGATTTGCAGGATGATTCTCTTTAGTTAAAGTATCTCCTACAGGTGCTGCTGCGATGTTTTTAATTCCACAGATAATCCATCCGACTTCGCCACATTTTAACTGTTCTCGATCTATTTTTTTTGGTGTAAATATTCCTATTTTTTCAACAATATAATTTTTTTTAGTACTCATGACTTGAATTTTGTCTTTTTTACATAAAGTTCCATTTTTAATTCTGATTAATGATACAATACCTAGATAGTTATCAAACCACGAGTCAATAATAATTGCTTGTAAAGCTGCGTTACAATCTCCTGTAGGAGAAGGTATATCTGAGATAATACGATTGATTAAATCTTCAATACCTTGTCCAGTTTTAGCCGAACATCTTACTGCATTTAGTGCAGATATCCCTATAATATCTTCAATCTCTCTTGCTACACGTTCTGGATTAGCATTAGGTAAATCTATTTTATTTAAAACAGGAATAACTTCTACATTCATTTCCATAGCAGTATAACAATTAGCTAACGTTTGCGCTTCCACGCCTTGACTAGAATCAACAATTAGTAATGCTCCTTCGCAAGCTGTTAAGGATCGTGATACTTCGTAAGAAAAATTAACATGACCAGGTGTATCAATAAAATTTAAATGAAATATATTACCTGTTTTTGTTTTATAATCAATCATTACGCTTTGTGCTTTAATCGTAATTCCTCTTTCTTTTTCTAAATCCATTGAATCTAATACTTGATGAGACATTTCTCTTTCAGATAAACCTCCACATATTTGAATTAAACGATCAGATAAAGTAGATTTACCATGATCAATGTGAGCAATAATAGAAAAATTTCTTATATTCTTCATATTTTTTGTTCCATAAAGATTTATTTTTTATATTTTAGCATTCAGAAAAACGTTAATTTTAATTTATAACATTATAAAATCATTATTTTGAGTTGATGAAAATATGTTGATATAATTTTTTATTTATTATCTTTAATACACTATAATATAAAAATATTTTTAAAATATTAAGATTAATTTATGATAATAACAAAAAAAAGAAAAAAAGTAATTGTAGCAATGTCCGGAGGTGTAGATTCATCAGTTTCTGCATGGTTATTAAAGAAAAAAAAATACCAAGTAGAAGGTTTATTTATGAAAAATTGGGAAGAAGATGATACAGAAAAATACTGTAATTCTAAACAAGATTTAGATGATACCATATTAGTATGTAAGAAATTAAATATTCATCTTCATAAGATCAATTTTTCTGCAGAATATTGGGATTTAGTGTTTAAAAATTTTTTAAATGAATATAAGAAAGGTAATACACCTAATCCTGATATATTGTGTAATAAAGAAATTAAATTTAAAATTTTTTTTGATTATTGTATAACAGAATTAAAAGCAGATTATATTGCTACAGGACATTATGCTCGAATAAAAAAAATAAATCAAAAATTTATACTTTTAAAAGGTTTAGATATTAGTAAAGATCAAAGTTATTTTTTATATACTTTAAATGAAAATAAATTAAAAAGAATTTTATTTCCTATTGGATATTTAAAGAAAGTTCAAGTTAGGAAAATTGCGCAAAAAATATTTTTAAATGTAGCATATAAAAAAGATTCTACTGGTATTTGTTTTATTGGACCAAGAAAAATGAAATCTTTTCTTAATCTATATATCTCTAAAAAAAAAGGTAATATTACTGATGTTTCTGGAAAAATAATGGGTACTCATGATGGTATTTTTTATTATACTTTAGGTCAACGAAAAGGATTAGGCATTGGTGGAATATATGGTAAAAATAATGATCCGTGGTATGTAGTAGAAAAAAAAATAGAAACTAATACTTTAATTGTAGAACAAGGATTGCATAATGAATATTTACTTTCTATAGGTGTAATTGTAAATAATATAAATTGGGTTAACACAAAAAAAATATATTTTCCATTTTATTGTTCTATTAAAACTAGATATAGTCAAAAAGATATATTTTGCATAGTAGAAAATATCGATTTTTCTTCCATAAAAGTATTATTTGTAAAACCTTCTTTGGCCATTACACCTGGACAATCTGCTGTATTTTATATATCAAAAATATGTATAGGTGGTGGTATTATTAATTCTAGATTACCATTATTAAAAATATAATTAATATGATACATTAACATTGTAATAAAAAACAGGATACATGATCAAAAAAAACAGATTTTATTATATTATTATTTACAGATATTTATTAATCATCTTATTTCATTTTATCATTAATAAAAATCAGTAATTATGATAATAATTTTTTTTAAAAATATATTATAGGTATTTATGGTAACAATAAAAAATTACAATTTTTAATAGAATACTATTAATAATATAATTTTTTATTTTTTTATATATAGTAATATAAATAATAAAATATATTTTCGATGTAGTCATATTCAAAAAAATTAAATTATTTCTAATATATCAAAAAAAAGATATTAGAAATTAATGGTTATTATACAAAATAAAATTATTAAAATTTATATTATGCAAAGATATTAATTCTATTTTTAAAAAAATCACTATTTCGATTTTCAGTAATATTAATATTTTTAGATGTAATATAATCCATAAATTTTATCATATAATTGATAAATTAAAAAATATTTAATTTTTATTAGGAATATAAAATATGAAATTAACTTCTCTTCATGCTATTTCACCTATAGATGGTCGATATCAAAAATCTACTGAGTCATTAAAAAATATTTTTAGCGAATTTAGTTTTTTAAAATATCGTCTAAATGTAGAAATTCAATGGTTTAAAAAGATTATTAGTTTATCAAAAAAATTAAATATCAAATCTATAAATAAAGAGGAAAATATTTTTCTTGATAATATACTCTCTAACTTTAATGAAAAAGATGCGATATTAATTAAAAATATAGAAAAAAAAACAAATCATGATGTGAAAGCTATAGAATATTTTTTAAAAGAAAAAATTTCTACATCTAAAGTATTGTTTTTAATTTCAGAATTTATACATTTTTCATGTACTTCTGATGATATTAATAATATAGCATATGCTTTAATGATTAAAGATGCACGTGAAAAAATAATTTTACCTTTATGGTACCAAATTATCTGTATTTTAAAAAGTATGATGTGTAAATATCAAAATATTCCTATGCTTTCATTAACTCATGGTCAACCGGCAACACCTTCAACTATGGGTAAAGAAATTGCTATTTTTTATTATCGAATACAGCGTCAATATAAAAAGTTAAAAAAAATAGAAATATTAGGTAAAATAAATGGTACTACTGGAAATTATAATGCTCATTTATCAGCATATCCTTTAATTGATTGGCATAAAATTAGTGAAGAATTTATTACATCTCTTGGAATTATGTGGAATCCTTATACTACACAAATTGAACCTCATGATTATATAGCGGAATTATTTAATTGTATTTCTTTATTTAATACAATATTAATTAATTTTAATCGTGATTTTTGGGGTTATATATCTTTAGATTATTTTAAACAAAAATTAGTCGAAGAAGAAGTAGGTTCATCTATTATGCCTCATAAAATTAATCCTATTGATTTTGAAAAATCTGAAGGAAATTTAGGTTTATCTAATGCTTTAATGAATTATATGATTCATAAACTTCCTATTTCACGTTGGCAAAGAGATTTAAGTGATTCTACAGTTTTGCGCAATATAGGGGTTTCTATTGCATACGCAATAATTGGATATAATTCTTTATTATTAGGATTAAGTAAATTAGAAATTAATCAGTCAGAATTATCAAGAAAATTAAATGAAAATTGGTCTATTTTATCTGAACCAATTCAAACAGTAATGCGCCGTTATGGTATTAAAAATGCTTATGAAAAAGTGAAAAAGTTAGTAAGAGGAAAAAAAATAAATAGAACTATAATACATAATTTTATTAACGAATTAAATATCCCTATAGAAGAAAGAGAGCGTTTAAAATGTATTACACCTTTAAATTATATTGGAGGAGCAAGTCAAATAGTTAATTCTTTAATACGAAAAAATTAAATTTGATTTTTATGATATAGTAATATTAATATTTAAAAAAAAGGATTATTTAATGATATTAAGTATTTTAATTTTTATATTTATCTTTTTAACTGGATTTAATGGTGTTTTTTATGAACATCATCTTGATAAAACACATCATATTTTAAATAAAAAAACTTTATATAATTCTTGTAAACCATGGGATAATTTAATTAAAGTTTTTTCTGATAAGTATAATATTGATAAAACTTTAGTCAAATCAATTATCTATGTAGAATCTACAGGTAATACATATGCTAAAAGTAAATCTAATGCTATTGGATTAATGCAAATTAAACCATTTTCTGCGGGTTTAGAAGTATATCGTTTTTTACATAAAAAAGGTCATCCCTCAATTAAACAATTATATAATCCAAAGATAAATATTAGTATTGGTACTGCTTATATTAGTTTATTGCAAAAAAAAATGTTATATGGTATTCAAAATAAAGATATTCTTAGATATTCTACAATTTTATCATATGTTAATGGAAATAAAGCTTTATTAAATATTTTTTCTTTAAATAAAAAGAAAGCAATATCTATAATTAATAATATGACGAAAAAAGAATTTTGTATTTATATAAAAAAAAACATCCATCAAAACAAGCTATACATTATTTAGAAAAAGTAATGTTTATTTATCATATCTTAAAAAATAAATAAAATATTTTTAAAAGCATTTATAATAAAGATAAATATATATTTTGAGAAGAAAAATGAAATTATTAAAAGGAAAAAAAATTTTAATTACTGGAATAACAAATGAAAGATCTATAGCTTGGGGGATAGCAAAAATTTTATATAAAGAAGGAGCGGAATTAGGTTGTATTGTTCAAAATAAAAAAATTAGAAAAAAAATTAAATATTTTATAGAAGAAATCAAACCTAATATGTTATTAATTTGTGATGTTTCTAATGATCAAAGTATTAAAAAATTATTTATAGATGTTAATTGTATATGGAAAAATTTTGATGGATTAGTTCATTCTATTGCTTATTGTCCTAAAGAGCAGTTATCCCAAGATATTTTTAACAATATAACTCGATCAGCATTTAATACTACTCATGAAATTAGTTCATATAGTTTTTTAGCTATGATAAAAGAATGTAGACACATGTTAAATAAAAATTCTTCTTTAGTTACTTTATCTTATATTGGTTCTCAAAAAGTTATTTCTCATTATCATTTGATGGGTTTAGCTAAAGCTTCTTTAGAGTCTAATGTACGTTATCTAGCCAGTATTTTAGGTGAAAAATGTATTAGAGTGAATGCTATTTCATCGGGTCCTATTAAAACTACTTCTTCTTATATAATTAAAGATTTTAATAAATTTAAAAAATATTGTGAATCATTTTATTTTATCAAAAAAGATATTACTAGTTTAGAAATAGGAAATGTTACTGCTTTTTTATCTTCTGATTTATCTAATGGAATTACTGGTTCAATTATTTATGTTGATCATGGTTTTCATGCTAGTAGAATAAATAGTTTTTTATAATTTTTTTATTGTAATTGTTATTCGGATTTTTAATCAAATTTCCCTATGCTAATTTGTAAATAAGTTATATATTTAAACAATAATTAAATTTATCAAATTATTATTTATTTTTCTACTGTGAGAATTAGGCTCTATTATGTTTCAAAATAACCCATTACTTGTACAATTAAAAAAAAAATTACATATTAAAACTCCACGAGTGGAAGGAATTGTTAAAAATACGGAAAGAGGATTTGGATTTTTAGAAGTTGATATGCAAAAAAGCTATTTTATTCCTCCTAAAAATATGAAAAAAGTAATGCATGGAGATCGTATATTAGCAAAATTAAAAATTGAAAAAGAACGAGAAATAGTTGAACCTGAAAAACTTATTGAACCTTTTTTAAGACGATTTGTAGGAAAAGTGGAAGTAAAAGAAAATAAATTATTTATTATTCCAGATTATCCTCTTCTTAAAGATTATATTATATGTAGTCCGAATAAAAAATGTATAGATAATTTTAAATCAGGAGATTGGGCTGTAGCAAATTTAATTAAACATAAGCTAAAAGGAGATCCAATATTTTATGCAGAATTAATTAATAAAATCACAGAAAAAAATAACTTTATGATACCATGGTTAGTGACATTATCACGTCATAATCTTGAAAATAAACAACCATCTTTAAAAGATAATGATATTTTTTTTCAAAAAGACCATAGAGTGGATTTAACAGATTTAGATTTTATTACTATAGATAATAAAAATACAAAAGATATTGATGATGCTCTTTTTATTAATCAAGACAATAATGGAAATTTTTGTTTAACTATCGCTATAGCTGATCCTACATCTTATATTATGACAGGAAGTAGATTAGATATAATTGCTTCTAAAAGAATGTTTACAAATTATTTACCAGGATTTAATATTCCAATGTTACCTCGATCTTTATCAGAAGATCTTTGTTCATTAAATCCTAATCAAAAACGACCAGTATTAGCATGTACAGCAATTATTTTTCAAGATGGTAGCATATCAAAAAATTCCAAATTTTTTTTAGGATGGATTAAATCTAAAGCTCAGTTATCATATGATAATGTATCTGATTGGATTGAAAAAAAAGGAACATGGAAACCTCAAAATAAATCTATTGAAAAACAAATATTACTATTACATGATTTATGTTTATTAAGAATAAAATGGAGAAAATTAAATGCAATATTATTTCAGGACAATTTAGAATATCGGTTTGATCTTTCAGAAAAAGGTGAAGTATTAAATATTTTAGTAGAAAAAAGACGTATTGCTCATAAAATTATTGAAGAATCTATGATTATAGCTAATGTATCTGGTGCTCAATTATTATCTAAAAATCTTGGTTTTGGAATATATAATATTCATACAGGTTTTGATATGATTAATGCAGAACATGTAGCGTCATTTTTATCAAATTATCAACTGTCTTTTAAAGCTAAAGACATTATGACACTAAAAGGATTTTGTAGATTAAGATATGTTTTAAATATTTTATCTAATACATATATTAACAATCGAATTCGTCGTTTTCAATCTTTTGCAGATTTTAGTCTTACTCCTGGACCACATTTTGCATTGGGTTTTGATGTTTATGCAACTTGGACGTCTCCTATTCGAAAATATAGTGATATGATTAATCATCGTTTATTAAAATCGATTATACAGAAAAAAGAAGCTATAAAACCAAATGAAGAAATTAAATTAAAAATTATTGAACAAAGACGTCGTAATAGAATAGCTGAAAGAGATATATCAGATTGGTTATATGTTCTTTTTTTACAAAGAAAAGAAAATAGAGATAGCGTTTTTAATGCTGAAATAATAGATATTTCCAGAAGTGGTATTCGAGGACGATTAATAGAAAATGGTGCTTGTGTTTTTATTCCTGGAATATTTTTACATCCAATTCGCGAAGAATTAATTTTTAATCCAGATAAAGGAATAGTCTTAATTAATGGATCGATACATTATCAGGTATCCGATGTTATTTCAGTTAAATTATATGATATTCGTTTAGAAAATCGCAATATTATTGCAAAACCCAATTTTTAATATATATGATAATTAAAAATTTTTATTATAAAAAAACTATTAAATTAATTAAATATTATTTCATGAAATTTTATAAAGACTAATGCCATATTGGTATAAAAGACAGTAGTAATATAAGAAAATAGTGTAATATGAGTATTATACTTTTTTTAAAAAACATTTTATAACATATTATAAAAATTAATATTAGTTAGGAGTATAATATGAATATTTCAATTTTTGATTTATCTATATATATAAAATTTTTTGTAAGTTTATGTGCTTTAGTAAATCCAATTGGAATGATTCCTATATTTACAAGCATGACCCATCATCAAACAACTGAAGAAAAAATTAAAACCAATTTAGTTGCAAATTTTTCAGCAGCATTAATTTTATTAATATCACTTTTTTTTGGAAATTCTATTTTAAATTTTTTTGGTATTTCTGTAAATTCATTTCGTATTGCTGGAGGTATATTAATTCTTAGTATTGCTTTTTCGATGATCAATGGTTCTTTTAAAAATCAAATAAAATCAAAAAAAAATAGTAATGAAGATAAAAAAAAAGAAAATATTAGTGTTGTTCCTTTAGCAATGCCTTTAATTGCTGGTCCAGGAGCTATTAGTTCTACTATTACATGGAGTATAAATCATTCTACTTGGATTAATTTAATAGGATGTAGTGTAGTTATTACATTTTTTTCTTTTTTTTGTTGGTCATGTTTTCGAGCGGCTCCATGTGCAGTAAAAATTTTAGGTAAAACAGGTATTAATATTATTACGCGTATTATGGGGCTTCTATTAATGTCTTTAGGAATAGAATTTATTAGTATTGGTATTAAATCTATTGTTTCTAGTTTTTTAGGATAATGTCTTATTTAAGATATATATTTTTATGTATTATTTAATATATTAAATTAATATTGGATTCTTCTTGAAAAAAAATATTATTATTTTACGTGATTTAGGATTGCAACATTGGTTATATACATTTCAAAAAATGCATGATTTTACCAATAATAGAAATATTAATACTTTAGATGAAATTTGGTATGTAGAACATTATCCTATTTTCACAGAAGGTTGTATTCATAAAAAAGAAAATATTATTTTTTTAAATAATATCCCAATTGTAAAAACAGACCGAGGTGGACAAATTACATATCATGGACCTGGACAACAAATAATTTATTTTTTAATTAATCTTCAACGTCGAAAGATCGGAATTCGTCAGTTAATTAATATTATGCAAAATATAATAATAGATACTTTAGATAGTTTTTTAATTCATGCATATGCAAAAAAAGAATTTCCAGGTGTTTATGTAGATCAAAAAAAAATTTCTTCTTTAGGATTGAGAATTAAAAATGGATCTACACTACATGGTATAGCATTAAATATTGATATGGATTTAACACCATTTAATTATATTCATCCTTGTGGTGATAAAAATATCATAATGACTCAAATGAAAGATATTAATAAAAATATTAAAATAAAAGAGGTAAAAATATTGTTAATGCAAACATTATCTTATTATTTTCAGGTTGATATAATCAATATTAATACTTTAACAATATAAATATTATTTTTAAATAAAAATATATTTCTATCAATATTAAAAAATTAAGATAAAAAATTTCATGAAGATAAAAAAAAATATTAACATTCCTGTTAAAAATATTATTAATATAAATAAATTAACAAAACCAACATGGATAAAGGTAAAAATTCCATTTAATTCTGATAAAATACAAAAAATGAAAAATATTTTACGTACAAATAATTTAAATTCTGTATGTGAAGAAGCTAATTGTCCAAATTTATCAGAATGTTTTAATAATGGAACTGTAACATTTATGATTTTAGGTTCAATTTGTACTCGTAATTGTCCATTTTGTGCTGTTACTCATGGTATTCCAAGTGTTGTAAATAAAAAAGAGCCAATACAATTAGCCAATACAATATTTGATATGAAGATTAATTATGTAGTTATTACCTCTGTAGCACGTGATGATTTATATGATGGAGGAGCACAACATTTTGTTAATTGTATTAAAGCTATAAGAGAAAAAAATACTGTTCAAGTAGAAATATTGGTTCCTGATTTTAGAGGTAGAATAAAAATTATTTTAGATATTTTTAATAAAGAGCTACCAGATGTATTTAATCATAATATTGAAAATGTACCTCGTTTATATAAAAAAGTTAGACCTGGAGCTAATTATGTAAAATCTTTATATCTATTAGAGGCATTTAAAAATAAATATTTACATATACCTACAAAATCAGGGTTAATGATAGGTTTAGGAGAAAAAGATAAAGAAATTTCTGCAGTTATGAAGGATTTATATGCAGCTGGAGTATCATTATTAACTGTTGGTCAATATTTACAACCAAGTCTTGCTCATTTTCCAGTTCAGCGTTATATTTCACCTATAGAATTTGAAGATATTAAGAAAGAAGCATTATCTATTGGTTTTACTAATGCATTTTGTGGACCTTTAGTTCGTTCATCATATCATGCTAATATCCAGTCTCATTCATTTATTAATAATAAATGATCTAAATTTTTTATAAAAATTAAACAGTTTTTTAAATTAAAAATATTATATACCATAGAGATCATATAATGCTGCATTCTAATCTTATTTCTATACCAAAAATTATTATTGCATTAGATTTTTCCAATAAAAAATCAGCTATGAAAATTGTAAATCTTTTAGATCCATCTATTTTTTACTTAAAAATTGGAAAACAAATGTTTACCATTTTTGGCTATAAATTTATAAAAGAATTGCATCAATTAGGTTTTAAAATTTTTTTAGATTTAAAATTTCATGATATTCCTAATACTGTTTTTAACGCAATACAAGCAGCTGCAGACTTAGGTGTATGGATGTTAAGTATTCATGCGTCTGGTGGTAGAAAAATGATTATGTCTGCAAAAAAAGCACTTGAATCTTTTAAAAAAAATGCACCTTTATTAATTGCTATTACTCTTTTAAGTAGTTTAAAACAAGAAGAATTTAAAGAAATTGGTATTGATATGAAATTAGATAAATATATTTTAATATTATCTAAATTATCTTATAGTTGTAAATTAGACGGTATAGTATGCCCAGGGAGTGAAGCAAAAAAAATTAAATTTTTATTTAAAGATAAATTGAAAATTATTACTCCAGGTATTAGATGTAATGTAGACATGTTGTATGATCAAAAAAATATTATTACACCTAAATATGCTAGAGAATCAAAAATAGATTATATAGTAATAGGACGTTCTATTACTATGTCGAACAATCCAATAAAAAAACTAAATTCTATTATAAAATCTATGCAATAAATCATTTATTTTAAAATAGTTAAAAATATTTAATAATTATTTACATTAACCATCATTTTGGAAAAAATATGAAATTAATTGAAGTAGAAAAAGCTATTTTACCTACTCAGTGGGGGGAATTTATGATATTTGGTTTTGAAGAAAAAAAAAGTGGTAAAAATCATATTGCTCTTGTACATGGAAAAATTAATAAAAATATTCCTATACTTTCTAGAGTACATTCAGAATGTTTAACTGGAGATGCTTTTTTTAGTTTAAGATGTGATTGTGGTGTTCAATTAGAAATGGCTTTAAAAAAAATTGCTGAAGTAGGTAATGGTGTATTAATATATCACCGTCAAGAGGGAAGGAATATTGGTCTTTTAAATAAAATTAAAGCATATGCTTTACAAGATCAAGGATTAGACACAGTTGAAGCTAATCAAAAACTTGGTTTTTCTGCAGATGAAAGAGATTTTTCATTATGTGCTGATATATTTAATATTTTAAATATAAAAAAAATTCGATTATTGACTAATAATCCTTTAAAAGTAACTATGTTAAAAAAATTTGGAATTAATATTGTAGAAAGAGTTCCTCTTATTGCAGAAAAAAATGCTAAAAATTTTCATTATCTTAAAACAAAAGCTGATAAAATGGGTCATTTATTAAAATAATTTTATGATTGTATATAAATATTTTATAATTTAGGGGTTTTTAAATGAACCCCCGAACTAAATTAAAATATTTATAGTATATGTTAATTATATGGGTATAAATATAATAAAAATATATTTTTTAAATAACTAATATTTTAAATATATATTTTTTTATAAAAATATAATTTATATAAAATTTTAAAAAATCATATAAGATCATAGTAAAGGACTTAGAAAATAAAATATTTTTTCAAGAATACGAGTCCAATATGCACGCATAGACCAAGTTTTTTCATCTAATAATTGAGAATCTGAAATATATTGATATTGTATATTAGCTAATTGATTTCCAAAAATACTATCATCAATTATAATAGTAATTTCAAAATTTAGCCAAAG
Source organism: Buchnera aphidicola (Pterocomma populeum) (assembly GCF_049314985.1). Taxonomy (GTDB): domain Bacteria; phylum Pseudomonadota; class Gammaproteobacteria; order Enterobacterales; family Enterobacteriaceae; genus Buchnera; species Buchnera aphidicola_BQ. Next base: position 465,231 of record NZ_CP186013.1, read on the forward strand.
ACTTCTCATATCTAAATTAACAGTTCCAACTAAACTAAGTTGTTGATCAACTAGAATACTTTTACTATGTAATACACCTTTTGTGAATTGATAAATTTTGACACCAGAATGTAACAATTTGCTAAAAAATGCTCTACTTGCCCATTTTACCAATACAGAATCATGATATAAAGGGATAATAATACTTACATTTACACCTCTTTTGGCAACTTTACAAATAGCATATAGTAAATCTTTACTAGGTACTAAATAAGGAGTAGTGATAATTAGTTCATATTTAGCTGAATAAACAGCTGTTAGTAATGCTTTATGAATGACATTTTCGGGCAATCCTGGCCCAGAAGCAATGACTTGAATACTTGCTTTTAAATTTTTAAAATTATTTTTTAAAATATTTTTATCTGGCAGCGGAGGTAGTATTGTATTTCCTGTTTCAATTTCCCAATCGTATGCATAAATAATTCCAATAGTAGTAGTAATTGGTCCTTCGATTCTTGTCATTAAATCAATCCATTGTCCTAATCCTAGATATTGTTTAAATAAAAATGGATCTACTAAATTCATACTGCCAGTATAAGTAATATAATTATCAATTAATACAATTTTTCTATGTTGTCGTATATCTATACGTTTTAAAAAAAATCTTAATAAATTAATTTTTAAAGCTTCTACTACTTCAATACCTGCTTCTCTCATGATTTTAACCCAAGGACTTCGAAAAAATGAAATACTTCCTGCAGAATCAAGCATTAATCTACAGTGTATTCCACGTTTAGCTGATTGAATAAGAGCTATTGCAACATCATCAGCTAAACCACCGGGTTTCCAAATATAAAAAACCATTTCAATATTTTTTCGTGCTAGATAAATATCACGTATTAAAAGTTTAATAGTTTTTTTGGTGTTTGTAAGTAATTCAAGACTATTACTTTTAATTCCAGAGAATCCATGTCTATTTTTACATAATTGAAATATTGCAGTAGCAACTTCACTATTTTTTATTTGAAAAAAATGTTTATATGATTTTAATTCATAAAGAAATTTATTAGATATAGACCATGCTTTATTAGCTATTTTTTTGTGTTTTTTTTCTAAATATAATTTATTAAAAAATAGCCAAATAGAAATACTAAATATTGGAAGAATATATATTATTAATAACCAATAAATGAAAAAGGATAAACTTCGACGTTTAATTAAAATGCGCAAAGTTGCATTAAAAATAAATAAAAAATATGCAATTGAAATTAGACATTTTGCTAAATTGTAGAAAGTACTCATCCATTGAAAGCCTTATTTATATTTTTATAAAATTATATTTACAATAAAAATATTTTTAATATAAAATGTAAAAAAATAATATAGAAATATATTTTAATGAATTTAAAATATATTCTAAATTATAAATACATAAACATTAAAAAAATATAAAATTTATATTTATTAATGTAAAATAGTAAATTTTTTTACTCTATAATGCTCATAGGTAATAATTCACGAGATTTTCCTAATTTATCAATCGCTACATAAATTAAAATAGCTTCTGCAGCACGATAGAACTGACCTAATGGTTTAGAGTACACTTTTTTAATCCATACTTCTAAATTAATAGTTATAGAACTAATTCCTATTTTTATGCATTTTGCGTAACAATTAATAATATCACCAACAGATACTGGTTTAAAAAAAGTCATATGATTCACTTGCACTGTGACAACTTTCCCGCCAGATATTTCTTTAGCTAATATAGCTCCACCCATATCCATTTGAGACATAATCCAACCACCAAAGATATCACCATTCGCATTAGTATCTGAAGGCATCGTTAATGTTTTTAATACTATTGTTCCTTTTGGTAATGTATATTTTTTTATCATGTGTAAATATTTACTCTATTATAATTTTCGATATTTTATATAACCAATATAAATTGCAGTAATTAACACTGACAATAATGTTAATGTTGTTAATCCAAAAACTTTAAAATTTACCCAAAATGTCTCAGAAAAATTAAATGATATATAAACATTTAAAATGCTACAGAATAAAAAAAATAAAGCCCAATATAAATTAATTTTTTCCCAATATATATCAGGAATAGTAATGTCTTTTTTTAAGAAATTTTTAATAAGTAATTTTTTCATGAAAAATTGATTAATTAATAATACTGTCGAAAAGAACATATAAATAATTGTGACTTTTAATTTAATAAATTGACTGTTATGAAAAAAAATTGTTAATGAACCTAATATTAAGATTGTAATAAAGCTTAACAAATGAATTTTATCTATTTTATTATATATTAGTACATATAATAAACATGATAATCCAGAGGAAATCATTAAACATTTAGATGCAACAAAAATATTATAATTTTTATAAACAATGAAAAATATTAGAATTGGAAATATATGGATGATACCTTTCATGTAGAAAACCTAAATATTTTAAGAATGCTTAGAACGCATAAAAAGCATATAAAAGCGAAATAAATATATGTTTAAAAAAACAAAAAGCATATTAATACTTATATTTAGTATAAAAGAAGAAAATTGTTTATTAACAATAATGACATGAGAAAATATCATTGTTAATAATAATTTTGCAATAATCCATAGAATTATCATGGGTCCTATTATTTTAATATATTTTAAAGAAATATAAATACTTAAATATATAGAATCTATTAAATTATTGTTTTGAAAAGAAAATATTATTGGAGATAAAAGTAATAAAAAAGATAATATAATTCCTGGAAAAATAAAAAACATCATACCCATTTGGATTATTAACATGCTAATACAGTGTATTAAAAATATACTAGGTAATAATTTTAATAGAGAATTTATAAATAATATAATTGATTTTTTTTTGTAATGTAAAAATGAAATTAAAGTAATTATACTACTTAAAAGTAATGTTTTACTAGCTAGTAATTCTATTATTTTTAATATTGAATATCTTAATAATTCTTTTTTTTCATGCATATTAAATTTATTGATAATTTCTATGATTGAATTAATATTATTCCATTGGTTATTTTCTAATAATGATATTATTTTAAGATGTGGTTCAGTAAAAGTTGCTATTGATGAACCAAATAATGTCACAATTATTGATATAAAAGTAATTATACTAATTTGTTTAATAAAAAAATAATGTGTATCATGGTATATTTCCTTTATTTTTATTAACATATCTATATTCCTTAATAAATAGTATATAAAATAATAAAATTATATATAGTTGTACAAAGTATATTATTAAAATATAAATAATTCTTTATTTATCTTAAATTATTATTGAAATATTTTTTTATATCTATATAAAATAGATATATATTTTAACATTTTAGAAAAAATAATATTATATTTTTAATATATAAATATTATATTAATTTTATTGTATTTTTAAATAAAATACTTAATTCTTTTATTTTTTGTATCATTTTTATTTCATTATCGAGATATTTTTCAATTAAATTAATAATAACAGAACCACATATTATACCGGAAACGCCTGATAACATAATTTCTTGGATTTGCGCGATATTAGAAATACCAAATCCTTGTATAATTGGAATAGAACTTTGAGACTTAATTTTGTTTATTATATTTTTTGAAGATAATATATTACTATTTTCTATACCAGTAATACCAGATCGAGATAACAAATAAATATATCCTTTTGAATATTTAATAATTTTTAGTAACAAATCATCATTTACATCAGGCGGACATATAAAAATAGATTTTATTTGATACCGATTAGCTGTTTTATAAAAAACATTTGATTCTTCAATAGGAACATCTGCTATTAATACAGAATCTAAACCAGAATTAAAACATTGTAAATAAAATTTTTCAATTCCTTGATTATATACAAGATTTGCATATATCAAAAGACCAATAGGTAAATTGATATATTTTTTTCGTATTTTTTTTAAAATAGAAAAATATTCTGAAATAGTATATTTATTAGATAAAGCTCTTTGATTTGCTTTTTGAATAGTTGGTCCATCAGCTAATGGATCTGAAAAAGGAATTCCAATTTCTATAGCATCAGCTCCATTATTAACTAAAGTTTCAATAATTTTAATTGATACTATTAAATTAGGATCTCCTAAAACTACAAATGGAATAAAAAATCCTTTTTTCAGTAAAGATAAACATTTAAATGTATTTTTATAACGATTCATTAGATTAGTCCTTTTTTTTAAGTATTTCATTTACTGTAAAAATATCTTTATCTCCTCTACCTGAAAGGTTAACAACAAGTATTTGTTCTTTTTTAGGATTCATTTTTATTATTTTTAATGCATACGCTAATGCATGAGAAGATTCTAATGCAGGAATAATACCTTCTTTTTTACATAAAATTTTAAATGCATTTAAGGCTTCTTTATCAGTAATAGATACATATTGAGCCCGATTAATGCTGTGTAGCCAAGCATGTTCAGGACCAACTGATGGAAAATCTAAACCAGCAGAAATAGACCAAGATTCTTGTATTTGCCCTTCTGTATCTTGCATTAATTTAGATTTCATACCAAAATAAATACCAGTTCTTCCATGTGAAATAGGTGCTCCATGTTTTCCAGTGTGTATTCCATGACCAGCAGGTTCAACACCGATTAAATTAATTTGATCATTGATAAATTCTGAAAATATACCGATAGCATTAGAACCACCTCCAACACATGCAATAATTGAATCTGGTAATTTATTTTCTTTTTCTAAAATTTGTTTTTTAGTTTCTTTTCCAATAATACTTTGAAATTCTTTAACAATTGTTGGATAGGGATGTGGTCCAGCAGCTGTTCCTATCATATAATGAGCTGTTTGATAACTGCTAGACCAATCACGTAAAGCTTCATTGCATGCATCTTTTAATGTTCCTAAACCATTGTGAACTGTAATGACTTGTGCACCTAGAAGTTTCATACGCAATACATTTTGATTTTGTCTTTTAACATCTTTTGCACCCATATAAATTCTACATTTTAATTTTAATAATGCAGATGCAATTGCAGCAGCTACTCCATGTTGACCAGCACCAGTTTCAGCAATAATTTCTTTTTTATTCATTTTTACTGCTAACATGGCTTGACCTAATACTTGATTAGTTTTATGAGCACCACCATGTAATAAATCTTCTCGTTTTAAATATATTTTTGTTTTAGTTCCTTGAGTTAAATTTGAACATAAAGTAAGTGGAGTAGGTCTTCCTGCATAATTTATTAATAAATGATTCAATTTTTTTTTAAAATTTTTATCTTTTTGTGCATAGAAAAAGCATTTTTCTAATTCATATAGAGCTGGCATTAATATTTGAGGTACATACATACCACCAAATTTTCCAAAATAAGGATTGAGTAAATTCATAATATTTTCTCTTTTTAATAGTTACTCAATTAAAAATAATATCTTAATTTATGAAAAATAATTTTTATTTTTTCATGATTTTTAATACCTGGTATATCTTCTATACCAGAATTTAAATCTAAACCTAAAAAATATAATTTGGATGCTAAAGTACAATTTTTTATATTAATACCTCCTGCTAAAATAACATTATGAAATTTTTTATGAGATAAAAGAGACCAATCAAAAGATTGGTTATTTCCTGGAGAAAAAGAATCAAATATGTATATGTCTATATTTTTCCAATTACATTCAGGCACTTTTACAGTAATAGAAAATGCTTTCCAAATTTGTATTTTTTTAGGTAATAGAGTACGTAATAAATTAATATAATTTTGGTTTTCATCTCCATGCAGTTGAACGGCATATAAAGATAATTCCAAAGAAATATTAACAATTTTTTCTATTTTTTCATTCTGAAAAACACCAACATATCGTAAATTATTATTTAAAATAATATTTTTTGCTATTTGAATAGTAATATTTCTTTTTGAATGTTGAATAAAAATTAATCCACCATAGACAGCTCCATATTTTACTGCACATTGAGCATCAATAGAACGAGTTAGTCCACAAATTTTATTTTCACCCATAATTATTGATCGAATACTAACATCAAGATCAGAATGTACCATTAATGAAGAACCAATTAGAAATCCATTAACAAATGAACTTAATTCTCTAATATTATGATATTTTTTAATACCTGATTCACTAATAATAATTTTATCTTTAGGAATTAACGGTGCTAATTTTCGAGTACGATTTAAATTAATAGATAAGTCATGTAAATTTCTATTATTAATACCAATAACAGAAGCATTTAATGAAAGAGCACGGTGTAATTCTTTAGTATTATTAATTTCAGTTAAAATACCCATGTTCATGTTTTTTGCTGTATTAGATAATTTAATATATTCAGCATCATTTAAAACAGATAACATTAATAAGATTGCATCTGCTTGATAATATCGGGCTAAATAAATTTGATATGTATCAATAAAAAAATCTTTACATAAAATAGGTTGAAATACATGGTTTCGTACTTTATTAATAAATTTTAAATTTCCATGAAAATATTTTTCGTCTGTTAAAACTGAAATTGCAGAAGCATATTTTTTATAAATATTAGCAATTTTAAATAAATTAAAATCTTTTCTAATTAACCCTAAAGAAGGAGAAAATTGTTTACATTCTAATATAAAAACAGGTTTTTTTGATGTTAATGCGGTATAAAAGTCACGTGTTTTTGTATTAATTTTATATTTAAAAGACATTAAAGGTTCTTCATTTTTTCTTTCTTGAATCCATTTTTTTTTATCTGATATAATACGATTTAATATAGTTTCTTGCATATTAATCTTCTTTTAATATATGAGCAACATTTTTTATGCGATTATATACGGCTCCACTGCGAATTTTTTCAAGTGCTAATTGAGTATTTTCTTTTAAATTTTGATAACCAAAAACTTTTAATAAAATTGCTACATTTACGGCTATTAATTCTTCATATAATCTATCTCCTGTTCCTTTCATAATTTTGCTAATAATATCATGATTTTCTTCTGGTGAATTTTCTATATATTTTTGTACAGGATGAGTGTTTATACCAAAATCTTCCGGTTTTAATTCATATGAAAAAATTTTTCCATTGCATAATTCAGTAACATATGTAATACCGTTTAAAGAAACTTCGTCAGTTCCATTACCATGAACAATAATTGCTCTTTCATAATTTAAATAATTTAAAACATGAGCAAAAATATGCATAAATTTTTTATCATAAACACCAATAATAATGCGTACTGGTATGGCAGGATTAAGAAAAGGACCTAATAAATTAAAAATAGTTTTATTTTTTATTATTTTACGAATATTAATAGAATATTTAAACGCATCATTATATTTTTGTGCAAATAGAAAGCAAATATTAAATTGATCTAATGATTGACGGGATTTTTGAGCAGTAGCATTTAAATTGATATCAAATTGTTTTAAAAGATCAGCAGATCCAGATTTACTTGAGATGCCTTGATTACAGTGTTTAATAATTTTAAATCCACATTCAGCAGCAACAAATGCACTAGCTGTAGAAATATTAATTGTATTTTTAGAATCTCCACCTGTACCAACTATATCAGAAAAAATATAACTGGGTCTAGGAAAGTGTTTTGTTTTTTCTAAACATGCATATATTGCTCCTAACATTTCTTCAATGGTTAATTCATCTAAAGATATATTTTTTAATATTGCTGTGATTTTTTCTTCACTAAGCTCACCAGAAATAATTGATTGAAATAATGAATAATTTTTTATGTGATTTTTATTCTTTAGTAAAGTGTGTTTATAATAAATATTTTTCATATTTTACCTTTAATAAAATGTTTATATATATAATAACTTATTTTTATATCTATCTTTTTTAAAAATATCATGGATTTATATAATTTGAATTTAAATAATTTATATTATTTAGATATTTACTTTTAACTATGGAATTATTTTAATGAAAAAAATAATAATATTTATATTATTTACTGTAGTTTCTATTACCTGGGGAACAACATGGATTGCAATGAAAATTGCTGTAGAAACTATTCCTCCTTTTTTTGCTACTGGTATTCGATTTTTGTTAGCTGCACCATTATTAATTATACTATCTTACTTTACACAATCACCTTTATTATTTCCATTAGGACAAAGATATTTTCAAGTATTAATTTCTATTTTTTATTTTTCAATACCTTTTACTTTAATGTTGTATGGAGGATCATATGTTAATTCTTCTATCGCTGCTATAATTTTTTCTAATATGCCAGTTGCTGTTCTTATAATTTCTGTTTTATATTTAAAGAAAAAAATATTTTTTTTTCAAAAAATTGGTATTTTTATTGCATTAATAACGCTATTTACAATTTTAATTATAGAATTAAAAGCGGAAAATTTTTATCAATGGAAAGGAATGTTATCTTTATTTTTAGCTTTACTTTTGCATGCTATAGTATATGCAGAATGTCAAAAGAAATGCTGTAATGTATCAGTACTAACTTTTAACGCATTACCATCATTATTTTCTGGAATATTGCTTTCTAGCATGGCTTGGTTTATAGAATGTCCTAATATTCATCATTTTTCTTATCGATCTATTTTAGCCGTTTTATATCTTGGAGATTTTTCTGGAATTTTTGGCATTTTATCTTATTTTTATTTGCAACAAAAAGTTAGTGCATTTTATGCGTCTACTGTATTTTTAATTTTTCCATTTATTTCTAGGATATTAGAATATTATATATATAAACATAAAATTTCTTCATTGGAAATATTCTTTATTTTTCCACTAATCTTTGGAATATTATTAACATTTATTCCTTCACATTATTTTTATAAAAAATACTATTAACTTTAAAATTAAAATATATTGAATAAATAATATTTTTAAGATATATATTTTAATATATATCAATTTTATTTGATTTTAAAATGACTGAAAAAATTCAAAAATTATTATCTGATTTTGGCTATGGTTCACGAAGATTTATTGAAATGCTAATTAATCATGGTGACATATATATAAACGGAAAAAAAGCCATTATCGGACAAAGATTATCTAAAATAGATCCTGGAAAAATAATTATTCAAGGCAAAATCGCTATTCTTACAAAAAAAACATATGCATCAAAAATTCTATTATATAATAAACCTGAAGGAGAAATATGTACAAGATATGATTTTCAAAAACGGAAAACAGTATTTAATACTTTACCAATATTAAAAAATAATCGATGGATTAGCATAGGACGATTAGATTTAAATACTCAGGGTTTGTTATTATTTACTAATAATGGTAATTTAGCCTATAAATTAATGCATCCTAAATACAAAATAGAAAGAGAATATTATATTAGAGTTTTTGGTGATATTAATCAAAATAAAATAAATATTTTAAAAAATGGAGTTAAAATTCATAATAAGTATTCTTCTTTTAAAAAAATAGAAATATTAAATAATACTCAAACAAAAAAAAATATATGGTTAAAAGTTATTTTATGTCAAGGTAGAAATCGTGAAATTAGATTAATGTTAACAGCTGTACAATGTCAAGTAAATCGTTTAATTAGAATTAGATATGGAAATATTATTTTACCTAAATCTTTGAAAAAGGGAGATTGGATTGAATTACATTCTACCTTAGTAAATAATTTACATAATTTAGTCATTAATTAAAAAATTTTATAATATATTTTATTATAATACCTATTACTATAGATAATCAATAAATTATATTTTAATATAAAAATATAATTTGTGTTTTTAATAATATTCTATTGTACATTCGATATTTCAATTATCTAAAATTGTTATGATAATAATATTATATTTTTATAAATAGATATGAGTATAATAATTTTATTATAATTAAATACACATATCATTAAAAATATTTCTTAATAATAATTAATGATGATATTCACGTATTTTTTCTATAAATAATCTTATAAATTTTGGACTGCTGATAATATTTGAAGAATGATAATCAGTATTTTCATGTCCTCCTTGAAAATCACTGATTAAGCATCCTGATTCTCGTGCCTGTAATTTTCCTGCCATAAAATTTCCTGGATCTAAATTAAAATCAAATAAACAATCTATTCTTCCAGATGCAACATATGCCAGGTCTAATACCGTAGAACCAGTGCATAAAAAAGAAACACCAGATAATAATAATATTTTATATATCTCAAAATAAGAAAAAGATGTATCGTTAAAATGACAAGGTAAGTTTACAGCTACTGTAGTAGATTCTAAAGTACTAACATTAGCACATCGAATTCTACGACCATTTAATTGAGATCCTTGACCTTTAACAGATGTAAATAAATCATTTCTAATAGGATCATATATAACAGAAATCTCTGTAACATTTTTAATGATAATCGCAAGAGAAACGCAAAAATGTGGAAAATTTTTAATAAAATTATATTGACCATCTAATTCATTAATAATCCAATAAATATTTTCATTTTTTCTTATTGAATCATATGCATATTTATTTAAAACAATATGATGTGGATATGATTTACTAATTATATTATTGATAATTTTTTTTGTTTTATACATAATATTTTGAATAAAATTTTTCTTTTTTTCTAAATTATTTTGGATAAAATTTTGTGTATCATAATTTTGTATAATAAAATTTCCTCCTTTTCGTACTGCACGAATAGCAATATTAAGCATAGGATGCATAGATTTCCCCAAATGATATAAAATATCAAATATTATTGTTAAAAATATATAAATCTATTGAAATTATTTAGATTTTAAATTTTATTATATTTTCATATCTTTTATTCTTAGATTATAGAAATATAAATGAATTCATTAGTATATAATATTATAAAGAAAAAAATCTTTAATATTTTCATATTAAACTTTTTTAAAATAATATGTAAATATTATAATGACATTTTAACTAATAATATCATTTTATTAACTGATTATTTTTTTAATATTTTTTTATAAAAATATTATATTAGTAATTATTTAGGAAATTTCTATGACTCGCAATATTAATATATTAAATCTTTCTAATATTAAAATCAATTTATTAGATTTAAATCGTGATGAAATAAATCAATTTATTAGTTCTTTAGGAGCAAAATCATTTTCTACCATACAAATTATGAAATGGATTTATGATTATCATTGTACTGATTTTTCAAAAATGTCTAATATTAGTAAAATATTAAGATATCAATTAGAAAAAAAAAGCTATATATTTGCACCTTCATTTACTCAGGAAAATATTTCTCATGATGGTACAATTAAATGGATTACATCTTTAGGAAATGATTATATAGAAACTGTTTATATACCTGAAAAAAAAAGATCTACATTATGTATCTCATCACAAATTGGTTGTGCTTTAAATTGTGATTTTTGTGCTACTGGAAAAATAGGATTTAAAAGAAATTTAACAGTTTCTGAAATTATTGCTCAAATTTGGCAAGCAAATAAAATATTAAAAAAGAAAAATATTAATCAATCTATTACCAATGTAGTGTTTATGGGTATGGGTGAACCATTACTTAATTTGAGAAATGTTGTTTCTGCAATAAAAATTATTTTAGATGAATATGCTTTTAAATTATCTAAACGTCGTATTACAGTATCAACTTCAGGAATTGTGCCTGCATTAAATAAATTAATTAATATGACTGACATTTGTTTAGCTATCTCTTTACACGCCCCTAATGATACTATTAGAAATAATATTATGCCAATTAATCAAAAATATAACATTCAATCTTTATTAGATGCAGTGTTAAAATATTTAAAGCAATCACATGCTAATCACGGCGGTGTAACAATAGAATATGTTATGCTAAATGGAATAAATGATTCTAAAAAAAATGCTGAAGAATTAGCTATTTTATTACATAATATACCAAGTAAAATTAATTTAATACCTTGGAATCCTTTTTTTAATTCACGTTTTTCATGTAGTACCCATGACAATATTCATTGTTTTGCTAGATTACTACGACGGAAAGGATTTACAACTATTATTAGAAAAAATAGAGGAGATGATATTAACGCTGCATGTGGTCAACTAATTGGTTCTTATATAAAAAAATAAAAAATATTTTTTATATAAATATATATTTTCTAATTTAATAAATATAATACAATTGCCTTTACTCAGTTTCATATAAATCAAAAAAATTATATTTTGTATAAATTATATAAATTATTAAAATACTTTTATACAATATACATTGTATATAACATTAAATTATAAAAAATAAAAATATTAATCTAAATCAATAAAAGAGAAAATAGTGTACAAGATAATTAAATCTATTAGAGGTATGCATGATTATTTACCGGAAGAATTAAAATTATGGAATTATATAGAAAATATCATTAAAGAAGTTCTTAATAGTTATTGTTATTTAGAAATAAGATTACCTATATTAGAAAAAACAGAAATTTTTCAAAGAGCTATTGGTAATGTAACAGATATTATTGAAAAAGAAATGTATTCATTTGAAGATCGAAAAGGAAGTAATATTACATTACGTCCAGAAGGAACAATAGGATGTGTACGTGCTATAATACAAAATAATCTTTTATATAAAAAAAAACAAAAATTTTGGTATTTTGGTCCTATGTTCAGATATGAAAGGCCACAAAAAGGAAGATATCGACAATTTTATCAATTTGGTGCAGAAGTATTTGGAATAGATGGAGAAGATATTGATTTAGAAATAATTTTATTAACTTATAGAATATGGAAAAGATTAGGTTTAGAGAATAATATAATATTAGAAATTAACTCGATTGGTTCACAATTAGATAGAATAAAATATAAAAAAAAATTAATATTTTTTTTAAAAAAATATGAATACTTATTGGATGAAGATTGTAAACGTCGATTATATACAAATCCTTTGCGTATTTTAGATTCTAAAAATAAAGATGTGCAAGAAATATTAACTAAAGCGCCGTTATTAAATGAATATTTAGATACAGCTTCACAAAATCATTTTCAATCATTATGTAAAATGATGGATATTCATGGAATACCATATAGACATAATAAATATTTAGTTAGAGGATTAGACTATTATAGTAGTACTGTTTTTGAATGGAAAAATTTTGAACTAGGATCGCAAAATACAATTTGTGCTGGAGGTAGATATGATTCTTTATTTGAAGAATTAAATACTAATAAAATATCAGGAATAGGTTTTGCTATTGGAATGGAGCGATTAGTATTATTAATGCAGAAACTAAATATTTTTTTTCCTACTGTTAGAGAAGTCGATATTTATATTATTATAATAGGTAATCATAATACATTTCATGCTACTGCTTTATCTGAAGAAATTAGAAATTTATACCCAAAATTAAAAATATTTATTGATTTTTCTGATGATAATATTTCAAAAAAAATAAAACATGCTGCAAATATTTTAGCTCCTATTGCTATTTTTATAGGTGATAATGAAATTAAAAAAAAATGTTTTTTAGTAAAAGATCTAGTACATAAAAAACAATATTATATTTTAAAAAGTGATATTTTAATTAAAATTAATCATTTTTTTAAAATAATCAAATAATCCATCAGGTATTTAGGTAAAATATGTTAAATCATCAAATTAAATTATCAGAATATGATGTAGAACTATGGACTGCTATAGAAAAAGAAAAAAAAAGACAAGAAAATCATATTGAATTAATAGCATCAGAAAATTATACTAGTCAGTATGTTATGTTAGCACAAGGTTCACAATTAACAAATAAATATGCTGAAGGTTATCCTCAAAAAAGATATTATGGTGGTTGTAAATATGTAGATATTATCGAAAAATTAGCCATAAATCGTGCAAAAATATTATTTAATGCAGATTATGCTAATGTACAACCGCATTCTGGATCTCAGGCTAATTTTTCTGTTTATTCAGCATTATTAAAACCTGGAGATACAGTATTAGGTATGAAATTATCAGATGGTGGTCATTTAACGCATGGTTCTTCTGTTAATTTTTCAGGAAAAATATATAACTTTATTCCATATGGTATTAATACAAAAGGTGAAATTGATTATGAAGAGTTATTAAAGTTAGCTACTAAATATAAACCTAAAATGATTGTGGGTGGTTTTTCTGCATATTCTGGAATATGTAATTGGAAAAAAATGCGTAATATTGCAGATAGTATTAAAGCATATTTTGTAGTAGATATGGCTCATATTGCCGGATTGGTAGCAGCAAAAATTTATCCTAGTCCAGTAAATTATGCTCATGTTGTAACTAGTACTACTCATAAAACACTTGCAGGTCCTCGTGGTGGTTTAATTATAGCTAAAAATGGTAATGATAATTTATATAAAAAATTAGATTTATCTGTTTTTCCTGGAAGTCAAGGAGGTCCTTTAATGCACGTTATTGCTGCAAAAGCTATTGCTTTTAAAGAAGCATTAGAGCCTAGTTTTATAGAATATCAAAAACAAATAATAAAAAATTCTCAATGTATGGTGAAAATTTTTCTACAAAAAGGATATAATATTATTTCTGGTGGAACCTTTAATCATTTATTTTTAGTTGATTTAACAAATAAAAATATTACAGGAAAAGAAGCTGATATTATATTAAGTCAAGCTAATATTACTGTTAATAAAAATAGTATTCCAAATGATTTACAAAGTCCTTTTATTACTTCAGGAATACGCATTGGAACTCCTGCTGTAACAAGACGTGGTTTCAAAGAATTAGAGGTATCGTATGTTTCAGATTGGATTATAAGTATTTTAAATTCAACAAAAGATAAAAAAAATATTTTTAAAATAAAAAATAAAGTACTTAATTTATGTGATAAATATCCTGTATATATTTAATTTAAGGTAATATAATATTTATATTATCTATATTAATATTATGGTTATTCGGAATATGTGGAACTATTCCTAAGAGTGGAGATTTAATATATTTTTTTAAGGTATTAATATATTCTATTTTATATTTTTCTGTAGGAACTAAGATATTAGCAATCCATCCAGCACATATTATTTTATCTAAAAGAATAGCTTTTTCAGTTAAAATAGCATGATTAATACATCCTATTTTAATTCCTACAATTAAAATAACTATTAGTTTTTCTTTTTGTACCCATTCTGAAAAAGTATTAAAATAAGATAATGGTGTATACCAACCACCAGCGCCTTCAATTAATATCCAATTGGATTTTTGAGAAATTTTTCTTAAACCTAAAGATAAATATTTTTTTTTTATTTTTTTTCCGTATAAAGAACTTAATATATGTGGAGGTGCATTTTCATAAAAACAAAATGGATTAACTTCTTGATAACTTAATAATACAGAACTATTTTTTTGAAGAATAATAGCATCTTTATTTTTAAAGCCATATTTTTTATTATAACTACCTGATGCAACAGGTTTATATCCGGCAGTCAAATATCCACTTTTATTAGCTTTTTGTAATAAAATTCGACTAACAAATGTTTTTCCGATATTTGTATCTGTTCCAGTAATAAAGTATTTTTTTATCATAATTAATAATCTTTACAAAATAACTTATACATTATATGTATAAGTTATTTTTTATATTAAATGATTAAAAATAAAACATTTTATGTATTTATTTTATAATATAATAATTTTTTAACATAATTTAAATATAATTTCAATTTAGACATACTATCATATTATAATAATATATAAACATAATAATAACATTAATTTATGTATTAATATTTTATTTTAATTATTTTTAATAAATATTTATGTGAAATGATTAGATAAATATTTAAATAACTATGTAGCGGCATTATAGTATTGATTTTTTTTGATTTTATCTTGTTTTAATTGATAATTGATTTTTTCTTTTTCTTGAGAAAAATTAATTGTTTTATGTTCACTAGATAAATTTAATTTTTTTAGAAGTGTTAAATCATGTTTTTTATCTGGATTATTTGCTGTTAATAACTTACAACCATAAAAAATAGAATTCGCTCCTGCCATAAAACACATAGCTTGTGTTTGATCATTCATTTCACTCCTTCCCGCAGATAATCTAATATAAGACTTAGGCATCATAATACGAGAAGCAGCTACTATGCGAATAAAATCAAATGGATTGACATTAGTGTTATTTTCCATAGGTGTTCCTGGAATTCTGACTAACATATTAATAGGTACACTTTCTGGATGAATTGATAAATTAGATAATTCCATTAACAATTGTATTCGATCTATTTTTTTCTCTCCCATACCTATAATACCCCCAGAACAGACTTTCATTCCAGCATTACGCACTTTTTTTAAAGTATTTAATCGTTCTTGATATGTTCGAGTAGTAATAATATTTTCATAAAAATTAGCTGACGTATCTAAATTATGATTATAAAAATCTAATCCTGCATTAGATAGTCTTTGTGCTTGTTTAGTGTTTAATGTACCTAAAGTCATACATGTTTCCATGCCCATTTTTTTTACTTCTTTAACAATTTTTTCTAAATATGGCATATCTCTTTCAGAAGGATTTTTCCATGCTGCACCCATGCAAAATCGATTAGAACCTGATAATTTAGCTTCTTTGGCGGCAGATAATATTTTTTCTATTTTTAATAAAGACTCATTTTTTAATCCAGTGGAATATCTAGAACTTTGTGGACAATATTTACAATCTTCTGGGCATAATCCGGTTTTAATAGATAATAATGTACTAATTTGTATTTTATGCGGATTGAAATTTTCTCTATGTATTTTTTGAGCTTGAAACATGATATCAAAAAATGGTTTTTTGAAAAGTAAAGTTGTTTCTTCTAACGTCCATTTTTTTTTCATATTATCTCCAAAAAAATTATGATTTTATTTTAGTAAAAGTTTATAATATTTTATTCAATATTTTATGATGTATATATAAAAATGAGTTTATCTAACATATTATTTGATTATAAACATATTTGGCACCCTTATTCTTCTATGACTAAACCTCTTCCTTGCTATTCTATAATATCAGCTAAAGGTGTATATTTAACGCTAGAAAATGGAAAAAAATTAATAGATGGAATGTCTTCATGGTGGTCAGCTATACATGGTTATAATCATCCTTTATTAAATCGAGCTTTAAAAAAACAAATTAAAAATATGTCGCATATAATGTTTGGTGGTATTACACATTCTCCAGCTATTTCTTTATGCCAAAAACTTATTAAACTAACACCATCAAAATTAGACTGTATATTTTTATCTGATTCTGGGTCTATATCCATTGAAGTTGCAATGAAAATGATTATTCAATATTGGAATTCTTTAGGGCAAAATAGAAAAAAATTTTTAACTATTTTCAATGGATATCATGGTGATACTTTTGGTGCAATGTCGATATCTGATCCTAATAATTCTATGCATAAAATATACAATAATGTATTACCTAAAAATTTTTTTGCTGAATCACCTCAATCTTCTTTCCACTCATCATGGAATGAAAATGATCTTATATCTTTTAAAAAATTAATTGAAAAAAATGAATTAAAAATAGCAGGCGTGATATTAGAACCAATAGTACAAGGAGTAGGAGGGATGCGTTTTTATCATCCTATCTATTTACAAAAAATAAAAAAATTATGTGATAATCATAATATTCCATTAATTTTTGATGAAATAGCTACTGGTTTTGGTAGAACTGGAAAATTTTTTGCTTTTGAACATGCTAATGTTGTACCAGATATATTATGTTTAGGAAAAGCCATGACAGGTGGTACAATGACGTTAGCTGCTACTTTAACTTCACGAAAAATTGCTAATCAAATAAGCAATAGTAAAGTGGGTTGTTTTATGCATGGACCAACTTATATGGGTAATCCATTAGCTTGTGCTGTAGCAAATGCTAATATAAAAATATTACAAAATAATGAATGGAAAAAACAGGTATTAAAAATTGAAAAACAATTATATAAAAATTTATTTCCATTACGAAAACATTTTAGAGTAATTAACATTCGTGTATTAGGTGCAATTGGTGTAGTAGAATGTACTCAATTAATAAATATAGCTTGTATGCAAAAATTTTTTGTAGATAATGGAGTATGGATCAGACCTTTTAAACAATTAATTTATATTGTACCGCCATATATTATTAGTTCTCGTGCATTAAAAAAAATCACTGATGTTATTACAGAAGCATTAAATTATAAAATATTATTTATTTAATTAAAAAATTATTATTTCTAGAATATTATTGTTAATTTAATAAATGTGTACAAATCCATAATGCTCCTTGACTTGTATAGTAAGTATTTAATTTTGTTAATTCTCCTGTATAAAAAGATATACTATATATTGTAAATGTATTTGATTTTTGTCCAGTAACTATTAAATATTTATTGTACTGATCAATGCAAAAAGAACGTGGTTGTTTTTCGGTAATATAATAATGATAAAAAACAATTGTATTATCTGATTGGATATGAAAGAGATTAATTGTATTAGATGATCGATCAGAAGCGTATAAAAAACGTCCGCAGGATGTTATATGAATATCTGCAGCCCAAAAAAAATCTTGTAATTTAGCAGAAAATAAATTAATATTTTGTATTTTTTTTATTTTAATTATATTTTTATTTTGATATATGTTCCATATATCAATTGTTCCATTAATTTCATTTACAGTATAAATATAATCTTGATTAGGATGTATAGCTATATGACGTGGGCCTGAATTTTTTTCTGTGTATATACATTTTTGCTCAGTGCTTTTTATAGTTCCTTTATTATTAAAATAATACAAATAAAGACAATCTTCTTTTAATGCTGTTACTATTAATATATTATATTTTTGATTTATTTTAGCCGCATGACAGCCTTGAATATTATATATAGTTTTTATTGGTTCTTGTATCATATAGTTATTATCTAATGGGAGAATACTTAAACAATTCATATGATAAGAACTGCAAAATAAAAATTTTTTTTGTGAATCAAATGAAATATAATTAGGACTACCAGGAATAGATTTTTCATTTATTAATTCAAGAAATCCATTTTTTTTAATAGAATATATGATAATTCTATTATTCGGACGAATACCAACATATAAAAAATTATTATTTTTAATAATATTCATAGGTTGTACTTGACCATCAGTATTAATTTTTTGTATTAATTGTAATATTCCATTTTTATTTAAATTCCATGCTTCTATTATATTTTTTTCTGGAATGGCAATATAAATAATCTGTTTCATATAATCTCTTTTATTATAAAATAATGAATTATTTTTTAATATATTTATTATTTTTTATAAATTATATAAAATTTAAAAAATAAAAATTTTTACATATTTTTTATAAATTTTTTTAATAAATCTATAATCCATTGAATGCGAATAAATTCATCTTGTAAATTTTTTACAAATTTTATCTTAGTAGAATGTTCTATTTTCCAAATTTTTGGTTCTTCTTTAAAGATTTTTAATAAATATTCTATATTTATAGAATTAATTTTATTAAATTCTATAAATCCCCCTACATTATTAGCTTTAATAGAATTAATACCTAATTTTTCTGATAATAAACGAATTTTAGAAACTGATAATAAATTTTTAGTAATATTAGGAATATTTCCAAATCTATCACTTAATTCATATTCTAATTTTTTAATTTCTATCATATTATTAGCGCTTACTATTTTTTTATAAAAATATAATCTTGTATTTACATCTAAAATATAATTTTCAGGTAATAAAATAGGAATATTTAATTCTATTTCTGGTTGTTTTTTAATTAATTCATGTAATGAAGGATTATGTCCATTTTTGATCGATTTAACAGTATTTTTTAATATTTTAAGATATAGATTAAATCCTATAGTATTTATATGTCCACTTTGTTCCTTTCCTAATAGTTCACCAACACCTCGAATTTCTAAATCTTGATTAGCTAAAGAAAAACCAGCTCCAAAATCATTTATTAGTAAAAATGCTTCTAGTCTTTTTTTAGCATCTGATGTAATATATTTAAAGTTGTGAATCAATAACCAAGCATATGACTGTTGATATGATCTACCAACACGACCTCGTAATTGGTGTAATTGTGACAATCCAAAATGATCTGCATTTTCGATAATAATTGTATTTACATTTGGTATATCAATACCACTTTCAATGATTGTAGTACATACTAAAACATTAAATTTTTTTTGATAAAATTCATTCATGACTTCTTTTAATTCAAGATTATGCATTTTACCATGACCAATTTTAATCTTTGCTTCTGGAATTAAAGAAGATAATTGAGAAGCTATATTCTCAATATTTTTAACTTTATTATATATATAATATACTTGCCCACCACGTAAGATTTCACGCAATATTGCTTCTCTAATTAATTTTTTATTATATTCTTGTACAAAAGTTTTTATAGATAATTTATGTGATGGTGGATTCGCTATAATTGATAAATCTTTAATTCCTGTCATTGCCATATTTAAGGTTCGTGGAATGGGAGTAGCGGTTAAGGTCAATATATCAATATTAGAATATGACTCTTGAATAATTTCCTTGTGATGTACTCCAAATCTATGTTCTTCATCAATAATTAATAAACCAAGATCATACCAATCAATATTTTTTAGTAAAATTTTATGGGTTCCAATTAAAATATTAATTTTACCTATTTTAGTGTTTTTTATAATTAATTTTTGTTCTTTTTTTGTTTTAAATCTAGATAACATCTCAATACTAAAAGACCAATTAGAAAAACGTTTTTTAAAATTTTTAAAATGCTGTTGTGCTAATAATGTAGTAGGTACTAAAATAGCTACTTGTTTAAAATTAGAAACAGATATAAATGCAGCTCGCATAGCTATTTCTGTTTTTCCAAAACCAACATCTCCACAAATTACACGATCCATAGGAGAAGATCTATACATATCATTTAAAACAGACATAATAACTTTTTTTTGATCAAGAGTAGTTTCAAATGGAAAATCTTGACAAAAAATTTGATATTTTTCTTTATTTTCCTTGAAAGAAAATCCTTTTTTAGATGCTCTATTAGCATAAATATCTAATAATTTTACTGCATGATCATATACTGTACTATAGATCTTCTTTTTTTCTTTTGTCCATCCTGAACCACCTAATTTATGAAGTGGAATATTTTCTTGAGATATCGCATGATAAGGTGTAATAAGATAAAAATATGAAATAGGAACATATAGTTTATCTTCTTCTGCGTATGAAATAACTAAATATTCAGATTTAATATTAGCTATTTCAATAGTTTTTAATCCTTGATATCGTCCAATTCCATGATCTAAATGTACAATTGGATGATTAATTTCTAATTTAAATAAATTATTTTCTATATTATTATGTATTTTTTTTTCTACAATAGGTAAAATTATTTCATTGTTTAAAATTGATAATAAATCTTGTTCACATATAAGTAAAAGATTTTTATTTTTATCTATAAAACTAGAATAAATATTACTAAAAATATAAAAGTGTTTTTTTTGTAAACTAATATGAGTAATATTTTTTGAATATTGAGGATTAATATTATTTTTTTTTAAAAATTTTAAGATGTTATTCAAATATTGTTTATTTTGTAAAGCAAAAACAATTTTTCCAGAAAAATTATTAAAAAGTGATATAAGATAATTAATTTTTTGTTGAATATTAAAAGAATTAGATAATTTTGGTACATTTTGAATATTTACATTAATAGAATTATTTTTTTCTATAATTTTATGTTCTATTATTTTTATAGAAGAATGTTGATTTAAAAAAAATAATAATTGTTTTAAAGTCATCCATAAATCTTTAGGAGCAATAATCTGATGATTACTACTGAAAAATAAGTTATATCGTTCTAAAATCGTATTCCAAAAATTATTAGCATGTTCTTCTATTTTATCTTCATAGATTATTAATGTATTTTTAGGAAAATAATCAAATAAAGTAGATAATTTATTTTTAAAAAATAATGGTTGCCAATATTCAATTCCCGATATAAATTTTGTAGTATTTAATTGATAAATATTTTCTATTTGTAATTCATTATTAAAATATTTTTTCCAATTTTTATATAATATATTAATTGCATTTTTATGAACAGGAAATTCATATCTAGGCATAATAATAATAGAATTTATATTCTGAAAAGTACGTTGATTATGTATATTAAATCTCTGTAAACGAACAATATTATGATTTTCTAAAAAATGAATACGACATGGAAAAGAACTACCCATTGGATAAATATCTATTAATGATAAATTATAATTAAATTCACCTGGATAATAAACTTTATTGACTTTTTTATATCCTAATTCTTGTAATTGATAAAATAATATATCAATGTATATTTTATCTGATTTATAAATATAAATAGATTCTTTGGTTAAATATTCAGAAGAACATATTTTTTGTAAAAGAGTAGAAATAGAAACAATTAGAAATCCTTTCTCATTGTTTTTTAAATGATATAAAATTGAAAGACGTGAAGAAATAATTTCACAATGAGGCGAAAAACGATCAAAGGGCAAAGTTTGCCAATCTTGTAAATATATAACTTTTAAATCTGTTAATGATGTCATAGATTTTTTTAAGTGTAAAGCTTCTTGATGGCTGGAAGCAATAAGCACTACAAATCCTGGATATTGTTCTAATATAAAAGAATATTCAATAGGTTTTAATAAATTGTTAACATTACCTAATTGATATTTTTGTTTAATATTTTTTTTAAAATTATATTTTATTTTTTTTATCATATTTATTAATTTTCTTTATAAATATATTTATCACCATGTAATACAAAAAATTTTATATACTGATTTCTTGTATTAATAATATCTAAACTGTATCATTAATAATTACTTATATGGTATATAAATTTATATGTTATTATATTTTTTGTATAATAAATAATATATTTAATTTATATTATATGATTAATAATTTTTAAAAATGAAAAAATAATGTATCAACCTATATCATTTTTTATTGGATTGCGTTATTTATGGAATATACATCTTCCTAAATTTAAAAAAGTTATTATTATATTATCTATTTTATCTGTAAGTCTTAGTATATCTTCACTTATTATTGTTTTTTCTATAATAAATGGATTTCAAGATGAATTTAAAAAAAATATTTTATATTTTACTCCACATATGATTATTACTAATAAAAGTAAAAATATTAATAAATTTATATTTCCCAAAAAAATATTAAACAATAAAGAAATTATAAAATTTTCTAATCTTATTACTCATGAAGTTATTATACGAAATAATAATAGCATGACTATGGCGGAAATTCTTGGTGTTGATCTTACTAATTATACCGATATATGTAAATATAATATTAAACATGTTCTAGATAAATTAAAAAAAGGGGATAATCATATTATTATCGGAAAAAAATTAGCTGAGCAATTACATTTAAAATTAGGTGACACAATTACATTAATGTTATTAAATTCTCAAGACATAAAATTGAAAAAAAGTTTTTTTCATGAACATAAATTTAAAATAAATGATATTTTTTTTAGTAATAATGAAATCGATTATTATCAAATATTAATAAATCAAGATGAAGCTATAAAATTTTTACATTATCCACAAAATCATATTACTGGTTGGAGATTATGGTTTAAAAATCCATTGTCTATTAATAAAAATAAAATTATTAAATTGACACATAATTTTATTGTCTTAGATTGGAAAATTCAAAAAAAAAATTTGTTTCAAGCTATTAATATTGAAAAATATATTATGATATTATTTTTAATATTAATTATTCTTATACTTAGTTTTAATATAATGTCTAATTTAATGTTATATATTACAGAAAAAAAAAATGATATTGCTATTTTAAAAACTCAAGGATTAACAAATTGGAAAATTATGTTGATTTTTATAATATTAGGTTCTACTACTACTATAATAGGAATTATATTAGGAATTATTTTTAGTTTATATCTAATATTTCAAAAAAAACTTTTGCTATGTATTTTAAATGTTTTTTCTAATCATAATAATATTATAATGATGATTGATACCTCTCAAATTATTTTAATCAGTAATATTTCTATATTATTTACACTATTTTTAACTTTATATCCTGCGTGGACCATTATTAAATTGCAACCAGTGAAAATTTTACATAATAATGAATAATTCTATTTTATTAAAATGTGTTAATTTATCTAAATCTTATCAAGATGGAGATACATGCCAGAATATATTAAAAAATATATCATTTTCGTTACATAAAGGAGAAATGATAGCTATTATTGGAAAATCTGGGTCTGGAAAGAGCACGTTATTACATCTTTTAGGAGGATTAGATTATCCTACATCTGGAAAAATTTTTTTTAATGAAATATCATTATGTTCAATGTCATCTAATGAATTGTCAACATTTAGAAATAAAAAAATAGGTTTTATCTATCAATTTCATCATTTACTTTTAGATTTTAATATTCTTGAAAATGTTTCAATTCCTTTGTTAATTAATAAAAAAAATCGAATAGAAGCTCAAGAAAAGTCATATGAAATGTTAAAAAAAGTACATTTAGAAAAAAAAATAAAAAAATATCCATCTGAATTATCTGGTGGTGAAAGACAAAGAGTTGCTATTGCTAGAGCTTTGATTAATACGCCTTCTTTAATTATTGCAGATGAACCAACGGGTAATTTAGATCAATACAACATTAATATTATTTTTAATTTAATGTTAGAATTAAATATTACTCAAAATACTTCTTTTATTGTTGTAACACATGATATTAAACTTTCAAAAAAATTACCTACTATATTTAAGATGAAAAACGGTAAACTTAAACGCTATTTACAATAAAATATAAGATAATATTAAATGAATTATTTGTCTTTCTTTCTTGCACAAAGATTTTATAATCCAAAAAAAACACATTTTTCAATAAAATTTATTGCTTTTTTATCTAAGATAGGAATAATAATTAGTGTTTTTGCACTTTTAATTAGCTTAAGTGCTGTCAATGGTTTTCAAATTTTATTGAATAAAAAAATTCTATCTTCTTTACCTCATGGTATTATTGTATTTAAAAATCCATCTCAATTGTTATGGAATAAAATAAAAAAAAAATAAAATTAATACCAGAAATTTATGATGTATCGCGTTATATAACAATTAATGGGTTATTAGAAAAAAATAATAAAATTAAATTGGTTCAAATTCAAGGGTTTAGTGATATACAATATTTAAAAAAATATTTTTTAGATCAATATCAACAATATTTTACTGAAATAAAAAAAAATAATAAATATCCTGAAATTTTTATTTCCTCTTCTATTGCACATTTATTACATGTAAAAAAAAATGATTGGATAAATATTATTATACCAAATGAAAAAGATAAATCTATTTCATCTCATTTTAAAATTTTTTCTGTACAAATCAAATCAATTTTTTTATCTAAAAAAAAAATATATTCTAATAATGTATTAATACCTTTAAAATTTTTTAATAATTTTCTTGATTTAAATAATACTCTTGCTCAAATTGAAATAAATATGTCTAATCCTTTTCATGCAGAAAATATTATTCTTCATGCAATTAATCAAGTTGATTATCCTTTAGCTGCCTATACATGGATAAATACTTATAAACATCTTTATAATGATATTCAATCAATGAAAACAATTGTATATTTATCTATATCTATTATTATTATAATCTCATGTTTTAATATTACTGCTATTTCTTTTATATCAATATTACAAAAAACAAAAGAAATTGCTATTTTAAAGAGTATGGGTGCAAGTAATCGATTAATCCAATTAATTTTTTTATATTATGGATTGCGTTTTATTATTATTAGTACTTTATTAGGTTTATTAATAGGTATTATTACAATTTTAAATTTTAATGATATAACATATTATTTAGAAAAAATATTTAGACAAAATATTATTTTACATAATTTATATCATGCTCATTTTTTATTATTAAAATTGCATACATTTGATATAATAATGATTTTAGTGATAACTGTTTTTATTGGAATTATAACTAATTTATATCCATCTTATTATGCTACTACTATCAATCCCAGTAAAATACTAAAAGAATATTAACATTAATTTTTTAAATTATTATATTCATATACTAATAATCTAACACATATGTTTAATTACATATTAAAAGATATGGTGAAAAAATGACTATTAAAGTAGGTATTAATGGATTTGGTCGAATTGGACGAATATTATTTAGATTAGCTCAAAAACGTACAAATATTGAAATAGTTGCTATCAATGATTTACTCAGCCCTGAATATATTGCTTATATGTTAAAATATGATTCTACACATGGTTGTTTTAATAAAAATATAGAAATACAAAATAATTATTTAGTTATTGATGGAAAAAAAATTAGAATTACATCTGTTCGAGATCCTGAAAAAATAATATGGAATCAAGTGTTAACTGATGTAGTTATTGAGTCTACAGGTCTTTTTCTAACTAAAAAATTAGCATATAAACACATTATAGCAGGTGCAAAAAAGGTGATTCTTACTGGACCTTCTAAAGATGATATCCCTATGTTTGTTAAAGGTGCTAATTTTGATCAATATAAAGGAGAAAAAATCGTATCTAATGCTTCTTGTACTACTAATTGTTTAGCTCCTTTAGCAAAAATTATTGATGAAAATTTTAATATTATTGAAGGATTAATGACAACAGTACATGCTAGTACAGCTACTCAAAAAGTTGTAGATGGAGCATCTTTAAAAGATTGGCGTGGTGGAAGAGGTGTATTACAAAATATTATTCCTTCTTCTACTGGTGCTGCTATTGCTGTTGGAAAAGTTTTACCAAATCTTAATGGAAAATTAACTGGTATTGCATTTAGAGTACCTGTATCTAATGTCTCTGTAGTAGATTTAACTGTACGTTATAAAAAATCTGCAACATATAAAGAAATTTGTCAAATAATAAAAGATTCTTCTGAAAATGAAATGAAAGGAATAATAGGGTATACAGAAGATGAAGTAGTATCTACAGACTTTAATGGTCAGGAATTAACTTCTATCTTTGATGCAAAAGCTGGTTTATCATTAAATAATAATTTTTCTAAATTAATTTCTTGGTATGATAATGAAACAGGTTATTCTAGTAAAGTACTAGATTTAGTTTCATTAATTAGCACTTATTAAATATAAGAAAAAATTTAAATTATTCTTATATTATATTAGAACATGAATATATATAGTATTATATTGATAATTATCTAGCAGTATTAAGTAGTAACTTAATACTGCTATTATGTAATTAGTATTAATATTTAAAATGACATATTTAATGACAATCATTAAATATATTATATTTTTTTATATCTGATATTATTTTAATATCTCTAATCCAATTATTAATTCTTATATCTGTTTTTTCTGGTTGTCGATCTTCATCTAATATTAATCCTACAAAATAATCTTTATTTAATAATGCTTTAGAAGAATCAAAATTATAATCATTTATAGGCCATTTTCCTATAATATTTCCTTTATTTTTTTTTATAATATTATATATTATTCCTAATGCATCACAAAAATATTCATTATAATCTTCTTGATCCCCACATCCAAATAAAGAGATGATTTTATTTGAAAAATCAATTTTTTTTAGAATAGGTAAAAATTCTTCCCAATCAGATTGTAACTCGCCATAATACCAAGTTGGTATTCCGAATATTACATAATGAAATTTTTCAATGTCTTTTTGTGAACATTTTGCAATATCATATATTGCAGAAATATTTATTCCAATTTTTTTTTGGATTATTTTCGCTATTTTTTCTGTATTACCTGTATCACTGCCAAAAAAAATACCTATTTTTTTCATATATATTTATCTCTTATATAAGATATTATTTTAAATAATCAATAATATTAATAATATGTTTTAAATCAATATTAATTTTAGTCTATTATTTAAAATAGTTCTGTGATTAACGAAAATATTATGATAATTTTAAATAATTTTTATATTATCAAATATCAAAACTATATTTTAAAAAAATTATATACTTCTATGGTCTATCTAAAATATTAAAAATAATTATAAATATATTTTAGATGTTAAATTAATTAATTTATATTAAAAAATTTTATGAAAAAAAAATTAGTTTGGTTTAGAAATGACCTAAGAATTCATGATAATACTGCTTTATATCATGCATGCCAATATTCTATAGATCAAGTATTTGCTTTATTTATGTCTACTCCTAAACAATGGTTAAATCATAGTGTTTCTATTAAAAAAATATCATTTATATATCAAAATTTACTTTATTTACAAAATGAATTAAACAATTTAAATATTCCATTTTATCATCTTCAATCTACTGATTTTAAACAATCTATATATGATTTAAATTTTTTTTGTATAAAACATAAAATCAATTATATTTTTTATAATTATCAATATGAAATTAATGAATATAATCGCGATGTTTTTATTAAAAAATATTTTCTTGAACAAAAAATTATAGTACAGGGATTTCATGATAATATATTAATTCCTACTAAATTTATATATACGAAAAATAATAAACCATATAAAAAATTTTCTTCTTTTAAAAAAAAAGCAATAGAAATTTTATGTAATAATATTCCTAAATGTTTTCCTACACCAATTAAAAGAATATTATTAAAATATCATTTATTCAATCATACAGAATTTAAAAAATATAAAATAAATTTTAATATCAATCTTTTTCCTCCCGGTGAAAAAGCGGCTCAAAATAGATTAGAAGATTTTTTTAATAATAAAATTCATGATTATACAATCAAACGTAATTTTCCTTTTTTAAATCATACAAGTATATTATCACCTTACTTATCAATAGGAATTATATCATTACGATATTGTCTAAATATATTATCTAAAAGATATGATAATATATTTAATATCACGTTTTTATCTTCTTGGTTAAATGAAATAATATGGAGAGAATTTTATTATCATTTATTAATTGGTTATCCATTATTAGGAAAACTGCAATCTGTCAATTCTTGGGAAAAAAATATTATTTGGGATAATAATATAAATTATTTTCATGCATGGACACAAGGTAAGACAGGATTTCCAATTATTGATGCAAGTATGAGACAATTAAAAGATATAGGATGGATACACAATCGATTAAGAATGATTACATCTAATTTTTTAGTCAAAAATTTATTAATTGATTGGAGAAAAGGTGAAAAATATTTTATGTCTCAATTAATTGATGGTGATTTCGCTCTTAATAATGGAGGTTGGCAATGGGCTTCTTCAATAGGTAGTGATGCTACTCCTTATATTCGCATTTTTAATCCATATAGACAATCAAAAAAATTTGATAAATCTGGACATTTTATTAGACAATTTATTCCTGAATTAAAATATATACCAGATGCTCATATTCATAATCCACATACATGGGAAGATATAAATAAAATTACATTAGATTATCCGAAACCGATTGTTGATTTTCATGAAAATAGAAAAAAAACGTTATTGGTATTTAAGCAAGCAAAATATAAATTTATATTTAAATAGAGAACAAGTTTATGAATAATTTTGAATTAGAAAAGATTATCAATAAAAAACTTTCATCTGATCAATGCGAGGACATTGTACCAAATGGTTTACAAATAGAAGGTCAATCTGAGATAAAAAAAATTATAACCGGTGTAACTGCATGTCAAGAATTACTAAATCATGCATTATTTTATCATGCTGATACTATTATTGTACATCATGGTTATTTTTGGCCAAATGAATCAAAATATATACATAATATGCAAAGATATCGATTAAAAACTATACTCTCAAATAATATTAATCTATATAGTTGGCATCTACCTTTGGATATTCATCCACATCTAGGAAATAATGCTCAAATAGCTAAAAAATTAAATATTTGTGTCCAAGGTTATATTTTACCTTATGTTTTATGGGGTAATATGAATAATGATGTAACTGGAAATGAATTATTTAAAATTATAGAAAAAAAATTTAAAAAATCTCCTATACATTTTTATAAAAATGCACCTCATAATATTCATCGTATTGCTTGGTGTAGTGGAAAAGGTCAAGGTTTTATTAAACATGCATATAAATTTGGAATTGATGCTTTTTTAACAGGTGAAATATCAGAAGAAACTATCCATATTGCTGCAGAATTAAAAATTCATTTTTTTTCATTAGGTCATCATATTACTGAAAAAGATGGTATTAAATCTTTAGGAGCCTGGTTAGAAAAAAAATACAATTTAGATGTAAAGTTTATTAATATTGATAATCCTGCATAAAATTTATATTAAAGTATAATAATTTATATAAATGATAAAATATATATAAATTTTATATAATATCTTTCAGTAATTTAATATCTTATAATTATAATATCACATAAAAAATGAAAAATAATACATTCCAACAATGGCTTAAATATTCTTGGTTATCTTCAGAAAATCAATCTTATATAGAAGAAATATATAAAAAATTTTTAATCAATCCAGAATCTGTTGATAATATATGGAAAAATATATTTTTAACAATTTCTAGAGATAAGAATATCCCTGAAAAAAATAATAATGAAAATGTAATTTTAAATGATTATATAAAAGATAACTATTGTTCATTTCCAATATATCCAAACTCTCATATTTCTGAAAAAATAAATACTCTTATTTATTCATTTCGTACAATAGGATATCAAAAAGCTTCTCTTGATCCGTTAAATTTAAAAAAAATATTGGATATTCCTTGTTTAAATTTATCTTCATATAATTTTTCAAAAAAAGATTTAAAAAAAACTATTATAATTAATTTTCAAAATAATCAAAATTTTAAAACTAATATTATTGATTTATATGCATTATTATCAAAAAAATATTGTAGTTCTATTGGTTTTGAATATATGCATTTAAATAATTTGTTAGAAAAACAATGGATTATGAATTATATAGAATTATATTTTAATGAATCTTTACTGAATATAAAACAAAAAATTAATTTTTTAACTCAGATTATATATGCAGAAACATTAGAAAAATATCTTGGAAAAAAATTTTCAGCTTCTAAGCGTTTTTCCTTGGAAGGAGCAGAAACATTAATTCCTATATTACACGAAATTATTAATTATTCTAAACAAAAAAATATATCTAAAATAATATTAGGAATGGCTCATCGAGGTAGGTTAAATGTTTTAGTAAATATTTTAAATAAAAATCCAAAAATATTATTTAATGAATTTTCTGGTTTAGATATATGTCAAAAAAATAGTGGTGATGTAAAATATCATATGGGTGGATTAACAATAATTAATGATAATATAAAATTTTATTTACATTATAATCCTTCTCATTTAGAAATAATTAATCCAGTAGTTTTAGGTTCTTCTCGGGCTATTATTGATCAAGATAAAATATCATCTAATAAAATTATACCAATTAATATTCATGGTGATGCCGCTATAATTGGACAAGGAATTATTCAGGAAACATTAAATTTATCACAAATAGAAGGGTATACAGTAGGAGGAACGATTCATATTGTTATTAATAATCAAATTGGGTTTACAACATCAAATGCTAAATACTTACGTTCTAGTAAATATTGTACTGATATTGCCAAAATGATAGAAGTACCTATTTTTCATATTAATGCAGATGATATAGAATCATCTATTTTTGCAACACAATTAGCTCTTTCTTTTAGAAAAAAATTTAAGAAAGATGTTTTTATAGATTTAGTTTGTTATCGACGCCATGGTCATAATGAAGTAGATGAACCTTATGTAACTCAACCTCTTATGTATAAAAAAATTAATCATCATCCTACTGTTAAAGAAATATATTCTAATTTTTTAATTTCAAAAGGAGTTATTCAAGAAGAAGAAATAAATAATATTAAAAATCAATATTATGAAAAATTAAATAATAAAGAATTAGTTTTTTCTAAAGATAAAAAAATAGATTTTTTTTCAACAAAAAAAAATTTTTTTTCAACAAACAAAAATATTGCAAAATTAAATATAAATACAAATTTTATTGATATTCAAAAATTAGCAATACATATTAATCAAATTCCAAAGAACATTAATATGCATTATAGAGTTAAAAAAATTTATGAAGAACGATTGGATATGGCTAAAGGATTGAAATTATTTAATTGGGGAGCTGCTGAGATTTTATCTTATGCTACTATTCTTAATCAGGGAATTTCATGTCGTTTATCAGGAGAAGATATTAGTAGAGGAACATTTTTTCATCGTCATGCATTAATTCATGATCAAATTGACGGTTCTATTTATGTACCTTTAAAAAATATACAAAAAAAACAAGGTTCTTTTCAAATATGGGATTCCGCTTTATCTGAAGAAGCAGTTTTAGCATTTGAATATGGATATTCTTTATTTTCATCTAATACATTAACTATTTGGGAAGCTCAATTTGGTGATTTTGCTAACGGCGCTCAAATTGTAATTGATCAATTTATTTGTTCTAGTGAACAAAAATGGAATGAAAAATGCAATTTAGTACTTTTTTTACCTCATGGGTATGAAGGTCAAGGACCAGAACATTCTTCAGCTCGAATCGAAAGATTTCTTCAATTATCTGCAGAAAATAATATACAGGTATGTTTACCGAGTACTGCAGCACAAATATATCATCTTTTAAGACGACAAATTTTTGAAAAAATTTTTAAACCATTAATCATTTTCACTCCAAAATCTCTTTTAAGAAATATAATGGCAAATTCTTCATTAAATGATCTTATATATGGTAAATTTCAATTATTAATTGATGAAATAGATCTAATTAATAAAATAGAAGTTCAGCGTATTATTTTTTGTACTGGAAAAATATACTATGATTTATTAAAAACGCGTCGTAGACATAATATTAATACGATTGCTTTAATTCGGATTGAACAATTATATCCTTTTCCTATACATGAAATATTAAATCTATTAAAAAATTATATTTCTGTAACAGAGTTCATTTGGTGTCAAGAAGAACCTTATAATCAAGGAGCATGGATGTATATTAAAGATAATATTAATAACATTTTATCTAATAATTTTACATTACAATATGTTGGTCGCATATCTTCATCCTCCCCTGCTTCTGGATATATTTCTATTCATAAGAAACAACAAGAACATTTTATTAAAAATGCACTAAAAATATTTTAAAAGAAAGGAATAAAAAATGACAATAACTAATATTATTGTTCCAGATTTACCAGAATCAATTACTGATGCAACAGTAGTAATATGGCATAAAAAAATAGGAGATCAAGTATTTTATGATGATAATTTAGTAGATATTGAAACAGATAAAGTTATGTTAGCAGTACCTTCTCCATGCAACGGAATATTATCTAATATTTTAGAAAAAACAGGTACTATTGTTCAATCACAACAAATATTAGGGTGTATTGAAAATATACAAGAAAAGAAAAAAGATATTTTTAATAATATTAAAAAAGATGAAAAATTATCAGTTAAAAAAGAAAATAATTATATCAATAATAATATACAACCTATTCCATCATTTACGCCATCTATTAGAAGATTAATACATAGTCATAAAATTAATTTAGATAAAACAAATGATCTTATTACTAATGAAGATATTAAAAACTATATTAAAACAAAAAAAAATAAAAAAACAATAGATATATCCAATAATACAGTATCTATTATAAAAAAAATAAAAAAAAATAATATAGAATTAAATAATCGAGTTAAAATGACTCGATTACGTCAAAAAATTTCAGAAAGATTATTAGATACTATCCATAATACAGCAATGCTTACTACTTTCAACGAAGTAAATATGAAACCAATTATACTTCTTCGTAAAAAATATGGAGAAGATTTTAAAAAAAAAAATGGAATACGACTGGGATTCATGTCATTTTATGTAAAAGCTGTAGTAGCAGCATTAAAAAAATTTCCCGAAGTTAATGCCTCTATTGATAATAAAGATATAATTTATTATAAAAATTTTGATATTAGTATAGCTATTTCCACACCTCGAGGTTTAATTACTCCTGTTTTAAGAAATGCTGATACGATGTCTATGTCTTCTATTGAAAAAAAGATAAAAGAATTTTCTATAAAAGGATTAGAAAAAACAATTACTATAGAAGAATTAACAGGAGGAAGCTTTACTATTACTAATGGAGGTGTATTTGGATCTCTAATGTCTACTCCAATTATTAATCCTCCTCAAACAGCTATATTGGGCATGCATGTAATTAAAGATCGTCCAATGGCTATAGATGGAAAGATAAAAATATTACCTATGATGTATTTAGCATTGTCTTATGATCACAGATTAATAGATGGAAAAGAATCAGTTAGTTTTTTACTAACAATAAAAAATATATTAGAAGATTTTACTAGTCTTTTAATAGATATGTAATCATATTATAAAAAACTATTACAATATAAATATTTTTTAAAAGTACAGTTTTATATTTTTATTACTGTACTTTTATGTATGAAATAAAAATATATTATTTACATTTATATTAATAGAAGAATAGAAAATCTTGATATTTTAAATAATGATAGTTCTACTATTTAAAATAATATATAATTTTTTTATGAACAGTATTATAATAAATATGGAAAAAAAATCATAATGTATAAAATAGTTCTTCTTCGACATGGTGAAAGTAGTTGGAATAAATTAAATAGATTTACAGGATGGCATGATGTCGAACTAACAGAAAATGGAAAAAAAGAAGCACAATATGCCGCTGAAATATTAAAAAAAGAAAAATTTTTTTTTAATGAAGCCCATACTTCTGTCTTAAAAAGAGCAATTAATACTTTATGGAATGTAATGTGTAATTTAAATCAAACATGGCTACCAGTTAAAAAAACTTGGCGCTTGAATGAAAGACATTATGGTGCATTAGAGGGATTAAATAAAGATGAAACAATGTTAAAATATGGGGAAAAAAAAGTTATAGCATGGAGAAGAAGTTTTTATGCTATTCCACCAAAAATTCAAAAAACAGACATTCGTTTTCCTGGTTATGATATACGATATTCTCATTTAGATGTAAAAAATATTCCAGTAGGAGAAAGTTTAGAACTGACAGTAAAAAGAGTAATTCCATATTGGAAAAAAATAATTTTACCCCAATTAAAAAAAAATAAAAAAATTCTTATTGTAGCGCATGGAAATTCTTTACGTGCATTAATACAATATCTGAAAAAAATTGATAGTAATAATATTGAAAAATTAAATATTCCTACTGCTATACCAATTATATTAGAATTTAATAAAGAATTAATTGCACAAAAATACTATTTTTTAACATAAAAGTATAAAAATAATATAAATATATTTTTTCAAAATTTATATTATTTTTACTATTATATATAAGATTACTATCTTTTATTAAAATATAATATAACTATTCAAAATAAAAATATATTGTTTAAAAATTTATTTTTAAATTCCTAAAATACTTAAGAACAACATTATATTTAAAATAATTTTTTATTTTAAATATATTCTTATATATTAAAAAAAATAATATTTTTATTATAATACAAAACATATAATTTTTTGATTGTTACTTATAGAGGCAAAAATGATTAAAAAAATTGGAGTATTAACCAGTGGTGGAGATGCTCCAGGTATGAATGCTGCTATTCGAGGAGTAGTAAGAACAGCTCTGAGTGAAAAATTAGAAGTTTTTGGAGTTTATGATGGATATCTAGGTTTATATGAAAATAGAATGATAAAGTTAGATCGATATAGTGTATCAGATATGATTAACCGTGGTGGAACTTTTTTAGGATCAGCACGATTTTCAAAATTTTGTAATGATGAAATTCGTACTGTTGCTGTAAAAAATGCAAAAAAAAGAAATATAGATGCACTTATTGTTATTGGAGGTGATGGATCGTATATTGGAGCTCAAAAATTAACTCAAATTGGACTTCCATGTATTAGTATTCCTGGTACTATCGATAATGATGTTGCTGGAACTGACTATACAATTGGTTATTTTACGGCATTAGAAACAGTTGTTGAAGCAATTGATCGGTTACGAGATACATCTTCTTCTCATCAAAGAATTTCTATTGTAGAAGTCATGGGTAGATATTGCGGAGATCTTACATTAGCCGCTGCTATTGCTGGAGGCTGTGAATTTATTGTCTTACCCGAAGTAAAATATATACAAGAAGAATTAGTAATGGAAATTAAAGCTGGTATTAAAAAAGGAAAAAAACATGCCATTGTAGCAATAACAGAATATATTTGTGATGTAGAAAAATTAGCTCAATATATTGAAAAGGAAACAAATCGAGAAACTAGAGCAACTATTCTCGGTCATATTCAAAGAGGTGGTGCACCAGTAGTATATGATCGTATTTTAGCTTCAAGAATGGGTGCATATTCTGTAGAATTATTGCTTCAAGGATATAAAGGAAAGTGTGTAGGTATTCAAAACGAAAAAATGGTTTTTCATGATATTCAATATGCATTACAAAATATGAAACGAAATTTTAAGAAAGATTGGTTAATTACTGCTAAAAAATTATTTTAAATATATAAAATTAATGCCGGTTTTTTTTCCGGCCTTTAATATATTTTATACTATAAAATTTTTGTTCATTATATTTTTTGTATTATATAAATTTTATTAATATATATCCAATATATAAAGTTATAGTAGGTATAATCATAATGAAAATCTACGATAAAAATAATATAGTTCAACAGTGTATTGCAGAATTTTTAGGAACTGGTTTAATAATGTTTTTTGGATTTGGAGCTACAATATCTTCATGCTTAACAAATTCTAATTTAAATTATTGGGATGTTAGTTGTATTTGGGGAATCGGTGTATCTCTATCTATTTATTTAAGCTCTTCAATATCTGGCGCGCATTTAAATCCAGCTATTACACTATTTTTATGGTTATCTTCTAAATTTAACAAAAAAAAAGTATTACCATATATTTTTTCTCAAATATCTGGATCTTTTTTCTTTACAATGTTGATATATTATTTCTACTATAAAATGTTTATTTCATTTAATAATATACATCCAATTATTCCTATTTTAAAAAAAAATATTAATATTATTTCTGTTTTTATTCCATCTTTTCATAAAAATACTTTTTTTTTATATAATTTTTCTTTAGAAATTATTACTTCTTCTATTTTTATGATATTTTTGATGACTTTAAACAACAAAAAAAAATATTTTTTATATTATGAACTAATTTCTCCATTATTAATAGGTATTTTAATATTAGCTATTAATATATCTGTAGGTTTTTCACATAATATTACTCTTAATCCAGCACGAGATATTGGACCAAAACTTTTTTTAATTTTTATAGGAATAAGTAATTTAGTATGTCTGAAAGATATAAATAATATTCTATTTTTTTTAATTCCCACTATCGGCTCTATTATTGGTATTAATTTAGGTGGATGGTTATATAATACATTTATCATAGAAAATAAAAAAAGCAATATTTAATAAATATTATTAGATATTTTTACAATTTTTAAAAATTCTTTATATTGTAATGATGCTGTTCCAATTAATAAACCATCTACATCCATTTGTTCTAAAAACTCTCTAGCATTAAGAGAAGTAATAGATCCACCATACTGAATCATAAGACTATCTAAACTAAGATGATCATATTGTATAATGTAGTTTTTAATAAATTTATGAATTTTTTGAACATATTCTATATCAGCTGATTTACCTGTTCCAATTGCCCATATTGGTTCATATGCTATGACTGTATTACGAAAAGATTCCGTTCCACAAATTTCAAAAATAGAATTAATTTGATTTTTTAATATTTCATATGTTTTATTAAGTTTTTTCTCTTTTTCAGTTTCACCTATGCATAATATAGGAGTTAAATGATACTTTTTAACCAAAGAAAATTTTTTAGCAATAATATTATTATTTTCATGATGCAAAATACGCCTTTCTGAATGTCCTAAAATGACATATTGTACACCAATATCCTTTAACATTAATACCGAAATTTCACCAGTAAATGCTCCTTGTAAATTAATATCTACATTTTGTGCAGTAATAAAAAAATTTTTATATTTTATTTCTCTAGATAATTTTTCTAAATATATAAAAGAAGGAGCAATTGAAATAATATTTTTTTGATTATTATCTAATAAATATATATTTAAATATTTTAAAAATTCAGAAATATTATCTTTTGTATTATTTAACTTCCAATTAGCAATTATTAAAAATTTTTTCATATATTTACCGTAATATATTATTTTAAATAAATGATTTTTTTAGAAACTAAGTTTTGTTTATAATGTAATTATAT
Source organism: Buchnera aphidicola (Pterocomma populeum) (assembly GCF_049314985.1). Taxonomy (GTDB): domain Bacteria; phylum Pseudomonadota; class Gammaproteobacteria; order Enterobacterales; family Enterobacteriaceae; genus Buchnera; species Buchnera aphidicola_BQ. The sequence goes on from NZ_CP186013.1 coordinate 503,587, forward strand.
GAAAACTTAGTTTCTATTGTTCTATATAAAAATATATTCTCTATTTATAAACATTAGCTCGATTACGCAATTGTTTTCCTGGTTTAAAATAGGGTACATATTTTTCAATTAATTGTATTTTTTTTCCAGTTTTTGGATTTCTTCCAATACGAGAAGCTCTATAATGCAATGAAAAACTACCGAATCCACGAATATCAATTCGCTTTCCTTTTGCTAATGCTATAGACATATGTTCTAGAATTTCTTGTATAGCATATTCTACTATTTTATCTGAAAGATAAGTATTTTTTGCAGTAATTCTTTCGAATAATTCTGATTTTGTCATACATCCTCTAAATACATATATTTAATATTATTAAAATTATAATTAATATAAAACATATTTTCTTAAAAAATATAATTATTCAGTATTTTTAGCTGCTTTAAACGCTTCTGACATTGCATTAGAAAAAGATTCATCATTATTTTTTTTATCAGAGAAATCTTTTTTCTTATTATCTTCAACAATATGAATAGTTAAATTAATAGTCCTATTTTTACGATCAATACTTAATATTTTTACTGAAATATCATCACCAATTTTTATTTTATTTAAAATATCTTTTTCAGAAATATGAGTTATTTCAGATAATTTTATCTGACCTTCTATTTCTTTAGATAAAGATACTATAATTTTTTTATGATCTAATGATTTTATTTTTGCATGAATAATTTCTGATTTATTAAAAATAGAGATATAGGTATTCAGAGGATCTTCTTCTAACTGTTTAATTCCCAATGAAATACGTTCTCTTTCTGCGTCTACTTGTAGTACAACAGCTGATATTTCTTCTCCTTTTTTATATTTTTTAACTACTTCTTCTCCGGATTTTATCCAAGAAATATCAGATAAATGTACTAATCCATCAATACCACCATTTAATCCAATAAAAATACCAAAATCTGTAATAGATTTTATTTTTCCAGAAACATGAACACCTTTATTATGTGTTTCTGAAAATTTTTGCCATGGGTTTATTTTACATTGTTTTAAACCTAAAGAAATACGACGACGATCTTCATCGATATCTAATACCATGACTTCAACTTTATCATTCACATTAACAACTTTAGAAGGGTGAATATTTTTATTAGTCCAATCCATTTCAGAAACATGAACAAGTCCTTCTACTCCCTCTTCAATTTCTACAAAACAACCATAATCTGTTAAATTAGTTACTCTACCACTTAATTTAGTTGATTCTGGATAACGTTTTGAAATCTCTATCCAAGGATCTTCACCTAATTGTTTTAATCCTAGAGAAACACGAGTTCTTTCTCGATCAAATTTTAAAATTTTAACATTAATTTCATCACCAACACTAACTATTTCACTAGGATGTTTAACTCTTTTCCATGCCATATCAGTAATATGTAATAACCCGTCTACTCCACCTAAATCAACAAAAGCGCCATAATCAGTTAAATTTTTAACAATTCCTTTAACATGAATGCCTTCTTGTAAATTTTCTAATAATTGATCACGTTCTGCACTATTTTCTGATTCAATTACAGCTCTGCGCGATACAACAACATTATTGCGTTTTTGATCTAATTTAATAACTTTAAATTCTAATTCTTTTCCTTCTAAATGAATAGTTTCTCGAATAGGTCGAATATCAACTAAAGAACCTGGTAAAAAAGCGCGTATATCATTTAATTCAACAGTAAAACCGCCTTTAACTTTTCCATTGATAATTCCAGTAACTGTTTCTTCTTGTTCATGAGCTTTTTCTAATATTAACCATGCTTCATGGCGTTTTGCTTTTTCACGAGATAATAAAGTTTCACCAAAACCATCTTCGATAGCATCTAGAGCTACATCAATTTGGTCACCTACCTTGATATCTAATAAACCTTGAGGATTTTTAAATTGTTCAATTGGAATAGAAGATTCAGATTTGAGGCCTGCATCAACTAAAACAATATCTTTTTCTATTGATACAATCACTCCTCGAATAATAGAACCTGGTCGTGTTTTAATTTCTTTAAGAGATTCTTCAAATAATTGAGCAAAAGATTCATTCATATTAATAATTTCAGAAAAATTTTATATAACATCTATTTTGGCTTCATGCTAAAATGAGGTTGTTTTGAATATATCTTATAATAATCCTATTATAAAAAGTGATATTAAAAATATTTAATTTATTTTTTTTAGTATATGCATCATAGAAATATTAATTATTTCTAAAAAACTAACATTAGTGGAATCTAATATTATAGCATTTTTTGACGGGTATAAAGGAGAAATTAATCGATTTTGATCTTTATCATCTCGATTTTTCATTTCTCTAAATAATTTTTTATAGCTAATATTAAATCTGTACTTTTGTAGTTCTAACATTCTTCTTTGCACACGACATTCTAAACTAGCATTAAGGAAAAATTTAAGAGTAGCTTTTGGAAATACTACTGTTCCCATATCACGACCTTCTGCTACTAAACCGGGAAAATTTCGTAATAATTTTTGTTTTTTTAACAATATTTTTCTTATGTAAGGATATATAGATAATTCTGAAGCAATATGACTAATTTTTTGAGAACTTGTAAGATAATTATTATTTTTTGTATTTTTTAAAATATTTTTATTTATTTTATTTATTGAAGAAATATCTAATTTTTTTACAATGGGAATAATATTTTTTTCAGTAATAAAAATATTATTTTTTAGAGCTATAAAAGCAATTACTCGATAAATTAAACCAGATTCTAATGAAATCCATTTTAATTTATTTGCTATTGCTTTACACAGTGTGCTTTTTCCTGCACCACTAGGTCCATCAATAGTAATAACAGGAGGTAATTTTTTCATAGTAATCTTTTTTATAATTAAAATATTAATAATTTAAATTAATTCATAGTGCTAATTGATAAAAAATCTTGAAAATAATATGGAAAAGTTTTATTGATACACTTTGGATTCAATATGTTAATACCACTTGTAGATAATGAAATAAGTGAAAAACACATAGCCATCCGGTGATCATTATAAGTTTTAATATCTGCATAATGAAATGATATAGGCGGGGTAATGGATAAAAAATCTTTTCCTTCTTTAATAATAGCACCAATTTTTCTTAATTCTATTGCCATTGCTGATAAACGATCTGTTTCTTTTACTCGCCAATTATATATATTACGAATAATACTTGTACCTTTAGCAAAAAGAGCTACCATAGCAACAGTCATAGCTGTATCAGGAATATGATTTAAATCTAAATTTATAGAATACAAATTATTTCTAGTACAAGTAATAGAATGATTATTCCATTTAATTAATGCACCCATTTTTTGAAGAATATTAGCAAATTGAATATCACCTTGTATACTTTTTTTACCTACTCCTATTACCTTAACTGAACCTCCTTTAATTGCTGCAGCAGCTAAAAAATAAGAAGCAGATGACGCATCTCCTTCTATCCAATAATTACCGGGTGATTGATACTGTTGATGACCTTTAATATAAAAAACAGAATAATTATCGTGCGTAATATAAATACCAAAAGATTGCATTAAGTGTATAGTAATATCAATATATGGTTTTGATACTAAACATCCTTTGATAAAAATAGTTGTATCTTTAATAGCTAATGGTGCACTGATTAATAAAGATGTTAAAAATTGACTAGAAATACTACCATTTAAAAAAATATTACCTCCTATAAAACCACCTTTTGTATAAACTGGTGGATATCCAATATTTTTATTATAATTTATGATTGCCCCTCCTTGTCTAAGAGCATTTATCAGATGTTTAATCGGTCTTTCATGCATCCTGTCATCTCCACTTAATATGACATTATTACTTTTTAAAGATAATGCTGCAAGTAAAGGGCGAATAGCAGTGCCTGCGTTTCCTAAAAATAATGATATTTCTTTTGATAAATGAAAAGGTTTTCCAATACCTTCAATATGACAAGTATGTTTATCATTTGAAAGAGAATAATTAATACCTATTTTTTTTAAAGCAAGCAACATATATTGAGTATCATGACTATCTAATAAATTTTCTAATATAGTAACACCTTTTGCCATTGCAGAAATAAGCAAAGCTCTATTAGAAATACTTTTAGATCCTGGTAAATATACCGTTCCATTTACATAAGAAATTGGCTTTAAACTTAAAGATTCTTCCATAATAAATTATATACTCTATTAAATTAATATTAAAATATTTTTAAATACAATTTTTTCATCCATATTTTTTTTCAAAATATAACATAAATTTTACTAAATTTTTTACTCCTAGTATAGGCATAGCATTATAAATAGATGCTCTCATTCCACCTACTAAAGAATGACCTTTTAAAAAAAATAAACCATGTTCATGTGCTTTTCTTAAAAAAAGATCGTTTAATTTTTCATCAATTAGATTAAATACAATATTCATTTTAGATCTATTATTTTTATCAATATTATTAGTATAAAAATTACTATGATCTATGGTTTTATATAATAAATTAGATTTAATTTCATTTTTTTGTTCTATTTTTTTAATTCCTCCTTGTTTTTTTAACCATTTAAATACTAATCCAGAAAGATACCACGAAAATGTCGGTGGTGTATTATACATCGAATTATAAGTTGATAAAATTTTATAATTAAGAATAGAAGGTGTAATAACATTAGAATGATGTAATAATTTTTCTTTAATAATAATAATAGTCATACCTGCAGGACCAATATTTTTTTGTGCTCCTGCATAAATAAGATCATAATTTGTAATATTAATACAACGTGATAAAATCACAGATGAAAAATCACCAATAATAATCTTTTTATTAAACACTGGTTCTTCATGTATAGCTATTCCATGCATAGTTTCATTAGGGCAGTAATGAATATATTCTGATAATTTACTAATATTCCATTCAGAACAAGGTAATAAAGAAATATTATTATTATTTTTTTTTTTAATATTGATACTTTTAACACTACAATATTTTTTAGCTTCTTTTTCTGCGCATTGTGACCAATATCCACTGTTAATATAATCTGCACTTTTAATATTATTTGATAAATTCATAGGAACAGCAGAAAATTGACCTCTTGCACCGCCTTGGCAAAATAATATTTTATATGATTCTGGAATATTTAATAAATCTCTTAAATCTTTTTCTGCTTCTAATGCAATCTGAATAAATTCTTCACTGCGATGACTAATTTCCATTACAGATAAACCTAATTGATTCCAATTTTTTAACTCTTTTTTTGCTTTTGAAAGAACTTCTTGTGGTAGCATTGCTGGACCAGCACTAAAATTATATACTGCATTCATAAGTTCACCAATATTGATTTTTTTAAATATTTTAAAAAAATTGATATTTAATATATTATATTAATTAATAAATTCTAAATTTTTCATATATTTTTTTTGTAGTATTTTTGGAATTTCTACACGTCCATCAGAACACTGATAATTTTCTAATATTGCCGCTAATGTTCTTCCAATAGCTAATCCAGAACCATTTAAAGTATGTAAAAAACAATTTTTCTTTGTTATATGATTACGATATCTAGATTTCATTCTTCGAGATTGAAAATCACTCATATTAGAACAAGAAGACACTTCTTTATATTTATTTTGTGATGGAAACCAAACTTCTAAATCATATGTTTTTGCTGCAGAAAAACTCATATCTCCTGTGCATAAAAGTATTTTTCGATATGGAAGATCTAATAGTTGTAAAACTTTTTCTGCATGATATGTTAAATTTTCTAGTGCTTCCATAGATTTTTCTGGTTGAATAATTTGAACTAATTCTACTTTATCAAATTGATGTAATCGGATTAAACCTTTTGTATCACGTCCATATGAAGATGCTTCTGATCGAAAACAAGGAGTATGTGCGGTTAACATAATAGGTAATTGATTTTCATCTATAATTTGATCACAAACTAAGTTAGTTAAAGGCACCTCTCCTGTTGGTATTAAAATATATTTATTTTTTTCTTCAGGCGCAAAATGAAATAAATCATCACTAAATTTTGGTAATTGTCCTGTACCATATAGTGCATGAGAGTTAACTAAATAAGGAACATACATTTCTACATAACCATGATTATTAGTATGTAAATCTAGCATAAATTGACTTAATGCACGGTGTAAGAGAGCAATTTGTCCTTTTATAACTACAAATCTAGAACCAGACATTTTTGCTGCAGATTTCCAATCAAGTCCATTATATTTTTTTCCTATTTCTATATGATCTTTAACTATAAAATTATATTTTTTTTTTTGACCCCAATATTGAATTACTTTATTATCAGAAGCATTAATTCCTTCTGGCACATCATCAAATGGAATATTTGGCAAAAGCATAGAAAAATTGTAAATTTTTTCTTTTAATATATTTAGTTCTATTTTAGATATATTTAAATTTTTATTTGATTGTATAACTTTTTGCTTTAATACATCATCTTTACATTTAATATTTTTTGCATTTCTAACTAAATTTGATAAAGCATTATGATGATATTGTAAATTTTCTGTTTTAATTTGAAGTATTTTTCGTTTTTTTTCAAGAGAAGATATTGTTTTAATATCTAGCTCAAATCCTTTTTTTAATAATTTTTTAGCAACTACATTTAAGTCATTACGCAATAAATCAGGATTTAACATAGTATTTTATCTTTTCAATGATGAATGACAATTTTATATTTTTAAAAATTAGTATATATTTTATTAAAATATTTTTAATAAATACATATTTATATCAATAATTGAATTGATTTTAAAAAATAAAAATTATTTTTAATATATAATTAGTTTAATAAAAATTATAATATATTAATTATTTATATATTAAAACAAGTCTTTATATATTAGATATTATGTTAATAATATTATAAAAAAGTATTTTAATTTTATTAAAATAATAATTTTATTATTTTTATTATGCATTTAATATATATTCTTGAAAAGAATAATATATATTTAAATAAATTTTATAAATTGTTAATAATATAGTATAAAATTTTTTTATATCAAAATAATTTCAATAATAAAAGGATTATAAAATACTTGAAAAAGAAAATACATAATAAAATTATTATTTTAGGATCAGGACCGGCAGGATATACAGCATCTATATATGCAGCAAGAGCTAATTTAAATCCAATTTTAATTACTGGAAATAATCCTGGTGGACAGCTAATTAATACTAATGAAATTGAAAATTGGCCTGGTGAAATTGATGTAATAACTGGTTCAACATTGATGGATCGCATGCATAAACAAGCAATAAAATTAAATATAATGATATTATCAGACCATATTATTTCAGTTAAATTATCTAAAAAACCTTTTTATTTATTAGGAGAAAAGAATGAATATACATGTGATGCATTAATTATTGCTACTGGTGCTAATCCTCGTTATTTAGGAATTAATTCAGAAAATCAATTTAAAGGTAAAGGTGTATCAACATGTGCTGTATGTGATGGTTTTTTTTACAAAAATAAAGAAATAGCCGTAGTAGGTGGTGGTAATACAGCTTTAGAAGAAACTTTATATTTATCAAACTTTGTGCAAAAAATACATTTAATTCACCGTAGAATGCATTTTAGTGCTGAAAAAATTTTAATTAATCGATTAATGAAAAAAATTGAAGAAAAAAAAGTTATTTTACATTTAAATTGTACTGTAAATAAAATATTAGGCGATTCTTCTGGTGTAACCAGTTTGTTAATTAAAGAAAAAATATTATCTAGTCAAAAAAAATTTAAAATAATGGTATCAGGATTATTTATTGCAATTGGATATATACCAAATACAAGTATATTTGTTAATCAATTACAAATGAAAGATAACTATATTAAAATTATTTATAGTGAACATGGAAACTGTACTCAAACTAGTATTCCAGGCGTTTTTGCGGCTGGTGATGTCATAGATCATGTATATAGACAAGCTATTACTTCTTCTGCTAGCGGTTGTATGGCTGCTTTAGATAGTGAACGATATCTAAATTTATTATCTTAATAGAATTTAATATTTTTATATCAGTTAGATACTAGTCAAAATGACTAGTATTATTTATAATAATAAGATAATATTTTTTAAATATTTATAATATCAATGTTTTATTTATAAAAGAGAAAATTATGGCTAAAGAAGAAAATATTGAAATGCAAGGAATAGTAATAGACACATTGCCCAATACAATGTTTCGTGTAGAATTAGAAAATAAACATATTATTACTGCTCATATTTCAGGAAAAATGAGAAAAAATTATATTAGAATTTTAACAGGCGATAAAGTTACTGTTGAATTAACATCATATGATTTAACAAAAGGCAGAATTATTTTTAGAAGTCGATAATTTTTATTGTATCTAGTATAAATACTATAAGCATAGATGGTAATACTTATGAATTTATTTAATATTTTATAAACTATTAAGTTATAAATAAATAATATTTAACATAAAAAAAGTTATTATATCAGAATATTATTTTTAGAAAATATTTAGATATATTTTAATAATAAAGTTTACTAAAAATTTTTAATAATATTAAATGAAATAAATAAATATATTTTATACTTACGATTATAAATAATATAATTTTATATTCATAGTGTGATTTTTATTAATTATCATATAATAATTAAAACACAGGAATTATATGCGAAGTCAATATTGTGGTGATATTCGAATTACTCATTTAAAAAAAATAGTAAAATTATCTGGTTGGGTGCATAAAATACGTAATCTTGGTAAATTTATTTTTATTGATATAAGAGATTGGACTGGTATTGTACAAATTATTTTTGAATCAAATAATAGTGTTCTTTTTAAAAAAGCTGTAGTACTTCGACATGAATTTTGCATTCAAATTATAGGTATTGTACAAGAAAGATTACCAAAAAATAATAATATAAAATTAAAAACTGGAAATATCGAAATATTAGTACATAAATTAAAAATTTTTAATAAATCAAATCCTATACCTATTAGTTATATAAATGAAAATAAAGATTTAGATATCAATCTAAAATATCGTTATTTATATTTACGTCGTTCTGAAATATTAAAAAACATTCAGACAAGAAGTGCAATTACCCATTTAATTAGAAATATTATGCAAAAAAACAAATTTTTAGATATTGAAACACCTATATTAACTAAATCTACACCAGAAGGAGCAAGAGACTATTTAGTACCAAGTCGAAATTATCCTGGAAAATTTTACGCCTTACCTCAATCTCCACAATTATTTAAACAATTATTAATGATTTCTGGAATTGATCGATATTATCAAATAGTTAAATGTTTTCGTGATGAAGACTTACGTTCTGATAGACAACCAGAATTTACACAAATTGATATTGAAATCTCGTTTATAAATTCTATTAAAATACGTAAATTTATAGAAAAATTAATTATATCGATTTGGTTAAAAATAATAAATGTTAAATTAAATAAATTTCCTATTCTTTCATATGAAGAATCTATGAATGATTACGGGACAGATAAACCAGATTTACGTAATCCCATAAAAATTATCGATATATCCAATATATTTATTGAAAAAAAACATATTTTATTTTTTGAAATTAATAATAAAGATAATACACGCATAGCATTATTATGCATTTCTCAAGGAAATTATTTAAGTCGTAAAAAAATTGATTATTATACTTCTTATATTAAACAATATGGTGTAAAAAAACTATTTTATATAAAAATAAAAAAAATAGAATTAGGATGTCAAGGTATTGATACTTCTATAAAAAAAATTTTAAACGATAATATATTAATAAAAATAATTAATAAAACAAAAGCTAAAAATGGAGATATATTATTTTTTATCGCAGATAAAATAGAAATAGTAAACAAAGCCATGAGCACATTGCGTTTAAAATTAGGAGAAGATTTAAAAATTACGGAAATGTTAACGTGGAAACCAGTTTGGATTATTAATTTTCCTCTTTTTATGAAAGAAAAAGAAGGTAACTTGTCTTCTATGCATCACCCATTTACAGCAATTCATAAAAAAAATATAAAAACATTTTACAATACACCAGAAAAATCTATTTCTGATAGTTATGATTTAGTTATTAATGGATATGAAATTGGAGGTGGATCAGTACGAATACATGATCATAAAATACAAGAAAAAATTTTTGATTTAATTGGAATTTCAAGAAGTGTACAAATAGAAAAATTTGGATTTTTACTTGAAGCACTACAATATGGAGCTCCTCCACATGCAGGAATTGCTTTAGGTTTAGATAGAATTGTTATGTTATTAACTAATAGTAAAAATATTAGAGATGTAATTGCATTTCCTAAAACAACTTCTGCAATATGTCCCATGACTAATTCACCAAGTGTATTACAAAAAGATATATTAAAAGAATTAGGTATAAAAATAATTGATAACAAATAAAACATATTTTTTAATATAACTTAGCAAGAAAAAAAAAGAACAAAATAACACAATAGACGGGCTGGTTGGTATATTGTAAAATACTGATAAAAAAATACCACCTGTTATAGACAGAATACTAATTATTATCGAAATAAAAACTATTTTTTCTGGAGAATTAGAAAAATATTGAGATGTTGCTGGTGGAATAATTAATAAAGAAGTAATTAATAATGCGCCAACAAATTTAATAGCCATAGAAATTGTTAAAGCTGTTGTTAATAACATAATCAAACGACTGTAGTATAAATTAATTCCATCTATTTTTGCTAATTCCTCACTAATAGTTGTAAATAAAAGCGTATTCCAAAAAATTAATAAAATACTCATTACTATAATACTGATTACCGCGATAATAATAACATCAGATATTTTTACAGTTAATAAATCACCAAATAAATAACTATTAATATCTATTTTTTTAGTTTTAGCTATTAAACTCATAAAAATTATTCCAAGTGATAAAGAACTATGAGATATAATACTTAATGTGGTATCTATAGAAAAAAATACTATTTCTTCTAACCAAGCTAATAAAATAGAAAGAAAAACTATAAATATTAATACAGAATAAAATGGATTAATATCAAAAATAATAGAAAGTGCTAATCCAAGTAAAGATGAATGTGATAAAGTATCACCAAATGATGACATACGACGCCATAGCATTAAAGAACCTAAAGGACCAGTAGCTAAAGCTAAAAATATTCCAGCTATCCATCCTGGAAGAATTAGTTCAAACATAATCAAAGTTACTCTAAAATTTAAAATTCATGAAAATGGTTATGATTGTGATGATATAAAGCTAATTCTCTTGAGCGATTAATTCCAAATATAGAAATAAATTCTATATTTTTAAGAATATTTTCTGGAGTACCAGAACAACAAATATGATTATTTAAACATATAACTTCATCTGTTTTTGCCATTACTAAATTTAAATCATGTGATACCATAAAAATAGAACATTTTAATTCATCTTTAATTTCATTTATTAATTTATATAAAGATAATCTACCAGAAACATCTATACCCTGTGTAGGTTCATCTAAGACTAATAAATTTGGTTTTTTCAACAACGCCTTTGCTAAAAGAACACGTTGCATTTCTCCACCAGACAATTGTTGAAGTTTAAATTTTTGTAATGATTTTACTTTTACACGTTTTAAAATTAATTGTATATCAATATCACTAATATTATTAGACAATTTTAAAAAACGTTCTACTGTAATAGGTAAAAATCTATTAAGATATAATTTTTGAGGTACATAACCAATAGAAATATTTGGATGGATAATAACTGATCCTGCATTAGGCTGAATCAGTCCCAATATCACACGTACTAAAGTAGATTTTCCAGCACCATTTGGACCAATTAAGGTAATAATTCGATTAGAAATTAAAGAAATGGAAATATCCGAAAGAATTGAACGATTAGAAAAATTCACATAAATATTTTTTAGCTTAATAAATTCTAACATAACTGTCTTAAATAAAGTTGCATATATACTCTTATTATGTTTATCAGTAATTAAAATAAATTTAATATTATTAATATATAATAATTAAAAATATAACATTTTCATATTATTATTATATATATTTAAGTTTATTTATAAAGATATAGTATTTTATAAAAAAAATAAATTTTATATTATTAAAAAATAAAAATTATATTCTACTTTTAAAACTCTACCTTTAAAATTCTACTAGTATTAGTTTTTCCGATTTTTCCCATAATATCACCTTGAGTTACAATAACTAAATCACCAATAAATAAAAAATTTTTTTTATATAATAACTCTAAAGCTTCATTAGCAGCTTTTACACCACTATTATGACTATTAAAATATATTGGAATAACACCTCTATACAGAGTTGCTAAATTCAGGGTTTTTTGATTTTTTGATAAAGCAAAAATAGGTAATCCAGATGTAATACGGGACATCATTAATGCAGTTTTACCTGATTCTGTCATAGCAATAATTGCAGAAATACCTCGTAAATGATTAGCAGAATACATGGCAGACATAGCAATAGCTTCTTCAATATCATTAAATTTAATATTTAACCGATGTCTAGAAACATTAATACTAGGCACTTTTTCTGCACCTTGACAGACTTTAGCCATATTTATTACTGTTTCTAAAGGATATTCTCCTGATGCTGTTTCAGCTGATAGCATGACAGCATCACTACCATCTAATACAGCATTAGCTACATCCATTACTTCAGCTCGAGTTGGTAATGGATTAGTAATCATAGACTCCATCATTTGTGTTGCTGTAATCACTATTCTATTTAATTTTCTAGCCGTTCTAATTAATTGTTTTTGAATACCAGCTAATTCCGGATCTCCAATTTCTACACCTAAATCACCCCTAGCTATCATAATTACGTCAGATGCTAATATTATATCTTCTATTATTTGTTGATTAATGATAGCTTCTGCACGTTCTATTTTAGCAATTATTTTTGCATGACTACCTGCTTTCATAGCTAATTTTCTAGCTATATATAAATCTTTACTACATCTTGGAAATGAAACAGCTAAATAATCTACGTCCATATCTGCTGCAAGAATAATATCTTTTTTATCTTTTTCTGTTAATGCATCAGCAGATAATCCTCCTCCTAATTTATTAATACCTTTATTATTAGATAAAATTCCACCTACAATAACTTGAGTAAATATCTCTATCTTATTCACTTTTATTACTTTTAACTGTATTCTTCCATCATCTAATAATAATATATCATCTATATTTAAATCAGATGGCAATTTCTTGTAATCAATACCAACTCTCTCTTGATTTCCATTATCTTCTTTTAACGCAGCATCTAATACAAAAAAATCATTTTTATTTAAATGAATATAATCTTTTTCAAATTTAGAAATTCTAATTTTTGGTCCTTGTAAATCAGCTAATAATGCAATATGACAATTTAACTTCTTCATAATCTTTTTTGCTTCATAAGCTCTTTTTTTATGCTCGTTTGGTAAACCATGTGAAAAATTAAATCTTAAAACATTCACACCCGCACGAATAATTTTTTCAAGATTATTATTTTTATCTGTAGAAGGACCTACAGTAGCAACTATCTTAGTGCGTCTTAATCTATATGACATAATAGACCTCTATTTATAATAACTAAAAAAATATTTATTTGTATTTAACAAGTTATTTAGTAGTATTAAAGTAACATTTTTATTATAGAAAAAATATCTAAAAACATATTCTTAAATAATTATAACATTTAATATAAAATATATTATTTATTATTAAAATAAAATTATTTTATTATAATAAAATAATTATAAATATTATATTTAATTTTTAAAAAGAGATGATGATGATCATAGAAAATAATCAAAGTTGTGATTTAGTAATTTTTGGAACTAAAGGAGATTTGGCAAAAAGAAAATTATTTCCTGCTTTATATAAATTAGAAAAATCGAAAAAAATCCATAAAAATACACGTATCATTGGAGTTGGTCGAGCAGAATGGAATCAAGAAGAATATCAAAATATAATTAAAATAGCAATAAAAAAATTTATTAATGAAAAAATTGACGAAAATATTTGGATAAAAATAAAATCTCGTTTATATTTTTGCAATATTGATGTTAATATAGAATCAGATTTTTTAAAATTAAAAAAAATAGTAAAAAATAATAATATTCCTATTTATTATTGTGCTATGCCTCCTCATACTTTTTATTCTATTTGTACAGGATTAGGAAAGATTAATTTAAATCATTTTCCAGCTCGTATTATAGTAGAAAAACCATTAGGTACATGTTTGGAAACATCAAAAAAAATAAACAATCATATTTCTCAATATTTTATTGAATCACAAATATTTCGAATTGATCATTACTTGGGGAAAGAAAGTGTTTTAAATCTTTTTTCTCTACGTTTCTCTAATTCATTATTTTTTTATAATTGGAATAATAAAATTATTGATCATGTACAAATTACTGTTTCTGAGCAAGTGGGAATTGAAAATAGATGGAATTATTTTGATAGCATAGGACAAATGAAAGATATGATACAAAATCATTTACTTCAAATGTTAACTATTATCGCTATGGATCAACCCAATCAATTAACAGCAAAAAATATTCAGGATGAAAAGGTTAAAATCTTAAAAGCATTACGTCCTATTAACTTAGAAAACGTTCATATAAACACCGCAAGAGGACAATATTCTTCTGGTAAAATTAATGGTTGTTATGTACCAGCTTATCAAAGAGAAAATGGAGCAAAAAAACACACTTTAACAGAAACATTTGCTTCTATAAAAGTTAATATTGATAATAAAAAATGGTCTGGTGTTCCATTTTATTTGAGAACTGGAAAAAGATTAGCATATAAATATTCAGAAATCGTTATTTGTTTTAAAAAAATTTTTAATAATATATTTTATTCTACTCATAAAGAATTAGTTCCAAACCAATTAATTATACGTTTAGAACCTAAACCCAATATAAAAATAGAATTTTTAAATAAAAAACCAGGATTTCATACAGAATATAATTTAGAAAAATCTGAATTAAAGTACAATATTTCTGATGACTATCATTGCATTGACGCATATGAAAGATTATTATTAGAAAGCATGAATGGAAAACAATCTTTATTTGTATCACGTGATGAAGTAGAAACAGCATGGAAATGGATAGATTCAATATTTTTTTCCTGGAAAAAAATGAAAAATAATAATCTTGAATTTTATTCTGCTGGTACATGGGGACCTAATAGTGCAGATCATATAATTACTCGTGATCATCGTATTTGGTATCCGTTTAATTAAAATTTTTAGTATGAATAACTTATTTTAAAATATATTAATTTTAAAAAATAATCAGTCGATATTGACTTAATTCACTATATTATGTTAATTTAAAAAACAAGATTATTTAATATTATTTATGTTAAATAATTAGTAAAATAAAATATTTTAATATATTTTTTTATACATAAACAATTTTGCTAATTTAGGAATATAATATCTTATGATACGTATTTTTCTTTTTCTGTTAACTAATTTAGCAGTTATGTTAATATTTAGTATTTTCCTTAGTGTAACAGGAATTTCATCTAATACTATTTATGGTCTAATAATTATATCTGGTTTATTTGGTTTCGGAGGATCTATTATTTCATTACTTTTGTCAAAATGGATAGCGTTGTCTTCTATTAATGGTGAAATTATAACTAATCCTAAAAATGAAACAGAAAAATGGCTTATAAATACTGTTCGCCGACAGGCGATTCAAAAAGGTATTTTTATGCCTCAAGTAGCTGTGTATGATGCAATGGATATGAATGCTTTTGCAACAGGCGCGCGTCGTAATTCTGCTTTGATTGCTGTATCTACAGGATTATTAAACAATATGACTCGTGATGAAGCAGAGGCTGTACTGGCACATGAAATGAGTCATATTTCTAACGGAGATATGATTACTATGACTTTAGTACAAGGTGTAGTAAATACATTTGTTATTTTTATATCCCGTTTTCTTTCTCAAATAATAACTCGATTTTTTACTAATGACCAAAATGATGAAAATATTGAAGAAAAAAATCCTATAACATATTTTTTTATTTCTATATTATTACAGTTAATTTTTGGTACTTTTGCCAGTTTAGTTACTATGTGGTTTTCTAGACATCGTGAATTTTATGCAGATGCTCATTCTGCAAAATTAGTTGGTAAAGATAAAATGATTTCTGCTTTACAGAGATTAAAAACTAGTCATGAACCACAAGAAGCAGACAGTATGATCGCATTATGCATCAATGGAAAATCTCATAATACATATTTAGAATTATTTGCATCTCATCCTTCTTTAGAAAAAAGAATACAAGCACTGCATAATAAGGATTACATGTAGTGATATATAATATATTATTCTTTCTCTTAATAGAACAAAAAAATAATATCCTTCTATTAAGAGAAAATGAAAATAATTTTAATATAAAAAAAATATTCTTATTTTCATTAAAAAAATTAATCAATTCTACATATCTAAAATCTTTAATTTGATTGAATATAAAAATTTATCAAATATCAATTTTTAAATGCCTCTATTATCAAAAATTAGAGGTTCTTATTATACTACATTAAAAATGTTTAACATAAAGTATAATATATTCTAATTCCAAAAAAATATAATTTCTTTATATTTATCTATTTATATAAATATTGCAATTTATATGTTTTTAAAAGTGATAGATATAATAAAATATATATTTTATTTTACTTATATATTTATTCTTTATTTTTTACGGAGCTTTTCTGATGGAGTTTTTGTTAGACACATCAACTTGGGCCGGTTTATTGACGCTAATTGTATTAGAAATCGTATTAAGCATTGATAATTTAATTTTTGTTGCTATTTTATCAGAAAAATTACCACCTCATCAACGAGATAAGGCACGGATAATTGGTTTGTGCTTGGCTTTATGTATGCGTTTAGGATTACTGTTGTTATTATCTTGGGTAATTACACTTACTACTCCAATTATTAATAATTCTATTTTTACTCTATCAGTACGTGATTGTATATTATTATTTGGTGGTTTATTTCTATTATTTAAAGCAACAATTGAATTACATGAAAGATTAGAAAATAATCCTGATGAAAATGTAGAAAATAAAAACTATGCTAGTTTTTGGCCTGTAGTTATTCAAATAGTTGTATTAGATGCAGTATTTTCTTTAGATGCTATTATAACTGCTGTTGGGATGGTTAATCAATTATTCATTATGATCATAGCGGTAATAATAGCTGCAATTTTAATGTTAATGGCTTCAAAAAAATTAACAAAATTTATTAATCTCCATCAAACTGTTGTAGTTTTGTGCCTTAGTTTTTTATTAATGATTGGTTTTACGTTAGTCGCAGAATCGTTTCGTTTTTATATTCCTAAAGGATATCTTTATGTAGCAATTGGATTTTCTATATTAATAGAATTTTTTAATCAAATTGCACGACGTAATTTTATAAAAAATCAGTCTCGAAGACCTATGAGACAAAGAGCGGCAGAAACTATTCTACGTTTTATGATTCGAGAAAAAAATAATAATGAACAAAAATTATCAAATTCTAAATCAAATCAAGAAAATGAAAAAAAATATTGTGATTCTTCTATAGAAAGTGAAACTTTTAAAGAAGAAGAAAAATATATGATTAATGGCGTTCTAACTCTAGCTGGAAGATCTATTCGTAGTATTATGACACCAAGAAGTAATATTTCATGGGTTAATATAGAAAAAAATATTAATGAAATTAGAGTACAATTATTAGATACACCTCATAGTTTATTTCCAGTGTGTAAAGGAGAATTAGATGAAATTATAGGAATTGTCAGAGCAAAAGAATTATTAGTTGCTCTAGATCAAGATGTTAATATATCTGAATTTGCTAGTCAAAAAGTACCAATTATTATCCCAGATACTCTAGATCCAATAAATCTACTTGGAGTACTACGTCGTGCCCAAGGAAGCTTTGTAGTTGTTAGTAATGAATTTGGAGTAGTACAAGGATTAATTACGCCTTTAGATGTTTTAGAAGCAATAGCTGGAGAATTTCCTGATGCTGATGAAACACCAGATATTATTAAAGAAAAAAATAGTTGGTTAGTAAAAGGTGAAACAGATTTACATTCATTACAACAATTATTAAATACTGAAGAATTAATTAAAGAAGATAAATATGCCTCATTAGGAGGATTACTAATTTCTCAAAAAGGTCAACTTCCATTACCTGGAGATATAATTAAAATTGATAAATTTAATTTTCATATAATTAAAGCAACAGCATATCGTATTGATCTTGTAAGAATTATAAAATATAAAGAAACAGACAAAATGATAAATTAATATTTATCTTTTTAAATATCACATAATGATGATATTATTTTTACTATTATATTTGAGAAAAATATGTCCAATCTAATATTAGCTATTGATACTTCTCTGGATTCTTGTTCAGTTGCGCTTTATAAAAAAAAAATTTATTCATTGTTTAAAATATGTGATAAAAAACATACTATATATATATTACCAATGATTAATAAACTTTTAGAAAAAACAGAAACAAAATTTTCACAATTGAGCACAATTGCAGTATCAAGAGGACCAGGTAATTTTACAAGTATTAGAATTGCAGTAAGTATTGCACAAAGTTTATCATTAAGTTTTAAGATACCATTAATTAGTATTTCTACTCTTCTTCTTCTATCTGAACAAGCATGGAGAAAATATCAAAAAAATAAAATATTAGTTGCTATTCAAGCTAGTCAAAAAAAAGTATATTGGGCAGAATATACTCGAAACATACACTCAACATGGATAGGTGAAAACACAGAATCATGTATTGATATATCATTAATAAAAAATAAAATAAATATTTTTAAAAAAAAATGGGTATTAGTTGGTAATGCATGGATTAAAATTAAAAAAAAATACCTATTAAATATAGAAAACAAAAAAATTGTATTCCCACATGCACAAGATATGATTCCTGTAGCTCTATTATCTATAAAAAATAATCAAATTTTTATGCCTATTGACATAAAACCAAATTATTTAAATAATGTTTTTGAAAATAAAAATATATAATACAAAATTAATACGGAAGTATTTTATATACTTCAGTATTAATTAAATATATTTATTCAGGTAACACAATATTTAATTCTAATACAGAAATATCTTCATTTCTTTGATCTAATTCAATTGTAATCATATTTGGATCTATATTTACATATTTACATATCACAAGTAAAATTTCTTGTTTTAATTGTGGTAAATAATCAGGTTTAGATTTATATTTTCTTTGTTCTGCAACAATAATTTGTAATCTTTTTTTTGCAATATCAGCTGTATTCTTATTTCGGGATAAAAAAAAATCTAACAAAGTCATACTTATCTTCCAAATAAACGTTTTAAAAAGCTCTTTTTTTCTTCTTGAACAAATCGAAATGGACATTCATATCCTAATAATCGATTTACTGTATCTATATAAGCTTGTCCTGCATGAGATTTATGATCTAATATTATAGAATTTCCCTGATTAGATGAACGAAGTACTGATTCATCTTCCGGAATAACACCTATTAATGGTATATTAAGAATATCTAAAACATCTTTCATACTTAACATATCTCCATTATTTACTCGTTTAACATTATAACGTGTTAATAACAAATGTTCTTTAATAGGATGCTGTCTTTTTTCTGATCTTTGTGACTTAGAAGAAATAATTCCTAGAATACGATCAGAATCTCGTACTGAAGATACTTCTGGATTAGTGATAATAATTGCTTCATCGGCAAAATAGATTGCTAATATTGCACCTGATTCGATTCCTGCAGGTGAATCACAAATAATAAAATCAAAATTCATATCTTTCAATTCTAAAAAAATTTTTTCAACTCCAGAACGTGTTAAAGCTTCTTTATCTCTTGTTTGTGATGCTGGTAAAATAAATAAATTATTTGTTTTCTTATCTTTAATTAAAGCTTGATTTAATGTTACATCACCTTGAATAACATTAATAAAATCATAAACAACTCGACGTTCACACCCCATAATTAAATCTAAGTTTCTTAAACCGATATCAAAATCTATAACAATAGTTTTTTTATTTTTTTTTGCTAATCCAGTTGCAATTGCTGCGCTTGAAGTAGTTTTACCAACACCTCCTTTCCCTGAAGTAACTACAATAATCCGCGTCATATAAAAAATATCCTTTAAATTATATAATTAACCTAAAGAGTGTATATTTAAAAATTTGTTCTTTAAAAATATTTGTGCAGATTTACCAATAAATTGAACAGGAATTTGATCAGATAACCAATATTCACCAGATATAGATACTAATTCAGCAAATAATCTAGTACAAAATATTTTGCTAGTAATGTCTCCTCTTGCACCAGCCAATACTCTGCCTCTTAATATGCCATATATATGAATATTTCCATCTGCTACTAATTCTGCGCCTGCACTAACATTATTTGTTATAATTAAATCTGCATGTTTAGCATAAATTTTTTGACCTGAACGAATAGGTTTATCAATAAAATGTGTTTTTTCTATTTTACTTATACTAACTGTAGAAGAAGGATTAGAAATAATTTTCATTTTATTATGATAAATATTAATATTTTTTATTCCACCTTCAGATATAATAGGAAGGCCAGAATCATAAATAATCTTCTTAAAATGATAATTGTGACATCCTGTTACTCCTACAATAAAAAAACCATGTGAAATAATAACATTTTTTATTTTTTTCCAATTTGCAATATTTAATAATCCTGATATATTAATTACAATTGGTGCATTATGAAAAAAATGAGGATTTTTTTTAATTTTTTCATATAAATATTTATTGATAAATTCTATATTATTATTATATAAATAAAAAACTAAAAATGTAAAACTTCCACTTTTCAGTTCAATATATTTTTTTAACATATTTATAACTCAACGAAATTATATTCAAAGAATATTAATTATTTAATACAAATATTTTTAATAATTTTTAATGAAATAGTATCTATGTATTTACTATGTATAATTATAGTATAAATATTCTATGATCACAATTTCTATTTTTTTATTATTATTTTTATTTATTTTATAAAAATAATTTATCTATTATAAATAATATTAAAAAGGATAATTTTCTTTTGTTTATTACAAATACAAGTAAATTAATATTACGCCATTCTAAAATATTTAAATATAAAAATATTTTTTTTTCTGGAAATATACAAGATACCTTTCCCAGTGAATTATCAACATTGAAAACTAAAATCCATATTCAAAAATATTATAATAAATTACAATTTGATCTAATAAAAAAAAATAAAAAAATAGATATTTGTCATAATTATATTATTACTCATCATATGACTAGAAATTATAATATCTTGATATATTATTGGCCTAAAGATAAAAAAGAAGCGTATTTTCAATTAATGAATTTATTTTCTTCATTATTTACTGGTACTGAAATTTTTATTGTTGGAGAAAATAATAGCGGAGTAAATAGTGCATCAAAAATGTTACATCAGTGGGTAAAATTAAATATATTAGATCGTGCAAAACACTGTGTTTTAAGTCATGGGATATTAATAAAAAAATCAATCTTTATAATAAAAAATTTTTTTCACACACATATATATAATAACATATCAATTAAATCTTTACCTGGTGTATTTGGTTATAAAAAAATAGATTCTGGAAGCAAATTATTAGCATCTACTTTTTCAAATCAAATCAAAGGATCGATTTTAGATATAGGTTGCGGATCAGGATTTTTATCTGTGTTACTGCATTATTATTCACCAAATATTCAATTAACATTGATCGACAATAATAAAAATGCATTAATTTCAAGTTTATCTACATTAAAAGAAAACAATATTGAAGGAAAAGTTTTGTTGAGCGACTTATATTCTAATGTATCTGAAAAATTTAATATGATTATTTCTAATCCACCGTTTCATAATGACTTAAAATTAAATTTTCAAATCACTAAAAAAATAATTGTTTATTCTGTAAAATATTTAAGATTATCTGGAGAATTAAGATTTGTAACAAATATTTGTTTTAGTTATGATAATTTACTTAAAAAAATTTTTAAAAAATATACAGTTTTAAAAAAAAATAAAAAATATAAAGTATATCAAGCATTTTTGATTTAAAATATCAATATTATTTTATTACCCGGAGCGGGACTTGAACCCGCAAAGCCATTTAAAGCCGAGGGATTTTAAGTCCCTTGTGTCTACCAATTTCACCATCCGGGCTTAATTATTTTTTATAGGCGTATCCCGGAATCGAACCGAGTTATACGGATTTGCAGTCCGCCACATATCCAATCTGTCAATACGCCTGTGATTCTATTATAGAAAAAAAATACATAAAATACAAATAAAATTTTATAACTTTAGATATTTCTTTTATTTTTTAATTTTAATCAGTAAAAAATTTATATTTTAATTATTTTATAACATAAATTATATTTTTATATTATAAAATTTTCTTTACATCTAGTCATATAATGATTTAATATTATATTTCTTTTAAAGATTTAAATATTCTTTATAATGGAGAGGTGGCCGAGTGGTTTAAGGCAGCGGTCTTGAAAACCGCCGACGAGAAATCGTTCGAGAGTTCGAATCTCTCTCTCTCCGAAAAAAAGATATTAAAAATTAATATTAAAATTCAATGCACACCTCTCCCTTACTATATTTATTTCATAAACAATAATTCTAAAATTAATTATAAAACTTTTATATTTTATTTTTTATTGTATATCATATTATAAAATATAACTTACTATTCTGCTATAATTTCAATATCTACACGACGATCTGGTGCTAAACAATTTACTAATAAATCATGATTGTCTACATTTTTACATGCTTGATTAGTCATCGGATATGAATTTCCTAAACCTTGAACAGTAATAGCGCTATTAGGTAAACCTCTAGAAATAAAATAATCTTTTACATTATAAGCACGTTCTTCAGATAACATCTGATTATAATGGTCATCACCTATTCGATCTGAATATCCTGACAATACAATAGAAATATTTTTTAATTTCATTTTCTTTATTTTAGCATCTAATTTATATAATTTTTCACAATTATTTTGTTGTATTTCAGTGCTATCAAAAGGAAAATTAATACTTTCATTTAATGTAACATATGGTTTTTCTGATATTTCAGAAGAATATAATGATACTATATCATGAATATGAGGATTTCCAAATTTCCATCCAAATGAAAAAGATAAATCTCCAGATTTTGATTTAATTGGAGTATGTATAATATTTTTAAAGCTATTTTTCCAAGTATAATCTAAACGAGTAATAAATGTTTTATTTATAATATATTCAGCACCTAAAGAAACACTAGGAATGACTGAAGTGTGCTTAGTAAAAATATGTTTTAAATCTTCTTTAGAAGACATATCTTCCCAAAATAACAAACCACCTACCTGAGTATAAACATTTATACTTTTTGTCATTGGATACGATAATTTTGTTGATAGCTGAATATTATTAAATTGAGAAGATTTATCTTTCTTGTTAAACATTAAATATGGATGAAAACCAGTTGTATCATTGGCTATTTCAAATCCAATATGTGAATTTAAATTATATCCTAAAAACAATCCTACAATAGGTGCAGATTCTTTCTTATTTATAAGATTATGATCAGATTGTTTAGAACTTTTTTCATGTTTCATTAAATTTAAATGTGACCATCCCATTTTTGTACCCATGTACCATCTATTTTCTGCATTTGCTTGAACAGAAGTAACCAAGCTCGCTAATAAAAATGCGATAGCAGTAGCTTTTTTTTTCATATTTAACTCCATTGTTAGGTAAATAATTAAAAAAATAAAATAATTTAATATAAAAAAACTTCTTATACATAACTATATTCTATAAAATATGCTTTAACAATTTTTTTAACTGAATAATCTATTATTATATTTATATTATGAAATAATATATATTATAAAATGAAAATATATGCCATTTAATTTTTAAAATTTTTTCATTTTTGAATATTATGTAAAAAAGTAAATAAACGAAGACCTAAAAAATAAAGAGCACTAAAATATACAATAACAGAACAAAAAAGAATACAAAATAAACGAAATATTTTATTACATATAGAACCTATATCCCATGAAGGCATAATGTACAACATTAAAAGTAAAATTAAAACCATTAATGTAGAAGAACAAAATAAACGAAAAATAAAAATATACCAATTATATTTAAAAGAAAAAAGATTTTTTTGATATAATTTCCAATATAAAAATAAAAAATTAAACCAACTAGATAAACTAATGGATAAAGCTAAACCAGCATGTTTAAAATAAAAAATAAGAATGGGATTAATTAATTGTGTAAAAAATATAGTAATTATTGAAACTCGCATAGGAATATGTATTTCTTCACAAGCGTAAAATGCACAAGACAATAATTTTACTAATATAAAAGAAACCAAACCAAACGAATATAATTCTAATACTTTTTGAGTCATTAAAACATCATATTCAGTAAATTTTCCATATTGGAAAAGAATAATTATTAGTGGTTTTGCACATATAAAACATACTAATGCACTAGGTACTCCTAAGATTAAACTTAGACGTATACTCCAATCAAGTGATTGTTGATATTTTTTTACTATACCTTCATGATAGTGTTTAGAAAGTGACGTAAATAAAATTGTACTAAGTGATATACCAAATATACCTATTGGAAATTCAATTAATCGATCTGCATAATATATCCAAGATATTGAACCTACATTTAGAAGTGAACTAAAAACAGTGTTGATAATTAATGAAATTTGATTTGCGGAAGACCCTATAATAGTAGATCCTATTTTTTTTAAAACACGAGTAATACCAGAATGTTTTAAATTAATAATAGGCATTACAAACATATTAATCTTATACAAATACGGTAATTGATAAAATAATTGAATCATTCCACCTATAATCACACTCCATGCTAAAGCAAAAATATTAGGATGAAAATAAGAATGAAAAAAAAATAAAAATATAATCATACTAAGATTTAAAAAGATAGGAGATATAGATGGAATAGAAAAATAATTCCAAGCATGTAAAATTGACGATAATAACGATGAAAGAGAAATTAATAAAATATAAGGAAACATAACTGTTAATAAATTTGTAGCTAATGTTAATTTGTATAAAGATTTTGAAAAACCTGGAGCACTAATCATTATAATATTGCGAGCAAAAAAAATTCCTAATACTGTTAATATGAAAAGTAAAAAAATCATTAAACCAAATACACATGAAATAAAATATTGTATATATTTTTCTGATTTTTGATGCTTATATTCTACTAAAACAGGAACAAATGATTGAGTAAATACTCCTTCTGCAAAAATACGACGTAATAAATTAGGAATTTTAAAAGCTGTGAAAAAAGCATCAGTAAAGATAGAAATACCAAATGTATGAGCAATTAATACATCACGAAAAAAACCTAAAATACGCGATAAAAAAGTGATAATACTCACTGATACTAAAGATTTTAAAATATTCATTTTTAAAAAACTTATAACTATTAAAAAAACTACAGTTTCTTATAATATAATAAACATAAAATAGAAATATTAAATTTTATATTTTTAAAGATTTTAATGATATAATCAATATTATAGATAAATATTTGAAGAATTATGAACATCACCTACATAATTTAATTCAATAATTAATAGAATATAACAATGTCTAAATTTTTTAAAAAAATTACTATTATAAAACCAGATGATTGGCATGTTCATTTAAGAGAAAATACTATGTTAAGTAAAGTGATTAATTATACTGGTATTTTTTATGAACGAGCTATTATTATGCCTAATCTAGAAAATCCTATTATTAATTGTAAACAAAGTATAAATTATCGTAAACAAATTTTACAAGCACAAAGTAATCATGTAAAATTTCAACCTTTAATGACATGTTATTTAACAGATTTTACAAAATCTAAAGAATTAGAAATAGGTTTTAATAAGAAAATATTTATAGCTGCCAAGTTATATCCTAAAAATTCTACAACAAATTCTCAAATAGGTATAAAAAATATTAACAATATTTATTCTATATTAGAAATTATGGAAAAAATAGGTATGCCTTTACTAATACATGGTGAAGAAACAGATCATAATATCGATATTTATGATAGAGAAGCAAAATTTCTTGAAACTACTTTAGAGCCTATTCAAAAAAAATTTCCCTCGTTAAAGATAGTATTAGAACATATTACTACAAAAGAATCAGTAGATTATGTTATAGAACGAAATTCACCTTATTTAGCTGCAACAATTACACCTCATCATTTAATATTAAATAGAAATCATATGTTTGAAAATGGAATTAATCCATATCTATATTGTTTGCCTATACTAAAAAGAAAAATTCATCAAACAGCTTTACGAAATGCTATATCTAGTGGAAATAAAAGTTTTTTTTTAGGTAGTGATACAGCACCACATTACTATAAAAATAAAATTAATATTACAGGTTGTGCAGGTATATTTAATGCTCCTTCATCTTTGCTAATTTATGCAACAGTATTTGAAGAAATGCAAGCATTACAGCATTTTCAATCTTTTTGTTCAGAAAATGGTCCAAAATTTTATAATCTTCCAATTAATGAAAAAACTATTACATTAATACGAAAACCTCATAAAATTATAGATCAAATTAAAATTGGAAAAAATACTATTATTCCATTTTTAGCTGGTCAAATATTAAATTGGTCTATTGATATTTAAAATTTTAAATTACCCTTATCATCATATATAATATTATTAGAATAAGTAGAGGCAATTTCTAAAAAATTTTGATTAATATAAAATTTTTGATTTAAAATTTTCTTATTTTTTAAATTTATTTCTTTTAAAATTAGACATGTATCAGAAATTTTGTTCCATATTGTATTTAATTCATTATTAGTAACATATGGTGAAAAAAAATTTTTTTCTTTTTCAAGACATAATCTTTTTTCTTGCATAAGTCTTAATTCTTCTAAAATTTTTTTTTTTTTTCAAAAATACAATATAATTTTTCAATATTATTTTTACTTTGTAAAATAACTAAATATTCTTCATTTAATACATTTTTTAAATTATATACAGTATCTTCAATATTTTTTATGATATTTATCAATTTTTTCATTTTATTTTTCTTATATTAAACTAAGTTAATCCTATATTAACAATATTAATGTTCAATTATTATAAATATATTACTACATTTCCATATTTATTCACTAATCCGTGAATAATATGATTATTACTCATTTTTATAGGTACCAGTTCGTTATTAGCTCCATTTTTTAAGGCTGTTCCTTTAGAAATAATTTTAAAATTTGTTCCTATAATAATAATCGTTACTTTTTGATTAATATGTACTAACCAAAATGGACGTATCATAAAAGATGTAATAGATTGTAATGGAAAAATATTTTTTAAAGCTATTTTTTTAATAACATCTTTTTCATTAAAATATGTTTGATAAGGTAAAATATCTAAACGTCCACTTATAATTTTTAAATCAGATTTAGAAATATAAGTACCTCTGGGCAGAAATCGATTTGCAACAATATATTTTCCCGTTACCTGTACTTCAGTTTTTAAATGTTTAGTAAATGTATCACATGTTAATAGTATATCCATTAAACCAAAATAATGTGTATTATTTGAAATTACAAAAAATGGATTTTTACAATATATATTTTTTTTTAATGAAGTATGAACAATAATTTTAATATTTTTTTTTTCAGAGAATATTCTTTACTTAAAAATTTTATCAATTCATTAGTTAAATTCATAGCTTGAACTGAAGAAAAAGACAAAAAAAAAATCAAATATTTTACAAGCATTTTTTTTCCTATTTATAATATTATATAATTTTGTAAGATTAAATATTTACTGAAAGAATAATATAGAGATATAATTGTTTATATATAAAAATAAAAAAATTATAATTATAATTTTTAAAAATATATTTTATACTATATTTTATATGAAATATAAAACTATTATGATTAATATCTTAAATATATAATTAGGAAATAAAATATGTTAGATAAAATAAATGCACTATTCAAATTTAGTCAATATGCATTAGATATTTACGCAAAAAGACAAGAAATAATAGCTTCTAATATAGCCAATGCAGATACACCAGGATATCAATCAAAAGATATTAATTTTAAAAATGAAATTAATAAAAGATTAAGAAAAAATAATATAACTAATAATATACAATTAAAAAAAACATCTCCACAACATATTAGCATGTATAAACAAAATACATCTTCATTTACAATACTACCAGTAGTATCAAATTATTTGAAAAAAAATGGTAATACAGTAGATATGAATCGTGAAAGAATTTCATTTATCGATAACAGTTTAAAATATCAAGCACATATAATATTTATTAATAATCAAATTAAAAATATCATGCATGTATTACGAGGATAAAATAGTGTCTTTACTAAATGTATTTAATATTGCTGGATCAGCAATGATTGCACAATCGCAAAAAATTAATATTATTGCCAGTAATATAGCTAATTCTGAAAGTATGGTATATAAAAATGGTAAATTTCATCCATATATTGCAAAAAGAGTAATATTTCAAGTAGATCCTCAAAAAAATTCTAGTATTGGTGGTGTAAAAGTATCAAAAGTTATAAATATTGAAAATCCTTATAAATTAGTATATGACCCAAATCATCCCTTATCTGATAAACAAGGTTATATTAAAACATCTAATGTTAATCTTGTTGAAGAAACAATTAATAACATTGAAGCTTCTCGAAGTTATCAGGCTAATATAGAAGTTTTAAAAACAATTAAAACAATGATTATAAAAACATTAACAATAGGAGAATAAGATGAATAACTTGATTGATAACAATCAATATATGGCAATATCAGGAAAAAATACTATTTTAAATAAAAAATATGAAAAAAATAATACAAATACTATAAATTTACAAAAAAATTTTTTAACTTTATTAATGGCACAAATTAAAAATCAAGATCCTATTGACCCTATGAAAAATACAGAGTTAACATCACAATTAGCTCAAATTAATACAGTAGGTCAAATGGAAAAATTAAATCATACTGTTGAACAATTGGTTATTCAAAATCAAAAAAATAAAAGTATTCAAGCATCTTCATTAATTGGACATCGTGTTTTAACACCTAGTTCCAACTTAATTCATAGTAAAAACAATTCAACACCATTTGGAATAGAATTATTACATGATGCTGAATTTGTTAATATAGAAATTAAGGATAAAAAAAATAAAATTGTATTTGATAAAAATATAAAAAATATGAAATCTGGTATGTATCATTTCTTATGGAATGGAAAAAATTTAAATCAAGAAGATGTTGATACTGGAAAATATCATATTACTGTAAAAGCAAAAAATCAAAATAAAAACATTACTACACATACATTCGTCCAATCTTTAGTAAAAAGTATTATTGTATCTCAAATATCGAAAAATCCTATTGTTAACTTAGGATTATCAGGTACTACACTACTTTCTAATATTCGAGAAATTTTTGGATAAAAGATTTTATTAAACTGAATAGGTAAATAATAATGTCAATGATGAATGCTATTAGCGGATTATTAGCAAGTAGTAATTGCATAGATGTAATATCAAATAATATAGCAAATGCATCCACTACAGGATTTAAATCAAGTACACTTTCTTTTTGTGATATTGTATCACAATCTTTAATAGAAAGAAATTCTATGGGATCAGGAGCTGAAGTCTCTGGTCTTGTACAAAATTTTAATAACGGAACACTAATTAATACAGGAAGAGAATTAGATATAGGAATTAATCAAGATGGATTTTTTCGTGTATTAGACTCACGTGGAAGAGTACATTATACAAGAAATGGTCAATTTTCTATAGATAAACAGAAAAATATAGTTAATATGCAGGGATTATATGTAACAGGACAAAATAATGATTTTGTAAATAATAGTGTAAATCATCAAAATCATTTAGAACCTATTAATTTAAAAAAAAGATTTGTATTATTAGCACAACCCACTCAAACAATTAGATTTAGCCCTATTTTAAATACTAATGCCAATCCTAATGCTGGGGATAATGATATATATATTCCGTATAATACCAGTCTTACTATTTATGATCAAGATACTAATCCACAGAAAATAGATATTAGATTTGACAAAGAAAATCAAGATAAAAATATTTGGAAAGTATATGTTAAGTCGCGGAATATGAATGATAATTTAAAGAATAAAAAAATTAATAGTGTTTTTACTATTGAATTTGATGATGCAGGACAACTAATATCATCACCTACCTTTATAATTCCTAAAACACAAAAAAATTCTTTATATCAACCAATTACTTTAAATTTAACAGGAATAATATCTAAAAAAGATAGTAAAGAGACTTTTGATTTAGCATTTCAAGATGGATACCCAGAGGGTACATTAAAATCATTTGATATTCTTCCAACAGGTGAAATTATAGGTACATATTCAAATCAACAAATGCATGAAATGGGTCAAATTATGCTTGCAAAGTTTATTAATCCTACTAAATTAAAAGCTGAAGGATCTAATTTATGGTCTTCTACAGTAGAATCAGGACAAGAGCATCTTGGTACTGCAGGGAGTATAGGTTTTGGAACTTTGGTTAGCAAAAATTTAGAAACATCAAATGTTGATTTAAATAAAGAACTATTAAATATGATTGTAGCACAAAGAAATTACCAATCAAACGCTCAAGTATTAAAAGCAGAAGATAAAATTCTTAGCACCTTAGTAAATTTACGTTAATAAAAAAAAGGATTAATTGTACAATGGAAAATGCAATATATGATTCTATGGTTTCTGCAAACCAATTGTTAAATAAGCAAAATAGCATTGCTAATAATTTAGCAAATATGTCAACAACAGGATTTAAAGAAAATTTTATTTATATAATTAAACAATATAGTCAAAATAAAAATAATGTAAATCATAATTCTAATTTACAAGAAAAAGAATATTATAATACTTCTACCGGATTATTAGATTATACAAATAGAAATTTAGATATATTTATTAAAGATAATGGATGGTTAACAGTAAAAGATAAATATGGAAAAGAAGCATATACAAAAAATGGTCATATTATTGTCAACCCACAAGGACAACTAACTGTTCAAAATCATAAAATAGTAGGATATGATAATAACTATATAAAAATTCCAAAACAATCGGATATTACAATATTATCTAATGGAGAAATAGTAAATAAAAAAAATAAAAAAAATACTATTGTACAATATAACATTGGTAGATTAAAATTAGTTCAATTACCCATGAGTGCTCTTGTTAAAAAAGGCAATGGATTATATTATCTTAATAAAAAGATTTATAATGAGAATACACATCATAATAATAGAATACAGATAAAATCTGGTGTATTAGAAAATAGTAATGTAAACCCAACAAAAAATATGATTGATATGATATCAAATGCTAGACAATTTGATATGCAAATGAAAATGATATCTATGTATGATCAAAATACAGAATATGCTAATCAAATTTTAAATATAAATAGCTAATATAATAAAGGATAAGATTATGATCTCTTCTTTATGGATTGCTAAAACGGGTCTTGATGCACAGCAAATCAATATGAATGTTATTTCTAATAATTTAGCTAATGTAAGCACAAATGGATTTAAAAGATCTAGAGCAGTTTTTGAAGATTTAATGTATCAAACTATTAGACAATCCGGAACAAACTCATCAGTAGATACTATTGTACCATCAGGTCTACAATTAGGAGCAGGAGTTAGACCTATATCTACAGAAAAAATATATATTCAAGGAAATATGGTAAAAACAGAATCTGCAACAGACATAGCCATTAATGGAGCAGGATTTTTTCAAATTGAATTAGCAGATGGAAGTATAGCATATACAAGAGATGGTTCTTTTAAGCTTAATCAAAATGGACAATTGGTAACTAATACTGGATTTACTGTAATACCTACTATTATTATTCCACCACACTCTTCTACTATTAATATTGGTAGAGACGGTATTGTTAGCGTAAATATGAAAGGACAATCGCAACCAATTTCTGTTGGACAAATCAGTTTGACAAATTTTATTAATAATGCAGGATTAGAAAGTTTAGGTGAAAATTTATATCAAGAAACCCAATCATCAGGAGTTCCAATTGATAGCAATCCTGGAACTAATAGCACTGGACTATTATATCAAGGATATTTAGAAACTTCTAATGTCAATGTAGCAGAAGAACTAGTAAATATGATTCAAACACAACGTGCATATGAAATTAATAGTAAATGTATTAGCACATCAGATCAGATGTTACAAAAATTATCACAATTATAATCATTTCTTTTGATCATTATATTATATCATAATATAATATATCTATTGAGAAACAAATTATTATATACTAAAATATTATTATCAAAGGTAATTTTTTCGTGGTAAAGTTATTTACTTATCTTATAAAATGGTTTATAACTGCTATTGTTTTCTTATCCATTAATGGTTGTACATACGTATATAAGCAATCAATTATGACAGGTATAAAACCATTTTCAGTATCATATAAAGAAGAAAATATTAAAAATGGATCTTTATTCCGAGAAAAAACATTGATAAATTACGGATATCAAGCTCTTTTTGAAGATCATCGACCACATAATATTGGAGATATACTAACCGTTATATTACAAGAAAATATAAGCGCTAGCAATAGTTCATCTGCAGATATGAGTCGTAATGCTACTACTAATTTAGGATTATCATTTGTACCAGGTCAGTTAAATCCTATGTTTGGAGTAAATATTAGTGACGTCAAAACAGGATTAGATAGTACCGGGAAAAATGGAGTTTCTGGAAAAGGTAGCAATTCTGCTAATAATAAATTTAGTGGCCTTATTACAGTAACTGTACAGGATATACTACCTAATGGTAATCTAAAAGTAATTGGAGAAAAACAGGTAACTATTAATAAAGTTGCAGAATTTATCCGATTTTCAGGCGTAGTAAATCCTAAAAATATTAATCAAAGTAATTTAATTACATCTACACAAGTAGCAGATGCACGAATTGAGTACATTACTAATGAAATTTTTAATAAAGTAAAAGAAATGGGATGGCTTCAAAAAATATTATTAAAAATTTCACCTGTATAATATATATATATATATAGAATGTTTATAAAAAATAAATTATTAAATATAATTAATCTCATAAGGGATATTATTAATCCTTTATGAGTAACACTTAAAATACATTTTTATTAATTACAAAAATTTTTATAAATGGTTATTTTAATAATCAATAATAAATTTATATATTTGATACATACTGTATAATTTAAATATAAAATGTATTTATAAAGGTTTTTTATGTATAATATAATTGTATTAATAAAATTAATTTTATCTTTTTTAATTAGCTTTTATGCATATGCTGATAAAATACGTGATTTAACAAGTATTCAAGGTATTAGAGAAAATCAACTAATTGGATATGGATTGATAGCAGGATTAGATGGTACAGGTGATCAAACAACACAATCACCACAAACTACTCAATCATTAAATAACATGTTAACTCAATTAGGTGTTAATTTATCATCTAATAATAAAATAAATTTAAAAAATGTAGCATCAGTAATTGTTACTGCTCAATTACCTCCATTTGGTCATATAGGCGAAAAAATAGATGTTATAGTATCTTCTATTGGAAATTCTAAGAGTCTTCGAGGAGGAACATTATTAATGACTCCTTTAAGAGGATCAGATAACCAAATTTATGCAATTGCACAAGGTAATATTTTAGTTGCAGAAAGAAATAGTGTAGATAAAAAAATTAATTTTCTACACGCCAATGAAGTAAATGGAGGAAAAATTGACCATGGTGCAACTATTGAACGTGAAATAAATAATAATTTTGGAAAAAATAAAACTGTTAATTTGCAATTAAATGAAGAAAATTTTAGTACAGCTCAACGCATTAGTGATATAATTAATATGAAATATCCTAATATGGCTATTGCAATTGATTCAAAAACTATACAGTTAAATATGTCAGCAAATAAAACAGTACAGGTATATACTATTTCTAAAATTCAAGATATAGATATTCCGATGCCGTTACAAGAAGCAAAAGTAATAGTAAATGCTCGTACTGGTTCTATAGTGATGAATAAAGAAGTAAAACTAGGTTCTTGTGTAATTTCTCACGGATCATTATCGATGTTAATAAATCAAGAAAAATTAAATCCATTATTAATATCAAAAGTAAATCAAGATTATAAAAAAATTTTATATAAAAATGTACAAAATGCACCTTATTTAAAATTTAATTCTTTAAACAATGCAAATTTAAATAACATTATTCGAGCATTAAATATATTAGGAGAAAAACCGGAAGAATTGATGTCTATTTTACAATTAATGAAAAGTGCTGGTTGCCTTCATGCAAAATTGGAGATTATGTAATGAATAATACTTTATTACCTTTTCATGAATTTAATTATAGTACTCAATTACAAAATGAATTAAAATATAAAAGTTATTTAAAGAAAAATAATGCATTACAAATCGCAAAAGAAGTAGAGGGTATTTTTATTCAAATATTAATTAAAAATATGAGAAATACTTTATCAAAAGATAATTTATTAGATAATAATCAAAGCCGTCTTTATGTAGATATATATGATCAACAAATTGCACAAGAGATGACAAAAAAAGGTATTGGATTAACTAATATTATTTTAAATAATATAAATAAAAATAAAGTAAAATAAATTCACTTTACAAAATATTGTAAGTAAAATATAAAATAAAAAGGAAAAGATCATGAGTTCCATTTTCACATCAAGTATGTCTGGAATGAATGCAATGCAAGATCTTATTGATGGTACTATAGCTAAAATGAATTTTCCTAAACCAGGAAGTACATATCAACCAATCCTAGAAAACAATATTGATCCTTTTAGTTTTAATCCTGGAATAAACGTTACACAAGTATATGATCATTATAACGATTTTATTACGGAAGAAAAACAACAAAATTATACAAAAATAAGTGAAGATCAAACTCATATTGATCAATTGATGAAAATAGAAGATTTATTAGATGACAAATCTGATGTTTTTAGCACTAAAGTTAATGAATTGTATGACCAAATAAAAGAGGATATTATAGTAAATCATAATACTCAGATAAATGAAAGTATAGCACAGAAATTATCTAATGTAACAGTTGAAATAAAAGATTTTGATAAAAAACTTAGTTTTTTAGAAAATGATATTAAAAATTGTATTCAAAATTACATTGCACAAGCAGATGAAATAGCTAATAAAATTAGCGAGATTAATAAACACTTAGAATCTATACCTGCTCGAGATAGAACAGGAAAGAAAAACCCAATATTACGTGAAAGAGAATTTTTAGAAACTGAATTACAAAAATTAATTGGTGTGAAAATCACTAAATCTGAAAAAGATTATAATATAGCCCTTCAAAATGGACAAAGTTTAGTTCATAATTCAGAGCACCATAATATTTATTCAATTACTAATCCTAAAGACCCTAAATATATAAGTATTGGATATAAACATAACAATACTCGTACTTTAGTCATAGATGAAATAGAACCTGTTATTTCTACTGGATCTTTAGGTGCATTATTTAAATTCAAAAGAGAAGAACTTCTTAATACACGAAATAAAATTGGACAATTATCTATTAATTTCATTGATAGTATAAATTCATATCATATGTTAGGGTATGATAAAGATGGAAGATTAGGACAACAAATTTTTAAGATGGATGATCCGGAAGTAACTTCTAAACAATCTAGCGTACCATCTCAATTAGTATCAGCTACATGGTCTTCTAGTAGTAATGCTAAAGCTAGTAATTATCAAGTAAAATTTCATCATGATGAATGGACAATAACAAGATTATTAGATAATCAGATTATTCAACCAACAAAATTTAATCAAGATAATAATTTTGGATCTACATCTCTTAGTTTTGATGGAATTACATTAAATATTAATGGCACATCGCATGAAGGTGATACTTATGACATTAAACCTTATGCTAAAACATTTGAACAATTACAAGTAATTTCAGATAGAAATGCACCTTTTGCATTTTCATCTACTAATGATTTAAATCAAATTAATAGAAATAATGCGCTTATCATGCAAAAATTAAATGAAGATCCATTAGTGAATCAAACTGAAACATTACATGAATCTTATAACAACTTTACAAAAGCTATTTCTTACAAACGTCATACATTAGAAAATGGACTAGGATTTAAAGAAAAAATAGTTGATGTATTACATGATAAACAAGATGCAATGTCTCAAGATATTGAAAAAGATTATCAAGATTTAGTTCAAGAACAAAAATGTTATGAAGCTAATAGTAAACTTTTTAAAATAGCAGAAAAAATTTTAGATGATATAATTACAGCTTATAGTTAATTTTTATTAATTTATCTTCATTCTTTAAAAAATAAAAACTTACTCAAAAGGTAAGTTTTTATTTTTTAAAAATAAAAAATATTAATTTTTTTTAGGTTTAAAAACAGGTGCAGTAGAATGATTTTTTGCAAAATAAACACTGGAAAAATATTTTATTTCACGATAATGTTTTTTTATTAATAAAGCAGAATTAGTCATTTTTTTATTTCTATTATATAGAAATTTTGTAGAAATTTTTGTGATAGGTGCACTAGCTTGTTGTTTTTGATTCTTTTTATAAAAAGACTTTTTTAAAGTAGAAAAAATACTATTATTTTTAATGTTATGTAAAGGTTTTTCATTAATATGAAGTTTGATAGTAGTGTATTTTTTATAATAATTTTGTAATATCTTTACATTATTTTGAGAGTTTTTTAATAAAGAATAATCATTATTAATATTATATTTTTTATATAAAATATTTAAAGATGTACTGTAAGTAATAAAAAATATATTTTTTTTACATTTATTGTTAATATTAATTTTTTTTTGATGTTCTCTAATATAATCCTTCATTATTTCATTAAATTTCCATAATTGATAAAAAATAAAAAATAAATTTAATGAAAACTTTAATAAAGATATTTCTTTTTTAGTATATATTAAGGGAAAAATAATATTATTATTTTTATTTTTTAGTAAATTGATATTTAAAAAATGATTTTTTTTAATAATTTTATAATTAAAAATTAAAAATAAACTATTTTTTTTATTATTAAAGTAATATTTTTCTATAATATTTTTATAATCATAAAAAATATTTTTTTTAATTATTTTCTGTTGATTATTTTTATTATTTAATAAAATTCTATATTTATATTTTTTTACTTTTTTAATTATATTGTTATGAATATTTTGATTTTTATATAATCTTTTAGGAATATCTAAATTTTTATTAGAAATATTTTTAGATATTATTATGTTTTTTTTACTAATTTCTTTCTTATTAAAAAATATCTTTTTTATTAAAAAAATATGTTTCAGAAAAAATATTATTTTATTAGTACAATTTTTATAAATTGAGAACAAAAATAATATTATTTTATTAAAATATTTAATTTTTATTCTAAAAAAGAAATTATTTTCTTTTATATAATTATTATTTAAACTAAAATTTTTTAATACTGGTATATCTGTATTTTTTTTATTCAATACATCTTTTTTAATCAAATCTGAAGTATCATAATTATTCCAATAAGAACGATGATAACTCATAGTGCGAATTGTTTTACTTTTTTTAATTCTAAATATAGAATAATGAGGAGTTTTCATATTTTTATTAGGAATAATAATGGTTTTTCCGCCAGATTGACGTTTTTCCATTTCATATACTTCATTTCTTTTTTCATTCAATAAATAACAAGCAATTTCTATAGGAACAATAGCATGTACTTCATGTGTATTATCTTTTAAAAATTCTTCTTCAATTAATCTTAAAATAGATAAAGACAAAGATTCATTATCTCTAATAATACCGGTTCCTTTACATCGAGGACAAATATGATGACTAGATTCATTTAAAGATGAACTTAATCGTTGTCGAGACATTTCTAATAAACCAAATCGAGAAATATTTCCGATTTGAATACGAGCTCGATCTCCTCGAACAATCTCACGTAATCTATTTTCGATAGCTTTCTGATGACTAATAGGGGTCATATCTATAAAATCAATAACAATTAAACCACCTAAATCTCGTAATCTTAACTGGCGAGAAATTTCATCTACTGCTTCAAGATTAGTATTAAATGCAGTCGATTCAATATCTATTCCTTGTGTAGACCTAGATGAATTAATATCAATTGCTGTTAATGCTTCTGTAGTATCAACAATAATAGATCCGCCTGAAGGTAATCTTACTTTTCTTTGATAAGCAGAATGGATTTGTGATTCAATTTGATAATAACTAAAAAGAGGAATTGAACCAGTATATAATTTAATTTTATTAATAAAA
Organism: Buchnera aphidicola (Pterocomma populeum); assembly: GCF_049314985.1. Classification (GTDB taxonomy): domain Bacteria; phylum Pseudomonadota; class Gammaproteobacteria; order Enterobacterales; family Enterobacteriaceae; genus Buchnera; species Buchnera aphidicola_BQ. The sequence goes on from NZ_CP186013.1 coordinate 542,219, forward strand.
TCTAAACGACCTAAAGATAAAATATGTTTATGAGCAATATCTAATAACTGAGGATTATCTATTAAAATTTCACCAATATCTTGACATAAATAATCTCTAAAAGCACGAAAAATAATATTACTTTCTTGATATATTAAAAAAGGTGCTGATTGACTTTTTGCGGCTAATTGAATAGAATTCCATTGTTTTAATCTAAATGATAAATCTAATTGTAATGCATCTGCAGACTTTCCAATTCCTGCAGTACGTATAATAACCCCCATATTATCTGGTAATTTTAAAGAAAGTAATATTTCTTTTAATAATATTCTATCATTTCCTTCAATTCTTCTAGAAATACCACCTGATTTAGGATTATTGGGCATTAGTACAAGGTAACTTCCAGCTAAGCTAATGAATGTAGTTAAAGCTGCGCCTTTATTACCTCTTTCTTCTTTATCTATTTGTACAATAATTTCTTGACCTTCTTTTAAAATTTTTCTAATATTTGTACCTAAGTTCAATAATTTTTCTATAGAAAAATAATTTCTAGAAATTTCTTTAATTGGTAAAAAACCATGTTTTTCTGTTCCATAATCAACAAAAACTGCTTCTAAACTAGGTTCAATGCGAGCAATTTTACCTTTATAAATATTAGATTTTTTTTGTTCAGATCCAGAATGTTCTATATCTAAATCATATAAACGTTGACCATCCACTAAAGCTACGCGCAACTCTTCTTGCTGAGTTGCATTAATTAACATTCTTTTCATTATAACATTTTCTCTCTTATTTTTATAAATAAGTGAATACAGTAATAAAATATAGACTGGTAAATATTATAAATTTATTTAAAATATGTATAAAAATAAGTGTTTTTTAAAAACATTACTACATAAAATATATAATATTATTTATATATAAAATAAAAAAATAATAGCTTAAATAAAGTATAAAAAATAAAATAAAAAATATATTTAATATAATATAATTATTCATATATTTATATTTATAATTATATTATAATTAGTAAAAATTAAAAAAATTAATTCAAAATAGAGATTTTTTTAATGAAAAAAGCAACTAAAAATATATCTATTATATATATTACTGAAAATATGATAAATCAACGAATAGATAATTTTTTAATAAAACAATATAAAAATATACCTAAAAGTATGATTTATCGAATTATAAGAACTGGAAAAATTCGTGTTAATCATAAAAAAATAAAACCATATTATAAACTTCAAATAAATGATCAATTAAATATTCCAAAAATATATAATATTCAACCCAAAAAAAAACTTGTTTCTTTTGATCATGTTTCCTATTTAAAAAATACAATTATATATGAAGATCAGTATTTATTAATAATTAATAAACCTTCAGGTATAGCAGTACATGGTGGTAGTGGTATTAGCTTTGGAATTATAGAATATTTTCGAAATATTCGTCCATTACATAATTTTTTAGAATTAGTACATCGAATTGATCGTGATACATCTGGAATTGTCATATTAGCTAAAAAAAGAATATCTTTATGTGAACTACATCGTCAGTTAAGAGAAAAAAAAATAAAAAAAGAATATATAGGATTAGTACATGGATTATGGCCTTCAAATATAAAAAATATTAAAGAACCTTTACTGAAAATTAAATACCAAAATCAACTAAAAAAAGTTGTTGTTCATGAAAGTGGAAAAATTTCAGAAACATATTTTAAGATAGAAAAAAAATATTTATCATCAACATTATTAAATATTAAACCAACTACAGGTCGAACACATCAAATTCGTGTACATACTTTACATGCAGGATATCCGATAGTCTTCGATAATCGATATGGTAAAAAAAAATTAGATTTAAATCTTTATAATACAACAAAAATCAATCGATTATTACTTCATGCATATAAAATATGTTTTATACATCCACATAATGGTAAAAAAATGAATATTATTGCACCATTGGATATTAAGTTTAAAAATTATTTAAACACTCTTGTTTAATACTATATAAATTTTATGTAATTTAAAAATTATATGAATATTCATATAATATAATATCAAGTTAATATTAATAAAAATAATAATATTATTACTACTTATTATGTATTATTTTTTTAAAATACAATATAGAGAGATAAATTATGGCGGTTCAAAAAAATAAACCAACACGTTCTAAAAGAGGAAAAAGAAGATCTCATGATACTGTATTGATACCTTCTTTATCAATAGATAAATTTTCAGGAGAAACTCATATTCGTCATCATGTTACCTCTAATGGTTATTACAAAGGAAAAAAAGTAATTTAAAAAATGACATTTAATATTATTAAAATTTTGATTTTAAAAGATAATTTATTTATAAGGAGATTATCATGCCTACTTTTGCAATGTTATTTCCAGGACAAGGATCTCAATATATAGGTATGCTATCTTCTTTTTTTTATAGTGATAATATTTTTCAAAATACTTTTGATGAAGCATCACATATTATTGGTATTAATTTATTAAATTTAATTAAAAAAAATTCTCCAAAAGAAATTAATAAAAATCAATATATACAGGTTATAATATTAACAGCATCAGTAGCGATATATCGGTACTGGAAAAAAAAATGTGGAAAAATGCCAGAATTAATGTCAGGTCATAGTTTAGGAGAATATTCTGCACTAGTATGTGCAAATTCAATAAAATTTTCAGATGCAGTAAAAATTGTTTTTTTACGAGGTTTATTAATGCAAAAAATAACAATTAATAGACCATCTTCTATGTATTCAATTCATGGATTAGATGAAAAAATTATTGAAAAAATATGCTCTATATCTTCATATGATAAAATAGTTTCACTATCATGTATTAATTCTAATGATCAAATTATTATTTCTGGTGATCAAAAAGCTGTTGAAATAGCTTGTGTATATTGCAAAAAAAAAGGTGCAAAATCTATATTTAAACTTAATATTAATATTCCTGCACATTGTGAATTAATGAAACCTATATGCACAAGATTTACAAAAATATTAAAAAATATTCCTATATATAAACCAATGATACCTGTTATTAATAATGTTGATATGAAATCAGAAACTATAGATATAAATATTAAAAACGCGTTAATTAAACAACTATATAGTCCTGTTAGATGGAAATCAATTATAGATTTAATTTTATCCAAAAATATTTTTTTTATGTTAGAAATTGGACCTAATAAAATATTAACTAATTTAAATAAAAAAAATAAAAAGATTACTGCATTACATACAGATACTTTAAATGATTTTATCATTTCATTTCAACAAATTAATTAGGAAAAAAATGGATATTAAAAAAAAACTGCATTAGTTACTGGTGCAAGTCGAGGTATAGGAAAAGCTATTGCAAAAAAATTCGTAGAAGAAAACATTCAAGTTATAGGAACATCTACAACTCAATATGGAGTAAAAAAAATTAATGATTATTTAAAAAATAATGGATTTGGTATTATTTTAAATTTGAAAGATACTCATTCTATTATTCAAGAAATCAACAATATTTATCAAAAAAATTATTTTATTGATATATTAGTAAATAATGCGGGAATAAAAAAAGATAATTTATTAATAAAAATGACTTATCAAGAATGGGAAGATGTAATTCAAACTAATTTTTCTTCAATATTCTATTTATGTAAATCTATTGTAAATTCTATGATTAAAAAAAAAAGGGGAAGAATCATTACTATTAATTCAATTATTGGTTATACGGGAAATAAAGGACAAACAAACTATAGTGCATCTAAATCAGGACTTATAGGATTTCATAAGTCATTAGCTTTAGAATTAGCATCAAAAAACATTACTGTTAATATGATTGCACCTGGTCTTATTTACACAGATATGACAAAATCATTAAATGAAACACAATATAAATATTATTTATCTACTATTCCCATGAAAAGAATGGGTACTGTAGACGAAATAGCAGATGCTGTAATATTTTTATCTTCTCAAAAAGCTTCATATATAACTGGACATACATTGCATATAAATGGTGGTATGTATATGATATAAATAATATAAAAATTAAAATAAAATATTTAATTAAAATTAATAAAAATATTTATCTACAATTGGAACACATATGAATAATATTGAAAAAAAAATAAAAAATATAATCTCTGAAAAATTACATATTCAACTAGAAAAAATTCATAATGATTCTTCTTTTCAACAAGATATGAATATAGATTCATTAGATAAAGTAGAATTTATTATGGCTTTAGAAGAAGAATTTAATATTGAAATTACAGATGAAGAAGCGGAAAAAATTAATACTGTGCAAAAATCTATTGATTATATTAAAAAAAATATTAATGATAAAGACAATGTATCTTATTAGTAAAATATTATTTATATATAATTATAATATTTCAATTATATGAGTTCTTCAAAAGTAATGATAAAAAATAAATTTATTGTAATTGAAGGAATAGATGGTTCTGGAAAAACAAATGCTTGCATTTTTATTAAAAAAATACTTAATAAGAAAAATATTAAAAAAATTCTTTTAGTGCGTCAACCAGGAAGTACACATATTGCAGAATCAATACGGAATTTAATAAAAAAAAAATTTTATAATGAAAATATGGTCAAAGAAACAGAATTATTATTAATGTATGCAGCAAGAGTTCAATTAATTGAAAAAGTTATAAAACCTGCATTAAAAAAAGGTATTTGGGTAATTTCTGATCGTCATGATTTATCCTCATTAGCTTATCAAGGTGGAGGATTGAATGTTAATAAAAAATTTATTAATACTCTTAGAAAATTTTTATTAGGTGCATTTATACCTGATTTAACTATTTATTTAGATGTTTATCCAAAAATTGGATTAAAACGTATATATAAAAGAAAAGTTTTAGATGTAATAGAAACTCGATCTTTAGATTTTTTTACGAGAGTTAGAAAAAGTTATTTAAAAAATATTAAATTACATAATAATATTATTATTAATGCTAATAAAAACATCAATACCGTTCATGAAAATATAAAACATCAACTTTTAAAATGGCTTAAAAATCAAATAATATGATATTGTACCCTTGGTTAACAAAAATTTATAATATAATTATTCATCAACATCAAAAAAAAAAATCACATCATGCTATTTTAATCAATACAACAACAGGAATGGGAATATTTCAATTAATTTGGAATATTAGTATATGGTTATTATGTTTAAATCGAAAAGGAATAAAGAGTTGTTATTCATGTACTGGATGTCAACTAATGTTATCTATGAACCATCCAGATTGGCATTTAATTAAAAAAAAAGATAGTGAAATATATGATATAAACTCGATTCATAATATAAATTATAAAATTTATCAACATTCCCAACAAGGTGGAGCGAAAATTATTGTTATATTAGACATCCAAAAATTAACAGAATCTGCTACTAATGCACTTTTAAAAACATTAGAAGAACCACCTGAAAACACATGGTTTTTGTTTGTTAACTATAATTTTTCATATTTACATAGAACTTTAAGTAGCCGATGTATTATATATCATCTTATTACCCCAAAAGAAAAAAATAGTTTATTGTGGTTATATAAAGAAATAGGAAAGAAAAATATATCTTATCTTACTGCTTTAAGACTAAATTATGGATCTCCAATATCTACAAAAAAATTCATTAATGGAGATATTTGGATAGAAAGAATAAATTTTTTAAAAAATCTTTATTCTTCTTTTAAAAATAAAAATTTACTCAATATGCTTAAAATATTAAATAATAATCATGTAATTATTAAAATTAATTGGATATGTTTATTATTATTTGATGCTATAAAATTTAAATTAAATGAAAAAAATTCAATCAGTAATTTAGATCAAATGCCATTAATTCAAATGTTTTCTGATCATTATTCGAATACTATATTAGATAATATTATTCTCAATTGGATTAAATGTAAATATAGATTAATAACCATACCTGGTATTAATAATGAATTGTTATTATTAGAACAATTATTAATATGGGAAAGAATATAAATTTTTAATATATAAACAATTCATAAAAGAGATAAAATTATGCTATTAATTGATTCTCATTGTCATATTGACCAATTAAATTATGATTTATTACATAAAAATATAGATGATGTTTTAAATAAAGCATATAAAAATCATATCAAAAAATTTTTAACTGTTTCAACATCTATTAAAAATTTTTATATAATACAAAATATGTTTAAAAATTATAAATCAATATTGTATTCTTGCGGCATTCATCCTTTAAATTGTCATCAAAAAAAAAATCATATAAATCAACTATTAAGATTATCTAATACAAATAAAGTCATTGCATTAGGTGAAACTGGTCTTGATTATCATTTAACACAAGAAAATAAAAAAATTCAACAAGATTGTTTTTATAAACATATTAAAATAGCTATTAATTTAAATAAACCAATAATTGTACACTCTCGTAATGCTATAAAAGATACACTTTTAATTTTAAAAGAACATAGTCATTATAGATGCCGTGGTGTATTACATTCTTTTACAGAAGACTATAGTATAGCATCTCAACTATTAGATCTTGGATTTTATATTTCTTTTTCTGGGATTAGTACTTTTAAAAATTCTATTATATTAAGAGAAACTATAAAAAAAATTCCATTAGATCGCATATTAATAGAAACTGATTCACCATATTTAGCACCTGTTCCATATCGAGGACAAGAAAATCAACCAGCATATTTACTAGAAATAGCAAAAAATATTTCCATATTAAAAAAAATAAATATAGAATCCGTAGCATATAATACAACAAAAAATTTCTATACACTATTCAACATATAGTCATGTATATCATGAAAGATTATTTAAAATACAATTGTATTTTTATACTATATATATTTGGAGTTTTTTAAAATATGTTTCAAAATACATTTGCATACCTTCAAAAAATTGGAAAATCATTAATGTTACCTGTTTCTGTATTACCTATTGCAGGTATTTTATTAGGAATTGGTTCGGCACATTTTAAATTTATACCAGAAATTATTTCTCAAATTATGGCACAAACGGGTGGTTCTGTTTTTAATAATATGCCTTTAATTTTTGCTATTGGTGTAGCACTAGGATTTACTAAAAATGATGGTGTTGCAGCATTAGCTGCAGTTATCGCTTATAGTATTTTAATTAAAACACTATCTGTTATAGAACCAATATTTTTACATCAAACTGTTGAAGAAATAAAAAATAATCATTTATCCGATACTGGTATATTAGGAGGTATTATTTCAGGTGCCATAGCAGCATATATGTTTAATACATTTTATCGTATTCAATTACCTGAATATTTAGGATTTTTTGCAGGAAAACGATTTGTACCTATTATTTCTGGTCTTTCTGCAATAATTGTAGGATCAATACTATCTTTTATTTGGCCACCAATTGGTCACAATATTCAAATTTTTTCTCAATGGGCAGCATATCAAAATCCAATGTTAGCTTTTGGAATTTATGGTTTAATAGAAAGAATGTTAGTACCATTCGGATTACATCATATATGGAATGTACCATTTCAAATGCAAATTGGAGAATACACAAATTCTATAGGACAAATTTTTCATGGAGATATTGCGCGATATATGGCAGGTGATGCTACAGCAGGAAATTTATCAGGAGGATTTATTTTTAAAATGTATGGACTTCCAGGAGCAGCCATTGCTATTTGGAGAACAGCAAAAAAAGAAAATAAAATAAAAATAAGAAGTCTAATGATATCTGCAGCATTAACTGCCTTTTTAACTGGAATTACGGAACCTATTGAATTTTCTTTTATACTTGTTGCTCCTATATTGTACATTATTCATTCAATTTTAGCAGGATTATCTTTTCCTTTATGTATAATGTTAAATATGCGAGCAGGTACTAGTTTTTCACATGGTTTTATAGATTTTATCGTATTAAGTGGAAATAGTAATAAAATCTTTTTATTTCCTATAGTTGGATTATGTTATAGCTTATTATACTATATAATATTTTATTTTTTTATTATACAATTTAACTTAAAAACACCAGGTCGGGATATTCAGAAAAATAATGTCATTACTAAAAATAATAAAGAAATAGCTCCATATATAGTTTCTGCATTAGGTGGAAAAGAAAATATTCAAAACTTAGATGCATGTATTACTCGTTTAAGAATTACTGTTGTAGATATATCCAAAATTAATCAACATGATTTAAAAAATCTTGGTGCAGCAGGAATAGTCATTTCTGGATTAGGAATACAGATAGTATTTGGAACAAAATCTGAAAATATTAAAACGTCTATCGACGAATATATACATAAAATATAGATAATATATTCTATTAAAAAAGATTTATAATAAATTTTTTATCAAATAACGGATTCTGTCATGAAAAATTATATTATTTTTAAAAAAATTATTAATAAAACCATTCCAGCAGATATTGTATACCAAGATAAAATTGTGACAGCTTTTAAAGATATAAACCCACAAGCTCCTATACATATACTAATAATACCTAATATATTTATCATATCTATCAATGAAATTAATGAAAATAATAGTTATATAATAGAACATATGTTTCGTATTTCTCTTAAAATTGCTAAAAAAGAAAACATTAGTCAAGATGGATACAGAATTGTTATTAATTGTAATAAAAATGGAGGACAAGAAATCAACTATTTACATATGCATCTATTAGGTGGTAAAAAACTTGGAAAGATATGTTAATATATTTTTTTCAATAGATTAGATCATACATATTAATATAAAATATTTATAAAATAAATTTAATATTAAGAGTATATACTAGAATATAAAAACATTTTTATTATAACAAATCAGTATATTCAATATTAATTTTTTATATAATATTAATTATTAAGAGCAGCACTTTTTACATATTTTCATACCATTGATACATTTTAAATATTTTTATATATTTATAAAAAATTAATTTTTTTTTAATAGAGTAAAAAGTGCTAACTCTTAATTTTAATTATTATTTATATAATAAAAAATTAAAATCGATATAATATTCCAGCTCCAAAAATATCATCTGTATTTATATTATTATTTTTAATAAAATCATTCTTTTTTAATAAATTAATTTTATAATTAACATATGTAGAAATATTGTGATTAAAATCATAGCGAGTAGAAATATCAATTTGTTTTGCTAATTTAATTGCATTTCCACCAGATATATAATCTATTAAATTAAAATTATCTCCTGAAGAATCTAAGTAACTGATAGAAGGATAAAATTTAGAATTAAAATTATATTCTGCGATCATTTCAATATTTTTTATAGAATCTATATATTGATGTGAACTATTATTTTTTATATTTTTATATGGTGTTAAATGATATGATAATCCATAAAAAGCTCCTAAGTATATATTATGTATATTATATCCCAAACCCAATCCATATGATTTTATAGACATTTTTTTTAATTGTTTATTAGATTGTAAAAAATGTTTATTAGATCTCAAAAAATTTTTATTAGATGAAAAAAAAGATCCAACTGCAGTAAATCCTAACTTATTTTTATATTTAAAAGATGCTCCCCATCCTGAACCATTATTTTGTTCTATATTTCTATCATAATTTTTTTCTTGATATTGTAATGTCATATTAAGATTTTTACATAAACCAAAAATATTACTATTACGGTAAGTTAAAAGACCATTATTTATATTCATCATATAATAATCATCATATTCAAAAATAGTATTTTTAATAATATATGGAATACGATTTGTTAAAGATTTAGCATCATGCATAACACCATAATTACGACCATAATCTATTGAACCCCAAAAATCATGTTTTAAACCAATATATCCCATTCTTAAAGCATTAGTATTTTTTTTATCTATTATATTTTTCGGAAAAAATAAATAAGCATTGTATTCTATATTCATATAGCTAGATAATTGATTATTTATTCGTCCTTCTGCATATAGTCCTAAGGATGCAATATTATTTTTGTATGTAGATAAAGACGGTGAAAAAAAGTCAGATATTGAATAATGAGAATCAAAATTACCATATATATTTAATTTATTACCATTTTTATATAATATATGTGCTGAATATGAAGTATTAATAGAAAATAATACTAGTATTAAAAATTTAAAAAAATAACGATATAGCATAATTTTATACTACCTTATTAGTCGGTATAATATAAATTAATATCAAAATGTAATATATTCACAATTTTATTTTTTACAATAAATAATTTGATATTTTATTTTTTATTTAAAAATTAGCATTACGTACAGTTCTAGGAAATGGTATTACATCTCTTATATTAGATATTCCAGTAAAATAAGAAATTAATCTTTCAAAACCCATTCCAAAACCTGAATGCGGAACAGTACCATAACGGCGTAAATCACGATACCACCAATAATCTTTTTTATCTAATCCTAACTCTAATAAACGATTATCTAATATAGATATACGTTCTTCTCTTTGAGACCCTCCTATTAATTCTCCAACACCAGGAACTAATATATCCATTGCAGAAACAGTTTTTTTATCATCATTTAATCTCATATAAAACGCTTTTAATTCTTTCGGATAATTTATTATAATTACTGGAATTTTAAAATATTTTTCAACAAGGTAACGTTCATGTTCAGAAGAAAGATCAACACCTGAAAAAATGGGGTTTTTAAATTTGATTTTTGAATTTAACAAAATATTTACAGCATCTTGATATTCAATTTTTATAAAATTTACTAACAATAATTTTTTAAGACGATCTAATATTGTAGAATCAATATTATTTTTTAAAAAATTAATATCTGTCATAGACTTTTGTAACAAACTATTACAAATATATTTTAACATTTCTTCAGCAAAATTTGCTATATCATGTAAATTCATAAAAGCAGATTCTACTTCTAACATCCAAAATTCTGCTAAATGACGACTAGTATTAGAATTTTCTGCTCGAAAAGTTGGTCCAAAAGTATATACTTTAGAAAGAGAACAAGCATATGCTTCTAATGTCAATTGTCCTGATACAGTTAAAAACGATTCTTTACCAAAAAAATCTTTTTTAAAATCAATAGAATCGTAATTATTAAAATTTAATGTTGAAACACGAAACATTTCTCCTGTACCTTCTGTATTTAGTCCAGTAATAATAGGTGTTGGAACCCAAAAATAATCTTTTTTATATAAAAATTGATGTATACTTTGTAGTATTATATTTCTTATACGAGATACTACACCAATTATATTAGTTCTAGGTCTTAAATGTGCAAATTCTCTTAGATATTCTATACTATGTTTTTTTGCAGACATCGGATAACTAGATGGATTTTTAATCCAACCTAATACGACTATATTATCAGCTTGAATTTCATATTTTTGTTGTTTTCCTAATGATAATATTACTGTACCTGTTACTTTAATAGAACAACCGATAGTTAAAAATAATATTTCTTTATCATAATTAGATATTTCATTACTCACAATAATTTGTACACCATGTAAACATGAACCATCATAAATAGTAAGAAAAGAAAAACCAGCTTTAGAATCTCTTCGACTTTTAATCCATCCATAAATAGTAATAACACTATTAATTTTGATATTATCTTTATAAATATCCAATACCGATACTATTTTCATTATTTATCACTTTAACCTTGTAATATATATATTATGATAAAAATAAATTTTATTCATTTAAATTTCACCCAAAATATATAAAAATATTTTCTGTATATTTAATTTATTTAATTATTACTAAATATAAAGATATATCATAGAAAAGTATAAATTGATTTATTTTTTACATTTTAATCCAAATTCTGCAGATAAAGATTGAATAAATTTATTATCCGAACAAAACGTTTTTCCAGGACTATCAGATATTTTAGCAACAGGTTTTCCATTACATTGTACTAATTTAATTACAATATTTAACGGTTTAACAGCAGGAATATCACAAGTTAAAGTTGTACCAATTCCAAATATCATATTGATTCTATTATTAAATTTTTGATAAATAGAAATAATCGTATTAAAATTTAGATTATCTGAAAATAATAATGTTTTAGTGAAAGGATTAATACCTAAATTTTTGTAGTGTTGAATAGCTTTTTCACCCCAAGCAATTGGATCACCTGAATCATGTCTTATACCTTGATAAACAGTAGAAAAATAAAGATTAAAATCACGTAAAAAAGCATCCATAGAAATACAATCAGTAAGTGCAATACCTAAATGATTCTGATATTGATATAACCACATGTGCAAAGCTAAAGTTTGACTATCTATTAAATTAACACTTATTTGTTGATGAGCTTGAAACCATTCATGTGCTTGAGTACCTACAGGTGGCAAATTTAATATACGAGCAATATGATAATTACTTGATCCTATAAAAAAGGGAAAATTTTCTTTTAATCTTTTTACAATAGAGTAATGAACATCATAAGAAAATCTTCTTCGAGTACCAAAATCAACAATCTTTAAATTAGATAAATTTAATAGTTTAGTGTGACGATAAAATTGATTTAACTTCATATCTAAATGTTGAACTGCAATTTTTGGAGTAATTTTAGGAGATGAATTGTTATGAAAAACTTCACTAATTAATGCTAAAATAGGAACTTCCCATAAAATTACTTCTTTCCATAAACCACTAATGCGAATATGTAACCGATTATAATAATTATTAATTTTTACTTGTGTAATATCATAACGAAATTTTTTTAACCAATGTAAATATTCATCTTTAAAAAAAGAAAAAGATTTTAAATAAATATATTCTTCTGTAGTAAGACATAAAGATGTCATCATTGTAATCTGATCTAGTAAAATATTTGAATAACAACCTAATATATTTTGTCCTCTACATATAAATTCCGCTACTACTGTTGTATTCTTATAATGATAAAAAACAGCTTGTTGCATATGAATTTTATAAGCATCAGTATCAAGTAATGTTTTTACTATTGGATAATCATATTGTTTCATATTATTTTTAATTTTTATTATTCTCTTTTTTTTGGAATATAAAAAACGATATATTATATTTTTGCAGTATAAAAAGATAAAAATAATTTTACTAGTATATTTATATAATAATATTTTTATCTGATAATTATCTATAATCATAAAAAAATATACTTTACAGATCAAGGAATTATAATGATTTATTATTTAATTCGTAAAATTTTATTTCTTATTGAACCAGAAATTGCACATATATTGATATTAAAATTTTTCTCTTTAAAATATATACAAAATATTATTTATTTTTTTCTAAAACCATTACCACAAAAAAAAATAAAATGTATGGGATTAGTTTTTGATAATGTTTTAGGCACTGCGGCAGGAATAGATAAAAATGGAGAATATATTGATATTATGTCCAAATTAGGATTTGGTTTTCTTGAGTTAGGTACAGTGACACCGTTACCGCAATATGGAAATCCTAAACCTAGATTATTTAGACTTGTTTCAGAAGAAGCAATTATAAATAAAATGGGATTTAATAATTTAGGAATAGATAATTTAATTAAAAATATAAAAAAATCTAAATTTAAAGGAATTATAGGTGTTAATATTGGAAAAAATAAAAATACAAGTATTGAAAATTCTATTAATGATTATTTAATATGCATAGAAAAAATATACTGTTATGCTAGTTATATTACTATTAACATTTCTTCCCCAAATACTGTAAATTTAAGAAATTTACAATATGGAATAATATTTGATCAATTGTTAAAAAAAGTAAAAAAAACACAAAAAATAATGCATAAAAAATATTTAAAATATGTTCCTATAGCTATTAAAATATCACCTGATTTATCTATAAAAGAATTAATTAGAATTTCAAAAAAATTAATCGAGCATAATATTGATGCAGTCATTGCAACCAATACAACAATAGATTATTCCGTAATACCTGATATTAAAAAAAATTTAAAAAAAGGTGGTATAAGTGGACTTCCTCTTCAAAGAAAAAGTACTAATATTATTTTTATTTTATCAAAAATATTAAAAAATAGAATACCTATTATCGGTGTAGGTGGGATTAATTCTCTATATTCTGCACAAGAAAAAATTAAAGCAGGCGCTACTTTAATACAAGTATATTCAGGATTAATTTTTCACGGTCCTAGTATAATTAGAAAAATTATTAAAAAAATATAATAATATATATTTAAATAATTTTGAATAAATATAATTTATTTTAATCTTTTATGCTATTTACTTTTAAAAATAACTATATTGTAAAAAATAAACATGAACTATTTATTTGCTAGTACTCATTTTGGATGTGAAGATTTATTAGAAAAAGAACTTTTATCTTTAGGTGCAACAAATTTAGAATTGATTAAGGGAGGTATATATTATACTGCTGATGAATATACATTATATAATATTTTAATGTGGACCAGAATTGCATCACGTGTTTTTTTATGTATAAAAAAATTTACCATTACAAATTCTAATGATTTATATTTTAATACATATCAAATTCATTGGGATACAATATTTGATTCTAAAAAAACATTTATGATTAATTTTAAAGGCACAAATAATATTATTCGGAATAGTTTATTTGGAGTATTTACTATTAAAGATGCTATTATAGATTATTTTTATAAAAAACAATCTTTACGTCCTATTGTTAATAGAATTTCTCCTGATATTCGTATAAAAGCAGTATTATTTAATAATATTATTTATTTAATGTTAAATTTAAGCGGAGAATCTTTGCATAAAAGAGGATATTCAAAAGTATCTAAAAATATTACTCCTATTAAAAAAAATCTTGGAATTTCTATTGTATTACGATCTAAATGGAATAAAAATACTCCATTAATTGATCCTATGTGTGGTTCAGGAACACTTCTAATTGAAGCAGCGATGCTATGCTCTAATAGAGCGCCAGGATTAAGAAGAAAAAAATGGGGATTTGAAAATTGGAAACAATATAATCAAGAGACATGGGTAAAAATAAAAAAAATAGCATTAGAAAAATTTAAAATAGGTATAAAAAAATGTAACCAAGATTTTTTAGGATATGATTATGATATTAATTCTATTAAAGAAGCAAAAATATGTGCACTGAATGCAGGAGTTTCGCAAATAGTTAAGTTTTTTAATATTAATATTAATAATTTTAAAAATGTTTTTAATCAAACAAAAATAGGCACTATATTAAGTAATCCACCGTATGGTGAAAGACAACAAACTGAAAGTCAATTAGTTGCATTATATATACATATAGGATATATAACAAAAAAATATTTTACAAACTGGAATTTATCAATTTTTAGTGCTTCAACTTATCTTCTTAATTTTATACAAATGAAATGTTATCAAGAATATATTTATAAAAATGGACCATTAGACTGTTTTCAGAGAAACTATAATATTTTTGATGATATAACTAATAAAACTGAAAATGAATATACAAATCGATTAAAAAAAAATATAAAAAGATTAAAAAAATGGTCAATATTAGAAGGCATAGAATGCTTTCGAGTGTATGATGCTGATTTGCCTAACTATAATATAATAGTGGATATTTATAAAAATTGGATTGTTGTTCAAGAATATGAAGCACCTAAAGAAATTAATACTCATAATGCATATAAAAGATTATGTAAAGCTATTTATGAAACTAGAAAAATATTATCTATTCCTATTAATAATATAGTTTTAAAAATAAGAAAAAAACAAAAAAACGGTAGACAATATCAAAAATTACACAATAAAAATACATTTTTTATAGTAAAAGAATACAATACAAAATTTTTAGTCAATTTAATTGATTATTTAGATACTGGTTTATTTTCAGATAAACGACTAATCAGAAAAATAATTAGTGAAATGTCTTATGGAAAAAGTTTTTTAAATTTATTTTGTTATACCAGTACGGCAAGTGTTGTTGCAGGATTAGGAGGCGCTATTAGTACAACTAATATAGATATATCTAAAACATATTTACAATGGTCTATAAAAAATATGTCAATTAATAATCTCATGAATAAAAATCATCATTTTATTCAATCAGATTGTTTAGATTGGTTAAAAAAAAATAATAAAATGTTTGATCTTATTTTTGTTAATCCACCTACTTTTTCTCATTCTAAAAAAACAAATAAAAAATTTGAATTAAAAAAAGATTATTTTACATTAATAATAAATTTAAAAAGAATTTTAAAAAAAAATGGAACTATTATTTTTTCTAGTTCGACACATAATTTTGATATGAATTTAAAAGATTTAAATCAAATAAAATTATATGCAAAAAATATTACTGCACAAACAAAATCAAAAGATTCTTTTAATAGTAAAAATATATATCATTCTTGGTTAATCACACATATACAATAAACATAAGGATAGAAAAAATTTATGTCTCTTATTCAAATACAAGATGCTTATCTATCATTTGGTAATCTAGAAATATTTAATAAAGCTATATTATACGTTAATAAAAATGAAAGAATTTGTTTAACTGGTAAAAATGGTTCTGGAAAATCTACTCTGTTAAAAGTAATTAGTAAAAAACAAGATTTAGATCAAGGAGATATCATATATAAAAAAAATATTAAAATATCTTATTTAAAACAAAATAATCCTATTGATATTAATATTTCTGTATTTAATTTTATTAAACAAGAATTAACTAAAAATATAAAAAATAATAATCAATATCACTCCAGTGAATTAAATATCAATTACCTTGTAAAAATAGAAAAAATTATTGACATTATTAAAATTAAAAAAAATATACTTCTTTCTTCTTTATCTGGAGGATTATTACGGAAAGTTATACTTGCTGGAACATTAGTACAAGAACCAGATATACTTTTACTTGATGAACCAACTAATCATTTAGATATTGAAACAGTACAATGGTTAGAAAAATTTTTAAAAAAGTTTTCTGGTACTATACTATTTGTATCACATGATCGTTCTTTTATTCAAAATATTTGTACTAGAATTATTGATCTTGATCGTGGAAAAATTATTTCTTGGCCCGGTGATTATAATAATTTTATACTGTTAAAAAATGAAAATAATAGGATTGAAAAAATTCATAAAAAAATTTTTGATCATAATTTAGAAAAAGAAGAACAATGGATTAGAAAAGGAATTAAAGCTCGTTGTACAAGAAATGAAGGACGAATAAAACAATTAAAAATATTAAGAGAAACTAATGCTAATTATAAAAAAATTGAAAATATAAAAAATATTACTATTAATCAAATTAGTAGTTATTCAGGAAAAGTAATGTTTAAATTAGAAAAAATTAATATGATTATTAATAATAAAATTATTATTAATAATTTTTCATCAATTATACAAAATGGAGATAAAATTGGATTAATTGGAAAAAACGGATGCGGTAAAAGTACTTTAATAAAAATTATACTAGAAAAAATTAAACCTAATACAGGAAAAACATATATAAGCAAAGAAATAAAAATTGCTTATTTTGATCAAAATAGAGAACTATTAGATCCAAATAAATCTATTTTAGATAATATTGATTGTGGGAAAGAAAAAATAGAGATTAATGGAAAAGAACAATATTTAATAGGATATTTAAAAAATTTTTTATTCAAACCACATCAAATTAAATCTTTAATTAGCACATTATCTGGAGGTGAATGTAATCGATTATTACTCGCAAGACTTTTTTTAAAACCTAGTAATGTTTTAATTTTAGATGAACCTACAAATGATTTAGATTTAGATACTCTTCAATTATTAGAAAAAATTATTATTAAGTATAAAGGTACTGTTTTAATAGTTAGTCATGATAGAAAATTTATTGAAAATACAGTAAATAAATATTGGGTATTTCAAGATCAGGGTTATATTAATACTTACTATGATAAGAATCAATTTCAACAAAAAAATACTATTTCAAAAACACATCATGTATTAACAATACTACCAAAAAAAAATCAATCTAATATATTTTCTGTTAAAAAAAATAAAATAGAAATTAATCAAATATTGAAAGAAATAGAAAAAATAGAATCAATGATTAAAACATTACAAAATCAATGTAATTCTTTGTATTTTTTTAAAAAACCAATTATAGAACAAAAAAAAATATTAGAAAAATTAAAAAATAATGAAAAAAAATTACAAATAAAAATAAAACATTGGGAAAAATTAGAAAAATAATATTTTATAATATATATTACTAGATTATTTTTTTCATACAATCTATTGAACAGCAATTATGAAAATCAATAGCACAAGAACGACACTGAATAAATAACTGGTGACATATATTATATGCACAATTAGTATATGTATCAGAAGAATGATGACATTGTTGACAAAATGATATTACTTTATTAGAAATTTTTTCACTCATACGATTATCAAAAACAAACATTTTTCCTTCAAATAAAATGGGTAAATTATTTTTTTTAGCATCATGAACATAACCTATAATTCCACCTTCTAAATGATAAACATATTTAAAACCATTGAATTTCATCCATGCCGTTGATTTTTCACAACGGATACCTCCTGTACAATACATAATAATTTTTTTATTTTTTGCGTATTCTAATTTTTTTACTATAATATTTAATTGTTCTCGAAATGTTATACTTTTGATTTGTATAGCTTGAGGGAAATGTCCAATTGCATACTCATAATAATTTCTCATATCTATCAATATAATATCATTATTATTTATCATGGAATTTACTTCTTTAGCTTTTAAATAAATACCAACATTATTAGGATTAAAAAAAATATTCTTAATTCCATCTGCAACAATATTTTTTTTTATTTTGACAGATAATACCCAAAACGACAATTTATCATTATTGAAAGATTTATTAATTCGTAAATTTTTTAATGCATTATCAAAATTATATATAAAATTTTTTAAAATAGAATAAAATTCTATAGGTACACTAATTTGCGCATTAATTCCTTCTTTTGCAATATACACTCGACCTAAAACGTGATATTTATAAAAATATTTATAAATATTATCACGATATTCTTGTACATTTAAAATATTAAAATATTTATAAAAAGATAAATTAATACGATTTTCTTGTAAAAATAAAGCATATTGTTTTAATTTTTGTTTAGAAAGACGATTATGTAATATTGACATATTATATATACCTTTAAGAAATATCTATTTATTTTTAAAATTATTATCTATTTTTATTAATTAAATTTATAAGTATTTTAATTTGATATGATATTTTTTTATATATTTTTTTTAAATACATAAAGTTTTCTTTTTCTTTTTGAATAATATCTTTCGGTGCATATGTTATAAAATTTTTATTTAAGATTTTTTCTTGACTTTTATTCATAGATAATTCAATTTTATATATTTCTTTTTTTAATCGATTTAATTCTGTTTTTTTATCTAATATTTGTAAAATTGGTACAATTATTTCTACTCCATCAATATTTTTTTTAATTGATAAAGGGTCATTATATTCTTTATCTAAAAAAGTTATATTCTCTATATAAGCTATCTTTTTTAAAAAAAATGCGTTATTTTTAAGAAGATTTTTTTGATCATATGAAATATTATAAAATAATATAGGTAATAATTGTATAGAACTTATATTCATAGTATTACGGATATTTCTTAAAAAAATAATAATTTTTTTTATCCAATCAACATTATGAATAATACCATCATCTAATTTTTCTTTTTCATATTTAGGAAAACATTCTAACATGATTGTACTATTTTTAATATTTTTAATTTTTTTTATACGCTGCCAAATATTTTCAGTGATAAATGGTATAATAGGATGTGCTAATTTTAATAAAGATTCTAAAATATGAACTAATATATTCTTAGTAGTATCAACTTCAAAAGATGATCCATTATGAATAATAATTTTAACAAATTCTAAATACCAATTACAAAAATTATTCCATATAAATTCATATAAAATATTAGAAGCTAAATCAAATCGATATGTATCCAATGATTGACGATATTTTTTTACTGTACTATTAAATTCTATTAATATCCATTGATTAAATAATAAAGTATTATTTTGTTTGAATGAATGAGAAAAATGATGGTCTTTAGTATTTATAATTACAAAACGACTAGCATTCCATAATTTATTACAAAAATTACGATATCCTTTTAATCTATTCATATCCCAATATATATCACGTGTATTTGATGCTAAAGAAGAAAATGTAAAACGTAAAGCATCTGCACCTGTAGCTTCAATACCATTAGGAAATGTTTTTATTGTACGCAATCGTATTATATTAATAACATTTGGTTGTATCAAATTACTGGTTCTTTTATCAATTAATTTTTTTAAAGAAATTCCATCTATCATATCTATTGGATCAATAACATTTCCTTTAGATTTAGACATTTTTTGACCTTTTTCATCTCGTATTAATCCTGTAATATAAATTTTTTTAAAAGGAACTTGTGAATTTCCATTTTTATCTTTAATAAAATACATAGTTAACATAATCATACGAGCAATCCAAAAAAAGATAATATCAAAACCACTAATTAAAACATTAGTAGAATGAAACGTTTTTAATAAAATACTTTTTTTCGGCCATCCTAAAGTAGAAAATGTCCATAATGCTGAAGAAAACCAAGTGTCTAATACATCATGATCCTGTACTAAAGAGATGTCATCTGAAATATTATTTTTTTTTCTTATTTCAGTTTCATTTCTTCCAATGTATATATTTTTTTTATTGTCATACCAAATAGGAATTCTATGACCCCACCACAATTGACGTGAAATACACCAATCTTCAATATTATTCATCCAAGATAAATACATACTTTTATATTGTTTTGGTATAAATTCAATTGTTTTATTATTTACTACATTTATTGCACTTTTAGATAATTCTGAAACTTTTAAATACCATTGATTAGTCAGCATTGGTAAAATAATCACACCACTACGGTCATTATAAGGAACAATAATATCACATTCTTCTATTTTTCTTAAAAAACCTAATTTTTTAATTTCTTGGATAACTTTATTTCTAGCAGATATAATATCTAAATTCTGAAATTCTAATGGAATAAAAGAATTATAAACATCTGATAGATTACCTTTATAATCATAAATTTTAGATTTATATTTTATTTTTCCATTAAAAGTAAATATAGTAATCATGGGTAATTTATGACGATAAGCAACCTTATAATCATTGAAATCATGCGCAGGAGTAATTTTTACACAACCTGTTCCTTTGTCTATTTTTGCATATTTATCTGAAATTATAGGAATAACACGATTAATTAAAGGAACAAGAACATTTTGACCAATCAAATGATTATGTTTATGATCATTAGGATTTACTGCTATAGCCGTATCTCCAAATAAAGTTTCTGGTCTTGTTGTGGAAATTGTTAAATATTTCATTTCATTATGTGGTTTTGCATTATTATAAAGAATAGGATATGCAATAAACCACTTTTTTCCCTTCATAGATCTGTGTTCTACTTCTAAATCAGAAATTACTGTTTCTAATTTTATATCCCAATGTACTAGTCGTTTTTTTTGATAAATTAAATTGTTTTCATATAAAATAATAAAAGCTTCTTGAACAGCTAATGAAATATCTGGATCTAGAGTAAATTTTTCACGATCCCAATCAACTGAATTACCTAAACGACGCATTTGATCTGTAATAACATGATTTGATTCTTTTTTCCATAACCATATTTTTTTAATAAACTCTTCCCTACTATAATCATTTTTTATTTTTTTTTCTTCTAATTGTATTTTACGTTCAACTATAATTTGAGTTGCAATGCCAGCATGATCTGTTCCTACTTGCCATAATGTATTTTTTCCCTGCATTCTATTATATCGAATTAATATATCCATCAACGTTTGTTGAAATGCATGTCCCATATGTAAACTTCCTGTAATATTAGGAGGAGGCATCATAATACAATAACTTGGTTTTTTAAAATGATTAATTGGCTTAAAATATCCATTTTTTTCCCAAAAATCATATAATTTTTTTTCAATATCTTGAGGATTATAATTTTTTTCCATTATTTTATACTATATTTTATATTAAGATAGAATTTCTATGAGTTTTAATTATCTTGCTATGTTATTTTAGTTCTATTATATTTCATTACATTGAGATGCATTTAATAAAAATTGACACAGTAATTCCACAGGTCGTCCTGTAGCTCCTTTTTTTGTGTTATCCCTCCAAGCAGTACCTGCAATATCTAAATGAGCCCAATGATATTTTTCTGCAAAAAAAGAAAGAAAACAAGCGGCAGTAATAGCTCCAGCTTCTCCTTTACCTATATTTGAAAAATCTGCTATATTGGATACTAAATCTTTATGATACTCAGGAAATAATGGTAATTTCCATATTTTATCATCTGTTTGTACAGAAGCTTTAATCAATTGAGTAGATAATATATCATTATTTGAAAATAAACCACTAACACAACTACCCAACGCTACAACACAAGCGCCTGTTAATGTTGCAATATCAATAACAACATCTGGAGAAAATTTTTCTACGTATGTTAAAACATCACATAATACTAATCTTCCTTCTGCATCAGTATTTAATACTTCTACTGTTTTTCCTGACATAGTTGTTAATACATCACCTGGTCGAAAAGAATTTCCATCAGGCATATTTTCACAACTGGCTAACACACCAATAATTGTTAATGGTAATTTTAAAATAGCT
The DNA here is from genome assembly GCF_049314985.1 of Buchnera aphidicola (Pterocomma populeum). Lineage (GTDB taxonomy): Bacteria > Pseudomonadota > Gammaproteobacteria > Enterobacterales > Enterobacteriaceae > Buchnera > Buchnera aphidicola_BQ. The sequence goes on from NZ_CP186013.1 coordinate 564,973, forward strand.
GCTGAAATCATAGTACCATATACAGCTGCTGCTCCACACATATCATATTTCATTTCATGCATACGATGAGATGGTTTTATAGATATACCTCCCGAATCAAATGTAACTCCCTTACCAATTAAAACAATAACTTTTTTTGACTGAATATCATTATTAGTGTATTTAATAATAGACATATAAGGTTTATTTTTTGATCCACGACTAACTGCAAGATAAGAATTCATACCTAATTTTTTCATATCTTCATCATTGATACATTCTGCTGTGATATTATTTTGATATTTTTGAGACAATTCTTTTGATTTTTTAGATAGATATAAAGGAGTGCATATATTTGCTGGTAAATTACTAATATTTTTTGTAGCTATAATACCTTCATTAATAGCTAAAGCATGCTGTAATGCTTTTTCTAAGAAAATAATGTCATTTGTATCAAAAATATGTATATATATTTCATTTAAATTATTTCTTTTTTTAAATGAATTTTTAATTTTAATAATATTATATAAAGAATCCATTATATTTTGTACAAAAACCCTAATCGTCCAATACATATTTAAATCTTTAATTTTTATTTCATTTATACAAAACATTGCTTTTCTTACAGAAGTTTTTTTTAACGATTGTATACTATTCTTTATAATTTTTTTAAAATTATTTCTATCTAATTTATTTTTTTTACCACAACCCACTAATAAAACTCTTGTATGAGGGATATTAGAAACATTGTGTAATAACATTGTTTGACCTAATATTCCAGATATATCTCCTAATTTTATTAATGAACTAATATATCCATGAGTCATTTTATCTAAATATTCTGCAGAAATACTTAGTTCATCTTGCTCAAATACACCCACTATAATACAATCAGAATTATATGTATTTAAATCGTAGTTATTTATAAAAAACTTCATAATTTTTCTCTGTGTATAAATAAAATATATTTTAATACAAAAAAGTTTATCATATTATTTTATATTATTAATATGAAATTTTTATAAATATTTGATATTTTATTATTTAATAATATTGTGTATTAATTAAAATATAAGTTATTCAATACATTCATAATAATTTAATTATTTAAAAAAAATAATATTATGTATTGAATTATTTAAGTTCAGTCAAACATCTATTATACAATACGGGAAATATAAAATGAATACTCTGTATCAACATCATTGTTTAAGACTCATGGATTTTACTCCAAATGAATTAAAAAATATTATTTTTTTAGCACAAAAATTAAAAATTGATAAAAAAAATAATATAGAAAAACAACTTTTGAAAAAAAAAAATATTGCCTTAATTTTCGATAAAGAATCAACACGGACAAGATGTTCATTTGAAGTTGCAGCATTTGATCAAGGTGCAAATGTTACTTATCTAGGCCCTAATAGTACACATCTTGGAACAAAAGAATCTATAGAAGATACTGCTCAAGTTCTTAGTCGATTATATGATGGAATTCAATACCGGGGGCATAGTCATCATATAATAGAAACAATATCTAAATATTCTAAAGTACCTGTATGGAACGGATTAACAGATCAATTTCACCCAACACAACTAATATCTGATTTATTAACAATAAAAGAAATTATGCCTAATAAATTATTTTCTGAAATAACATGTGCATATGTGGGTGATGCACATAATAATATGGGAAATAGTTTTTTAGAAGCTGCTGCATTAGTGGGTTTAAATTTACGATTAGTTGCTCCAAGGGAATGTTGGCCAGATAAAAATCTTTTTATTACATGTCAAGAAGAAGCTAAAAAAAACAATGGCAATATTATATGTACTGAAAATATCGAAAAAGGTGTAAAAAATGCAGATTTTATTTATACAGATGTATGGGTATCTATGGGAGAAAAGGAGACAATATGGGACAAAAGAATTCAACTATTAAGAAAATATCAAGTTAACGCTTCTATGTTAGATATGAGTAACAACACTCATATTAAAATATTACACTGTCTACCGGCATTACATGATCAAGAAACAAAAATAGGGCAATCAATACTAAAAAAATATGGTTTTGAAAATGGAATGGAAATAACAAATGATATTTTTAAAAAAAATAAAAATATTATTTTTGAACAAGCGGAAAATAGATTACATACTATTAAATCACTTTTAGTATCCAGTTTATCACAAAAAATATATCTATAGTACAAATCGTAATAAAAGATTATATATTTATTTTTAATATATTTAATATATTGTAAAAACAAAAAAATTATCTTTTTTGTAATAATGAAGGAAAAATAAAAATTGATAAATTCATTATATAAAAAAAATATTATTTCTATAAATGATTTAAATCGTTATGAATTAGAATTAGTTTTAAAAAAATCTGCTTTTTTAAAAAAAAAACAACAACCTAATCTATTGAAAAATAAAATTATTGCCAGTTGTTTTTTTGAAGCATCAACACGAACCCGATTATCTTTTGAAACTGCTATTTATCGTTTAGGTGCATCTATTATAGGATTTTCTGATGGTAAAAATATTTCTTTAGAAAAAAAAGGAGAAACACTATCTGATACTATTTCAGTCATAAGTTCATATGTAGATGCTATCATAATTAGACATCCACAAGAAGGATCTGCACGTTTCGCATCAGAATGCTCGAATGGTATACCTGTTTTTAATGCTGGCGATGGAGCCAATCAACATCCAACACAAACACTATTAGATTTATTTACTATTCAAGAAACTCAAACACGATTAAATCATTTAAATATTGCTATGGTAGGAGATTTAAAATATGGAAGAACAGTACACTCACTAACACAAGCATTAGCAAAATTTAAACACAATCAATTTTTTTTCATTTCACCTGATGCATTAATTATGCCTAGTTATATTAATGACATGTTATATAAAAAAGAAATTCGCTGGAATCGATATAATCATATTGAAGATATTATTTCTGAAATAGATATTCTTTATATGACAAGAATACAAAAAGAACGATTAGATTCTACAGAATATGCTAATGCAAAATCCAAATTCGTATTACATACAACAACTTTAAAAAATGCACGCAATAATTTAAAAATATTACATCCATTGCCCCGCATAGATGAAATAGATTATGATGTTGATCATACACCTTATGCTTGGTATTTTAAACAAGCTCAAAATGGAATTTATGCACGTCAAGCTATTTTATCTTTAGTTTTAATTGAAAAACACACATAAATTATAACATATGCAAACAAATAAACTACAAGTAGAAGCAATTAAATCTGGAAGTGTCATTGATCATATTCCTGCACACATTGGATTTAAATTGCTATCTTTATTTAGATTTACTGAAACAGAAAAAAGAATTACTATTGGATTAAATTTACCATCTAAAAAATTAGGAAAAAAAGATATTATAAAAATAGAAAATACTTTTTTAAGTGATGATCAAATTAATCAATTAGCTATTTATGCTCCATGTGCTTCTGTAAATTATATAAATAAATATAACGTAGTTGGTAAAATTTTTCCTAATTTACCAAAAGAAATTAAACGTATTTTAATTTGTCCAAATAGTAATTGTATTAGTAATAACCATTTTATAACATCTAGTTTTACTTTAAAAAAAGATAAAAAAAAAAATATGCATTTAAAATGTAAATATTGTGAAAAAGAATTTACTAAAAATACAGTATTATGATGTAAATAATACTATTATCATAAAAAAATTTTAAAACTATAGTGATCTTTTATGAATTATATAATTAGTACTAAAAACGCACCTAATGCTATTGGTCCGTATTCGCAAGCAATAAAAGTTAATCATTTTTTAATGATATCTGGACAAATACCCATTGATGTAAGATCCGGAGAAATGCCAAAAACAATTGAAGAACAAACATATCTTGTATTAAAAAATATAAAATCTATTATTGATGCATCAGAATTAAAAGTTAAAAATATTATTAAAACAACTATTTTTTCAACTGATTTAAGAGATTTTGATGCTATTAATCATATTTATCAAACATTTTTTATAAACAATCAATCTACTTTTCCTGCAAGATCTTTTGTAGAGGTTAAAAAATTACCTAAAAATGCAAAAATTGAAATTGAAGCTATAGCATTTTTTAAATAATATTAATAAAAAATTTTATGAACTCTTCTATATTATATGCAATTAAAATCTCAATATGCCGCAGAGCGGCATAAAAAATTCAATATTTACAGAAAAATATCTATTTTTTTAGAGTATTAAATTTTTTTTGACTACTTTCTGATGAACGACGAAAATTCATTTTATCTTTATGAAAAACAGAACGATTAGGTATTTTATTTTCATAAAATACAGTATCATTAAATAAATGCATATTAATTGGTTTGTTTAAAATACGAGTTCGAATACAATTTTTTAATAAATCCTTAGAAACATTTTTAGGTAATTCAATAGTAGAATATGCAGAAAATAATTTAATATTCCCAATATATCGACTACTAATATTACCCTCATTAGCAATAGCTCCAACAATATGACGTACTTCTACTCCATCATTACGACCTACTTCAATACGATATATATCTGTATTTTTTATATCTCGACGTTCACGTCGAATACGATTTTGACGTGTATCTTCACGTCGATAATCATCTCTTGTAAAAGATGTTTTAAAAGAACGAATAAGTAAATCTTTTTTCACAATTAACGGACGTTCCCCTTGAGCCATTTTTAATAATGCTGCAGCTAAAATTTTAATGTCTAATTCATCCGTAATATATAGTTTATCTAATAAAATAATATATTGTTCTAAATCTTTACTTTCTAACTGCTGTTGTACTTTTTTTGAAAATTTTTCTAGACGCTTTTGACATAATAAATCAATATGTGGTAATTGCACTTCTGGAATAGACTGTTTAATTATTCTTTCAATATTTCGTAATAAACGACGTTCACGATGTTCTACAAATAATAAAGCTCGTCCAGCTCGTCCAGCTCGCCCTGTACGACCAATCCGATGTACATAGGATTCTGCATCCATAGGAATATCATAATTAATTACAAAACTAATGCGATCAACATCTAAACCACGAGCAGCAACATCAGTGGCAATTAAAATATCTAATCTTCCATTTTTTAGACGATCTAAAGTTTGTTCACGTAACGATTGATTCATATCACCATTCAACGCTGCGCTATTATAACCATTTTTTTCTAATGCTTCAGATACTTCTAAAGTAGCATTTTTTGTTCTAACAAAGATAATTGTAGCAGAAAAATCTTCCACTTCTAAAAAACGTATTAAAGCATCAGTTTTTTTTCCATATACCATCCAGTAGCTTTGCTTAATATCTGGTCTAGTAGTAATATTTGATTGTATCTTAATTTCTTTTGGGTTTTTCATAAAACGTTTAGAAATACGACGGATAGCCTCTGGCATAGTTGCTGAAAATAATGCTGTCTGATGTTCTTTAGGAATCTGTGATAAAATATTTTCTACATCTTCTATAAAACCCATTCGTAACATTTCATCTGCTTCATCTAAAACTAATCCATGTAAATTAGAAAGATTAAGTGTTCCTCTCTTTAAATGATCTAATAATCGTCCTGGAGTACCTACAACAATTTGAGGACCTTGGCGTAATGCTCTTAATTGTAATTCATATCTTTGACCGCCATATAACGGTAAAACTTTTATTCCTACTATATATTTAGAAAAAGATGAAAAAGCTTCAGCTACTTGCACTGCTAATTCTCTTGTTGGTGCTAATACTAAAATTTGTGGAACTTTTAAATTAACTTTTAAATTATGTAAAAGAGGTAGTGAAAAAGCAGCTGTTTTTCCACTTCCTGTCTGCGCCATTCCTAATACATCTCTGCCTTCCAATAAAAGAGGAATACAGGCTAATTGAATAGGAGAAGGTTTAACATACCCCATTTCAGTTAAAGATTGAATTAAAAAGGGATTTAAACCAAGAAAAGAAAATGTGCTTTCAATATGAGTCATGCAGTAGATATGCCTTTTTAGTTACAGTGGCCAGTCTACATAGCTAATGATGAAAATATTTATTTATTCTCATTGAAAGGTGTGAACCGGCTCAAATTATATGATGTAATAAATAAAAAATTAAATAATTTAAAAAAATTTAAATTAATATTAATATTTATTAGTGATTGCTAATGAATTTTTAGATATATAATATATATTACTAAAAAATCGCATTAGCAATGAATAAAAATTATCTTTTTAAAAACATAATATTATAAAGATATAATTTTAAAAAAATTATTTTTTATATTATTCACATGGTACTATTGGATTAAATATAAATCTATATTTTATTAAAAAAATTATTCTGTATATTAATTGTATCAGATAATCATATTTTTTATAGATTTATTATGATTAAGTGAATGATCTACTTCTTTGATACTTAATCGTAAACGTCCTTGACGATCTATTTCTAAAACTTTAACTAGAACGATTTGATCAAGCTGCAAATGATTTGACACTTTATCCACTCTTTGATCAGATATTTGTGAAATATGTACTAAACCTTCTTTTCCTAATCCAATAGAAATAAAAGCACCAAAATCTACAATTCTTGTTACTTTTCCAGAATAAATACGACCTACTTCAATTTCAGCTGTAATTTCTTTAATCCTACGAATAGCATGTTTTACTTTTTCTTTAATATTAGCAGATATTTTAACAATACCGTTATCTTCAATTTCAATCACAGTACCAGTTTCTTCAGTTAACATGCGAATAATAGATCCTCCTTTTCCTATGACATCTTTAATTTTTTCAGGATTAATTTTCATTGTATGAATACGAGGTGCAAATTCAGAAATATCAGTTTTTGGAGCACTTAAAGCTTGTTGCATAACATTCAAAATATGCAATCGAGCTGCTTTAGCTTGATATAAAGCTAAATTCATAATATCATTAGTAATTCCTTCTATTTTCATGTCCATTTGTAATGCTGTAATTCCACTTTTTGTTCCAGATACTTTAAAATCCATATCTCCTAAATGATCTTCATCACCTAATATATCTGAAAGTAAAACATATTTATTACCTTCTTTTACTAATCCCATAGATATTCCTGCAACAGCTTCTTTAATAGGAACTCCAGCATCCATAAGTGCTAAAGAAGCTCCGCAAACTGAAGCCATGGAAGAAGATCCATTTGATTCTGTAATTTCAGATACTATTCTAATAGTATAAGGAAATTCATCTAATTTAGGCATCACTGCTAATAAACTTCGTTTTGCAAGACGGCCATGACCGATTTCTCGTCTCTTTGGAGATCCTATCATTCCTATTTCTCCTACAGAATAAGGTGGAAAATTGTAGTGAAATAAAAAATTATCTGTTCGATCTCCTAATAATTCATCTAGATTTTGTGCATCTCTAGATGTCCCTAAAGTAACTGATACTAAAGATTGTGTTTCTCCTCGTGTAAATAATGCTGAACCATGTGTTCTGGGTAAAATACCTGTACGAACATCTAGTGCGCGAATCATATCTTTATCACGTCCATCAATACGATTTTCATTATTTAATATACGCTTACGCACTATTTTTTTTTCAATTTTTTGGAAAATTGCTTCTATTTCTTCAAGATCTATATTATCATTTTCACTAGATAAAAATACAATTAAATTTTCTTTAATACTATTTAATTTTTCACATCTTTCTTGTTTATTAAAAATACAATAAGCAGCACTAATTTCTAATTCAGATATTTTTATAATTTTTGATTCTAATAATTGATTTACTTCAGGATAAGATATAATCCATGGTAATTTTCTTGCTTCATTAGATAACGATCGAATATTATTAATAACTACCTGTTGCTGATGATGGCCAAAAAGAATAGCATTAAGAATTTTTTCTTCACTCATAATATTAGCTTCAGCTTCTACCATAAGAACAGCATTTTGTGTTCCTGAAATAACTAAATCTAAAGTACTGCATTTCATATCATCACTAGTAGGATTTAAAATATATTGATTATTAAGATACCCTACTCTAGCAGCACCTATAGGACCATAAAAAGGTATTCCTGATAAACTTAAAGCAGTCGATGCACCAATAATAGAAATTATATCTGGATTAATTTGTGGATTAACTGAAACTACTGTAACAATAATTTGAATTTCATTAAAAAAACCTTTTGGAAATAATGGACGAATAGGTCTATCAATTAATCTTGCTATTAATATTTCATTTTCACTAGGACGCCCTTCTCTTCTAAAAAAACCACCCGGTATACGACCTGCTGCATATGCACGTTCTTGATAATTAACAGTTAAAGGAAAAAATTTTTGCTCTGCATTTATTTTTTTCTGTCCAACAACTGTAACAAATACTGTAGTATCATCCATACTAGCCATTACAGCTGAAGTAGCCTGTCTAGCCATGATACCGGTTTCTAAAGTAATTGTATGTTGTCCATATTGAAATTTACGTACAATTGGATTGAGCAAGATATGATCCTTAAAAATAATTAAAAATAAATTGAAAGTAATAAATCCATTGTTACTAATAAAAAATTCGATTGATAAAATATTAATAGAATTTTTTATTTATAAAATAAAAAATATATTTTTAAATATTATCAAAACTGATAAAATTATAAAAAAAGGGCTAATAAAGCCCTTTATAAAACATAATATTTTTATGAAAAATAATTATCGTCTTAAATGTAAATTTTCAATTAATATAGTATAACGAGATATTTCTTGATGCTTTAAATAATCTAATAATTTACGACGATTAGAAACCATTCTTAAAAGTCCTCTACGACTGCCATGATCTTTTTTATGTTGAGAAAAATGAATTTGAAGATGATTAATTTGATGTGTTAAAAATGCAATTTGAACTTCTGTCATACCAGTATCTTTTTGATTTTTACCATATTTTAAAATAATATTTTTTCTATCTGTTACACTTAGAGACATATAATACTCCATATATTTAAACTATATTAAATATATTTTAATATAGTAAAATTATTTAAAAAATCATATCATACTCATTTTTTAAAAATATACTACTTAATTATCTATATTAGAAATTAATCGATATGGTATAATAATACTATTATTTTTAATTTTACCTAATCCTATAAATTTTTTATTTTTTTCTTCTATTACTCGTACTAAAGTATTTTGAAGATTAGTTGAAAAAAAAATATTTTTACCCAAATGAAAATCATATGCTTGCATTATAGAAATAAATATCTTTGGTAAAAAAGATATAGGACTATCTATAGGCATTAAAAAATTATCTAATGTATCAAAAAAATTAATACTATGAATAGTATTATTAGAACAATGATATAAATCTTCCATTGTTACTAATTGTGACTGAAAATATGAAGCTACCTGCAAACGACGTAAAAAAATAACATGCGCACCACAGCCTAATTTTTCTCCTAAATCTTCTATAAGAGTACGAATATACGTTCCTTTTGAGCAAAATATATTAAATTCAATACAATTATTAGACTGATTAATAAAATCAATTTTATGTATTAATACTTTTCTTATCTTTCGCTTAATTATTAATCCTTTCCGTGCATATTTATATAATGGTTTTCCATTATGCTTAATAGCTGAATACATTGGAGGAATTTGATCAATCAAACCAGTCAATGATTGTATAGACATATGTAATTTATCAAATGTAAAATCTATAACTCTTCTTCTGATAATTATACCATTAGAATCAGATGTAGAAGTTTTTTCACCTAATTTTGCAATTACATGGTATTTTTTATCAGATTCACTTAAATATTGAGAAAACTTAGTAGTTTCTCCAAAACAAATTGGTAACATACCAGTAGCTAAAGGATCTAATGTTCCTGTATAACCTGCTTTTTTGGCATGAAAAATATATTTTACTTTTTGTAAAATATAATTAGAAGACACTCCTTGTGGCTTATCTAATAATAGTAATCCATTAACATTTCGTTTTTTATAAAAAAACATTTATATATCCTATGCATTCTTTATAAATAGACATTACTTTTTATTCATAATATTATTTAATATCATAGAAATCTTATTACCTTGTAATAATGAATCATCATTATAAAAAATAATATATGGAATAATACGCAATCTCATTTTTTTGCATAATAGTTTACGAATATAACCAGAAGCTTTATTTAACATAATAATAATTTTTTTTATATGATATTGATCATTATCTTTATAAAAACTAACAAATACTTGTGCATATGATAAATCTTTTGATAATTTAACTTCAGATACTGTTATTAATGTATTAAAACGAGGATCATTTAATGAATGTTGTATGATAAAAGCAATATTTTTTTGTAATTCTTGTGAAATTCGATCAGATCGGCTAAAAAATTGTTCCATAATTATATTACCAAAAAAAAATGATATTTTAAAAATATAGAAAATAAAGAATATTTAAATAAAGTAATTTTTATATTGTTCTTTTTATTTCTTTTATTTCAAATACTTCTATAGTATCTCCAATACGTATATTATTATAATTTTTTATAGCAATACCACATTCTATGCCATTTCGAATCTCATTAACATCTTCTTTAAAACGTCTTAATGATTCTAATTCACCTTCATATATAACAATACTATCTCTGATTATTCGAATTTTACTATGTCTTTTAATAATACCTTCTATTACCATACAACCAGCAACAAAGCCAAACTTAGGAGACTTAAATAAATTTCTTACTTGTACTAAACCAATAATATTTTGTTTATACTCTGGTGATAACAGACCAGTCATAGCTAATTTTACTTCATCAATTAAATTATAAATAACTGAATAATAACGCATATCTAAGTGCTCTGAATCAATAATTTTTTTTGCAGTATTATCAGCTCGAACATTAAATCCTAAAATAATAGCATTAGAAGCTAATGCTAAAGAAGCATCTGTTTCTGTAATGCTACCAATTCCTAAACTAATAATATTAATTTTTACTTCATTAGTAGATAATTGAATTAAAGCCCCAGAAATTGCTTCTAAAGAACCTTGAACATCTGATTTAAGAATAATTTTTAATTCAGAAAAATTATTTTTATTCATGTTATCAAACATGTTTTCTAAACTTACTCGATTTTGATTCGATAACTTTGTTTCACGATGTTTATTTTGTCTATAAAATGCTACCTCTCTAGCTTGTTTTTCATTACGAACTACTGTTACTATATCTCCAGATAAAGGCACTTTAGATAATCCTAATATTTCTACAGGAATAGAAGGTCCAGCATGTTTAATTTCTTTACCTATTTCATTTCTTAAAGTTTTAATTTTACCATATTCTAATCCACATAATATTATATCACCTTTATTTAATTTTCCTTTTTGAACTAATACAGTAGCTATCGGTCCTCTACCTTTATCTAAAAAAGATTCGATAACAACACCCTCTGCCATACCATTAGAAATAGCTTTTAATTCTAAAATTTCTGCTTGTAATAAAATAGCATTTAATAATTGATCAATACCTTTTCCTGTTTTAGCAGAAAGCGGTATAAATATATTATTACCTCCCCAATCTTCTGAAATAATTTCATATTTCATTAAGTCATTTTTTACTTTATCAAGATCTGATTCCATTTTATCTATTTTATTTATAGCAACTATTATTGGAACATTAGCTTCTTTAGCGTGTTGAATAGCCTCCAGTGTTTGAGGCATTACACCATCGTCCGCTGCAACAACTAAGATTACAATATCTGTAATTTGAACTCCTCGTGATCTCATAGCGGTAAAAGCTGAATGACCAGGTGTATCTAAAAAAGTAATCGCTCCTGCATTTGTTTTAACATGATATGCTCCAATATGTTGTGTAATACCTCCAGCTTCATTCATAGTAACTTTTGTTGAGCGAATATAATCTAATAATGATGTTTTACCATGATCAACATGTCCCATAATAGTTACTACAGGAGGACGAATTAGAAAAATATTATTCCCTGTATCTCGATCTTTCATAATTTTTTCTTCTAATTCATTTTCTCTATGTAAAATAACTTTATGACCCATATCTTCTGCAATTAATTGAGCTGTATCCTGATCAATAACTTGATTATTTTCTCCTATTATTCCCATATTTAGCATATTTTTAATAACTTCTGAGCTTTTTATAGCCATTTTATTAGCTAAGTCTGATACTGTAATAGTTTCATTAAGAACTATATCTCTATTAATAATAGATGTAGGTTTTTGAAAAACTTGCTGTAATGCAATAGATTTCTTTTGAGAAGTATTAAATCTATTATCTTCTTTTTTATACTTTTCATTATTATTTTGTTTATTATGTTTTTTTTGACGATTATTTTGAATATTACGAGCACGTTTTTTTTGATCTTTTTCTGTTGTATGATCATTTTCAATTTTCTGTGTACGTAAAAAAGTTGTTAAATGATAGTCTTTTTTATCTTGTTCACCAATAGTCCAATTTTTTATATTATCTTTTAATAATCTTTTTTTATTTAAATTTTTCTCGTATAATTCCATATTTTTTTTTAACTGTGTTTTTTTCGTATCTTTTGCAGAATTATTAAATTTTTTTAAATCATTTACTATGTTTAATGGATGAGATAACTTTTTCTGTATGACATTTTTTGATGTGATATCATGTTTTTTATCAATTGTTTTTTCTAAATTTTTTATACTCTTTGGTTTTAAAACATTATTTTTAATTAATATATTTTTTTGTTTATTTTCGCTTAATGACATTTTTTGTATCAATTTATTATTTTTTAAATATGCTCTTTTTTTTCTAACTTCTACTTGAACTTCTTTATTTCTTCCTCCTACTGTAGCAATATTTAAAGTAGTACGCATTTTTCTTTTTAAAATTAAAGTATCAAAAGAAATATTTTTATCTTTTTGAAGTGAAACTAATAAACTATTTTTTTCTTCGATGCTAATAGAATCATTTTCATTTTTAAAAATTCCAATCTCAGACAATTTTTGTATTAAATTCTTCATTGAAATTTTTATTTCATCAGATAAAACTTTTAAACTTACATCTATCATTTCTATTAATTCCTATTATCAGACTTTACCACCAAACCAACAAATATTGCGGGCTGCCATAATTAACATCCCAGCTGTTTTAGAATCTAAATCTTCAATATCTACTAAATCATCTATTCCTTGATCAGCCAATTCTTCTAAAGTAAATATATTTTTTTCCGATAATTTTGATGCTAAAATTGAATTCATGCCTTCAATATTTAATAAACTCGCTTCAGATTTTTTTAAAAAAAGAGCATTTCTTTTTTCTGATTCTATTACATTTAACCCATATTTAGCTTGATCTCGAACTAATTTTAATTCTTCTTTAGTTAAATTTTTTATTGATGATAATTCATTAAATGGTATATAAGCTAATTCTTCAAGAGATGAAAAACCTTCTTTTACTAAAATATTAATAATTTTTTCATCTATATTTAAATGTTTTTTAAATAAATTAAAAGCAATATGTGCTTCTTGTTCATGTTTTTTATGCAATTCTTCTGTAGTCATAACATTTAATTCCCAGCCACTGATTTGTGAAGCTAAACGAACATTTTGCCCATTTCTTCCAATAGCTTGCGCTAAATGATTTGTATCTACTGCAATATCCATAGTATGATGATCTTCATCAACTATAATAGCAGCAACTTCAGCCGGAGCCATAGCATTAATCACAAATTGCGCAGGATTATCATCCCATAAAATAATGTCAATCCTTTCACCACATAATTCATTAGATACAGCTTGTACTCTAGCACCTCTCATACCAACACAAGCTCCTATTGGATCAATCCGATTATCATTTGTTTTAACTGCAATTTTAGCTCTCAAACCAGGATCACGTGCTGCAGCTTTTATTTCAATAAGTTCTTCACCAATTTCAGGTACTTCTATTCGAAATAATTCAATTAACATTTCCGGTTTAGAACGACTAATGAATAATTGAGCACCACGAGCTTCAGGATAAACTCCGTATAAAAGACCTCTTATTCGATCTCCAGGACGAAAATTTTCTCTGGGTAACATACCTTCTCTTAGAATTAATGCTTCAGCATTATTTCCTAAATCTAATGTCAAATTATCTCTATTAATTTTTTTTACTATACCTGTGATAATTTCTCCTGTATATTTACGAAATTGATCTACTAACATAGCTCTTTCTGCTTCACGTACTTTTTGTACAATTACTTGTTTAGCAGTTTGAGTAGTAATTCTATCAAAAATAACAGATTCTATCTGATCTTCTACATAATCATTTATTTCTACTTTTTCACTTTCAAAACACGCTGCTTCTATCGTAATTTCACGAGTTGGTTGAGTGACTATTTCTACTACCGACCATCTACGAAAAGTACTAAAATCTCCAGTTTTACGATTAATACTAACTCTAACATCAATTTCTTGTTCATGTTTTTTCTTGGTTGCTGTTGCTAACGCCATTTCTAAAGCTTCAAAAATTTTTTCACGGGGTAAAGATTTTTCATTAGAAACAGCTTCTACAACAGCTAAGATTTCCTTATTCATCTTAGTAAACCTCAAAATAAAGCTTTTTTATAATAAAAAAAATAAAATTTATTTTTCATATTAAATATTAAAAAATATATATAATAAAATATATTTTTTTTCAAATTCTCTAAATAAAAAACCCCGAAAATTCGAGGTCTAGGTAGCATTACCCTACGTTATTAAAAATATGATAAATTTTATATTAATTTATTTAAGTATGTCTTTTATTTACAATTAAAATATATCTTATTTATGAAATATTGCCGAGGATGGGATTTGAACCCATATACTTATTCAGTACTATCTCCTCAAGATAGCGTGTTTACCAATTTCACCACCTCGGCTATTAAAAGATTTTTGGTTAAATTAATATTAATGAAATGTTTTGTTTTTTTTTATATGAGATGTTTTATGATTACTAATAATACTATTTTTATCTTTTTCCCAAAAAAAATTTTTTTTTATTTTACTGTTATTAATATTACATAAAATAACACTGATTACTAAAAATAAACAAGAAAGAATGCTAATGATCTTAGTTATTAAATTATTACGATGCATATTACCAAATAAAGTTAAATTATTTTTAGAACTTAAATAAGTAGAATGATTAAATCCTTTACCTGGCTGTAAAAGAATAAAAGAAATTAAAAAAATAGAAACTAACATAAAAAATACCAAAAAAAATAAATACATATAATACTTCCTTTTAATACTTAATGCTAAGATAAATTTTATTTTAAGTTGTTTTTTGAAGTTATTATACGTAAATTATATATTGTATTTTATATCAAAATATATAACTATCTTATAATAAAATTTATTTTTATCCTCTACTAAGATGGTTTATCATTTAAAAATATGTTTTTATATATTTAATTTTTTAAGATTATTCTTTAATAAATAAAAATGTTATTAAAATATTATCATCATATAATTAAAATTTATA
Organism: Buchnera aphidicola (Pterocomma populeum); assembly: GCF_049314985.1. GTDB lineage: Bacteria > Pseudomonadota > Gammaproteobacteria > Enterobacterales > Enterobacteriaceae > Buchnera > Buchnera aphidicola_BQ. The sequence goes on from NZ_CP186013.1 coordinate 580,444, forward strand.
TAAATACTATAAAAAATATATTTATAGTATAGATATAAAAAATAAGATGAAGTTATATAATTAAATCACTTCATCTTATTTTTATTAATATTAAAAATAAGAGTCGAAAAAAATAAAGAAATTAAAAATAATATTTTTTTATTTTATATATTATTTATTAACTACTATAAAATTACATACTTCATTTCCATCCTTTTGGTGGACGCACTTCTCTCCTTTCCATTAAATCATCAATTTGTAATGCATCAATGGTTTCATATTTCATTAAAGCATCTTTCATAGCATGTAAAATATCTATATTCTTATTTAATAAAACTTTTGCACGATTATAATTTACTTCAATTAATAATTTTACTTCCTCATCAATAATTCTAGCAGTTTCATCTGACACATGCTTAGATTTATCTACGGAACGTCCTAAAAATACTTCTCCATCTTCTTCAGCATATAACAATGGCCCAAGTTTTTCAGAAAATCCCCACTGAGTAACCATATTACGAGCTAAACTAGTAGCTACTTTAATATCATTAAATGCACCAGTAGAAACATTTTTTGAACCATAAATAATTTCTTCTGCTAAACGACCTCCATATAAAGTTGATATTTGACTTTCTAATTTTTCTCGACTAATGCTAAATGTATCAGATTCTGGTAAAAAAAACGTTACTCCTAAAGCTTGACCTCTAGGAATAATAGTCACTTTATGTGCTGGATCATGTTGAGGTACTAATCTACCAATAATAACATGACCAGATTCATGATATGCAGTAGCTTCTTTTTGACTATCACTCATAACCATTGATCTTCTTTCAGAACCCATCATGATCTTATCTTTTGCTTTTTCTAGTTCCATCATAGAAACAACAGTATTATTTAATCTAGCTGCAAATAAAGCAGCTTCATTCACTAAATTAGCTAAATCAGCTCCTGAAAAACCAGATGTACCACGCGCAATAATCATAGGATCTACATCTTTTGATAGAGGCACTTTTCGCATATGTACTCGTAATATTTGTTCACGCCCACGAATATCTGGTAAAGCAACAATCACTTGCCGATCAAACCGTCCAGGACGCAATAAAGCAGGATCTAATACATCTGGTCTATTAGTAGCGGCAATTAAAATAATACCTTCATTACCATCAAAACCATCCATTTCTACTAACATTTGATTAAGAGTTTGTTCTCTTTCATCATGTCCACCACCTAGTCCAGCACCTCTTTGACGACCTACTGCATCAATTTCATCAACAAAAATAATACATGGTGCAGATTTTCTAGCATGTTCAAACATATCTCTTACTCGAGAAGCACCTACACCAACAAACATTTCAACAAAATCAGAACCAGAAATAGTAAAAAATGGAACTTTAGCTTCTCCTGCAATAGCTTTTGCTAATAGAGTTTTTCCAGTTCCAGGCGGGCCTACCATTAAAATACCTTTTGGAATTTTACCGCCTAATTTTTGAAAACGAGCAGGCTCTTTAAGATATTCAATTAATTCACTTACTTCTTCCTTTGCCTCATCACAACCTGCAACATCAGCAAAAGTAGTTTTGATTTGATCTTCTGATAACATACGAGCTTTACTTTTACCAAAAGACATAGCGCCTTTTCCACCACCCATTTGCATTTGACGCATAAAAAAAATCCAAACACCAATGAGCAACAACATGGGAAACCAAGAAATAAAAATAGATGCAACTACACTTGGTTCTTCTGGTAATGAACCTACCACCTTAACGTTTTTAATTAAAAGATTATCTAATAACTTTAAATCATGAATAGGCATATAAGTAACGTATTTACTATTATCTTTTTTAGTAACATGAATAATATGCCCGTTAATATTTGCTTCACGAATCTGATTTTGATTTACTTCTGATAAGAAAGTAGAATAACTTATTTTATGATCACTGATATCATTAGAGCTAAAACTCTGAAAGATAGACATTAATATAACCGTGATGACTAACCAAAAAATCAGATTTTTAACCATGTCACTCAAGGGAACAACCTCTCATTACATCTATTTTAAAAAAAACAGATTACTATATTTTTCATCTGATTGCTAGAATGAAGATTTCTCGAGATCTTGATCGAGAAGTTTTAGGTTTACAAATTTTAACTTTGGAAAATAACATTTTAATTTCTTTATAAAATTCATTAAAACCATCTCCTTGAAATGCTTTTACTAAAAAAGTACCTTTTTTAGATAATACGTAATTAGATATTTTTAATGCTAGTTGACACAAGATAATAGAACTGGGTAAATCAATAGAAGAATGTCCTGTCATATTAGGTGCCATATCAGACATTACCATATGAACATGAATATTTTTTATATATTTTAAAAATATATTAAATGTTTTTTTTTGTTGTAAATCTCCTTGAATAAAATTAACACCAGATATAGGTTGAAACGGAAGTATATCACATGCTATGATACGGCCTTTATTTCCAATTTGAGAAGAGGCATACTGTGACCAACTACCCGGCGACGCACCTAAATCAATAACGTTCATACCAGAATAAAACAATGTATTACTACGATCAATTTGTTCTAGCTTAAACCAAGCTCTAGATCTTATTTTATTTCTTTTAGCTTCTTTTACATATCTATCTTTAATATGCTCTGATAACCAACGAATAGAACTTTTTGATTTTTTTACAGAAGTCATATGATCACTATATTAGTGTTTATTATTAAAAAATACTTTTTAAAAATATTTTTACTTATCAACTCATAAAAATATTGAAGTATATAAAGAAGCATTATATAATAAAAAATTATAATATATTTTTAAAAATTTATAATAAATAAAAATAATTAGTAATCTACATTAAAAATATTATAATCTATATCACCACCTGGCGTTCGTATAGTTGCAATCATACCTACTTCTTTTCCAATCAAACCTCTTGCCATAGGAGAATTAATAGAAATTAAATTTTTTTTAAAATCCGCTTCATCATCACCTACAATTTGATAAGTAAATTTTTCTTTTGTTTTAATATTTATCACAGTGACTGTCGAACCAAATACTACTCGTCCATGGTTAGAAATAGTACTAATATCTATAATTTGAGCTTGAGATAACTTCTTCTCAATTTCTTGAATACGCCCTTCACAAAAAGATTGTTCCTCACGAGCAGCATGATATTCTGCATTTTCTTTTAAATCACCATGTTCTCTAGCAGTAGATATCGCAAGAATAATACGAGGACGTTGTATGGTTTTTAATTCTTTTAATTCTTCTCGAAGTTTTTCTGCACCTCTTATTGTCATTGGAATTAAATTAGTCATATATATACCTCATAATTTTTATTTTTTTAAAAAATAAATAACATTTGATAAATTTTATACAAAATAATATTTTTTAAATTTTTAATATTCAATATTATATACGATTCTTTCTTATAAAATTTTGCTTAAAAAAACATGAAATATTTTTATTTTATTTAAAACTATACTATTGAAATAAAAAATTATAACAATAATATATAAAAAAAACAGTAATTTAAATTAATTTCATGTTTAAAAATCATTATTTGCATAATAATATTTTATAATTAATTTATAATACAATATATAAAATAAAAAATATTATTAAATCATTAAATCTAATTATATATTTTTACCATAAAAGATAATCAAAAATGAATATAGAAAAAATTAAAATACTATTAACACAAAAATTAAATTTACAAAAAATTTATATTACAGGTGATGAAAATCATATTAAGATAATTGCCATTGGAAATATTTTTAAAGATTTAAGCCCTGTTAAAAAACAACAAATTATATATTCTCCTCTCATGAATATGATTGTTGAAAAACATATTCATGCAATATCAATAGAATCATATACTTTAGAAGAATGGAATAAAAAAAATATTATTAGTAATAATATAAATAATTAATTCGTTATAATATATACATTACTATACTTAATAAAAATATATTTTATTTATAGAATAGAGACTTATCAATACATGAGTAAATTTTATGTAACAGGTAATAAAAAATTACAAGGTAATGTTTATATTTCAGGTTCTAAAAATTCTGCATTACCAATTTTATTTATGACAATTTTAACAAAAGAAAAAGTTATTATTGATAATGTTCCAAAACTAACTGATATTAACATAGCTTTAAAATTACTTTTATCTTTAGGTTCAAAAATTAAATATAAAAAAAAAATATTTATTGATACCAGTTTAATAACAATTTATTACCCTCCTTACGAGCTTATTAAAAAAATAAGAGCATCAATTTGGATTCTAGCTCCACTACTAACAAGATTCGGAAAAGCTAAAATTTTTTTTCCTGGAGGATGTAAAATAGGAAATAGACCTATAGATTTACATATTGACGGTTTAATCCAATTAGGTGCTAAAATTATTTTAAATAAAAATTGTATTTTTGCTTCTATAAAAAAGCGATTTCAAGGAAAATATATATTTATTAAAAAAATCAGTGTTGGTGCCACTATTACTATTATGAGTGCTGCTGTATTGGCAGAAGGTTTAACAATCATTGATAATGCCGCTTGTGAACCAGAAATAATAGATGTTGCAAAATTTTTAAATACCTTAGGCGCTAAAATTATTGGAGCCGGTACTAATAAAATTATTATTTTCGGCGTAATTCAATTAAATGGTGGAAAATATAAAATCACTTCTGATCGAATTGAAACAGGTACATTTTTAATAGCTGCAGCAATATCTCAAGGTTATATTATTTGTCATAATACCCATCCTAAAAATATGTATAATATTACGCACAAATTATCTGAAACTGGAGCAATTATTAAAAATGGAAAAAATTGGATTAGTTTAGATATGAGAGGTAAAAGACCTCATTCTATTAATGTTTGTACAGAACCATATCCTGGATTACCAACGGATATGCAAGCTTTATTTACTCTATTAAATACAATATCAATAGGAATAGGAAAAATTACTGAAACAATATTTGAAAATCGCTTTATGCATATTAAAGAACTTATTAATATGGGAGCAAAAATTACCATAAAAAACAATTCTGCTATTTGTTATGGAATACCTAAATTATCATCAAATCATGTTTTTTCTAGTGATTTAAGAGCATCAGCAATGTTAGTATTAGCTGGATGTATCGCAGATGGGAAAACAACTGTTCATCATACAGAACATCTTATGCGAGGCTATGAATCTATTGTAAAAAAATTAAATAATTTAGGTGCTGATATTATCATAAAATAAATATTACTTATATGATCATAATAAAATATTATTAAATATTTTATTATTCTATATAAATAAATTTATTATGTAAAATTTATAATATAAAAAATAAAAAATACAATGGAGTATATATGTACGCAGTTTTTTTAAGTGGTGGAAAACAATATCGAGTAATAAAAAATCAAACTGTTAGATTAGAAAAAATTAATACACCAATAGGTACAGAAATAAAATTTAATAAAATACTACTAATCAAAGATGAAAATGATATTACAATAGGTAATCCCTTTATATCTGGTGGTATAATTCAAGCTTATATTAAAAAACACGGAAAATCAAAAAAAATTAAAATAGTAAAATTTAATCGTCGAAAACACTATAAAAAACAACAAGGACATCGTCAATCTTTTACTGATGTTAAAATTATTGATATTAATAACAGTTAAATAGGAAAAATAAAATGGCCCATAAAAAAGCTGGAGGATCAACTAGAAATGGTCGCGATTCAAATGCTCAAAGATTAGGCGTAAAACATTTTGGTGGTGAATATGTTTTAGCTGGAAGCATTATTGTTAGACAGCGTGGTACCCAATTTCATCCTGGTCAAAATACAGGTTGTGGAAAAGATCATACTATTTTTGCTATGATTGATGGTAAAGTACAATTTCAAAAAAAAGGTCTCAAAAAAAGAAAATATGTTAATATTTTAAATTAAATTATATCTATATAGAAAACCCCTTATTTTAGGGGAATTCTATGCTTATTAATAAAAAAACTATTTTCTCTAATATAGGATGAAATATGTAAAACATATTAAAAATTTTTATTTAATTATTTTTTTATATTTATTAGTATTTATTGCACTCAAATACTAATAAAAATTTTATATGGAAAAAAAATGAAATTTATTGATCAAACTAAAATTCAAGTAATTGCTGGAAATGGTGGAAATGGATGTATTAATTTTAGAAGAGAAAAATATATTCCAAAAGGTGGTCCTGATGGTGGCGATGGTGGAAATGGTGGTAATATTTGGATAAAAGCAGATAATAATTTAAATACTTTAATAGATTTAAGATTTAAAAAAATATTTCAAGCTCAACATGGTCAAAATGGATCAGGTCAAAATTGTTCTGGAAAAAAAGGTAATGACATTATTATCAAAGTACCTATAGGTACTAGAATTATTAATTATCAAACACGAGAAATAATCGAAGATTTAATAAATCATAAACAAAAAATATTAATTGCTAAAGGTGGTTGGCATGGATTAGGTAATACAAGATTTAAATCTTCTACTAACAGAACACCACGAAAAAGAACTTTAGGCACAAAGGGAGAAAAACGTGATCTACAATTAGAATTAATCTTAATTGCTGATGTGGGAACATTAGGGATGCCTAATGCAGGAAAATCTACTCTTGTGACTAAGATATCTAGCGCAAAAACAAAAGTTGCAGAATATCCTTTTACAACTCTATATCCTACTTTAGGAACTGTTATTTCTCATAATAAAAAATTTATAATCGCTGATATTCCAGGAATAATGAAAGATGCTTCTCAAGGAATCGGTTTAGGAATTCAATTTTTAAAACACTTAGAAAGATGTAAACTCTTACTACATATTATTGATTTAGCTCCTATTAATGGTTCTTGTCCTATTAATAATATTAATGTTGTAATCAATGAACTAAAAAAATATAGCATAAAATTATATAATAAACCAAAATGGTTTATTTTTAATAAAATTGATCTATTAGATCCAAAAAAATTAATTAAAATTGTTTATAAAATTGTTGATCAATTACAAATAAAAGAAAAATATTATTTAATTTCATCTGTTAATAAAATTGGTACTCAAGAACTATGTCATTCTATTTGCAAATATTTAAAAAAATAATATTTTTAAATTTTTTATATTATAAAGATATTTTTAAAATAATTATCTCAATATAAATGTAATTAAATATTAAATATTATCAAAAAATTATTATATTGGAATATAATTAAAATTATATAATCGATAAAAAGAACTCGGTTAATTAGAAAACCAAGTTCTTTAATAAAATACTAACGTTTAGAAAATTGTGGACGTTTTCTTGCTTTTCGTAAACCCACTTTTTTACGTTCTACTTGTCGCGCATCACGTGTAACAAAACCAGCTTTTCGTAATTCATTACGAAAAGAAGAATTATATTGAATTAAAGCACGAGTAATACCTTGACGAATAGCACCAGCTTGACCAGATACTCCACCGCCTTTGACAGTAATATAAATATTAAATTTAGTTATCATATCAAATAATTCTAATGGTTGCCTAACAACCATACAAGAAGTCTCACGACTAAAATATTTATCTAAAGAACGTTTATTAACAGTAATACTGCCATCTCCAGGCTTTAAAAATACTCTAGCAGAAGAACTTTTACGACGACCTGTTCCATAATGTTGAGTATAAATCATTAACTAAAAACTCCA